>CALQLF020000184.1 GCA_943331345.2 Candidatus Planktophila lacus | reverse complement strand
TGCTAGGCCGCGAAACTGGCTTCCCCATGGAACTGTCCACGGGTGAACAGCAACGCGTGGGCATCGCCCGTGCGGTGGTCTCGCGTCCGCCCATCCTCATCGCCGACGAACCCACGGGCAACCTCGACCCGGACCTCGCCATCGACGTCATGGGCATCTTCCAGCGGTTCCATGGCGTGGGCACCACGGTGGTCATCGCCACCCACGATGTGCACCTCATCGAACGCTTCCCGGTGCGCCGCCTGCATCTCGGCCAGGGCCGCGTGCTGCGGGACGAGCCCGTCGCCACGGACACCGGCAGCGAGCCGACAGGGGAAACCCATGGCGGATGAGACGCTCACTGCGGTAAAGCGCGGGTTCCGCACACGGCTGGATGGTTGGTTGGAGCGGCACGCCCAAGTGGGCGTGGCTTCCATCGGTCGCCTTTATTCGCGCCCCGTCGCCACACTCATGGTGTGGCTGGTCATCGGCGTGGCGCTGGCTTTGCCCGCCCTGCTGCAAGTCGCGGTACGCAACCTCGAAGCCGTAGGCCCCGGGCAGGGCAAGGCCTACAGCATCGACGTCTTCCTGAAACCGGAACTCAGCACCGCGCGCGTTCAACAAGTGGCCGAACGCGTGGAAGCTCGCGACGACGTCGCCAAGGTGGAACTCATCACCGCCGAACAGGGGCTCGCGGAGTTCCGCCTGCGCTCGGGCTTCGGTGAAGCGCTGGACGCCCTGACCGACAACCCTTTGCCCGCCACGCTGGTCATTACGCCGGCAGCCAATTCCACCAGCCCGGCTGCCATGGCCGCCCTGCGCAAGGACTTGAGCCGGGTAAGCGAAGTGGACCAGGTAGTAGCCGACACCCAGTGGCTGGAGCGCCTGCAAGCACTACTCTCCATCTCCCGCAGCATCAGCGAAGGCGCCGGCCTCCTGCTGTCCGTGGCGGTGTTGCTGGTGGTCGGCCAGGTCGTGCGCGGCGATATTGAAACCCGCCGCGCGGAAGTCGAGGTCTCCAAACTGCTCGGCGCCAGTGACGGCTTCGTCCGGCGCCCCTTCCTCTACACCGGCCTCTGGTACGGTCTGGGCGGTGGCCTGGTGGCGTGGCTGCTGGTGGTAGGAGCCGTGTCTCTGGCCAGTCCCGGGGTGGCCCGTGTGGCCGCCCTTTACGGCAGCGACTTCCAGTTGCTCGGCCTGCCCTTTGCCGGCTACTGCAGCCTGGTGGCCACTGGTGCCGCGCTGGGCTGGCTGGGCAGCGGCATCGCAGCCACCTGGCGCCTGCGCCAGCTTGAACCGAGCGTGTGACGCAAACCACTGATTCGGTTTGCAAAACAGGCGATGCTCCGAGGGAACTACCGGGCCCCATTAGCACTCCAACTTCGTGAGTGCTAATATTTGGGTCGTCCCAAGGAGGGAGTCGCCATGACCACCGCTGTTGCTCTGCCTAGCTCCGCTACCCCCACCGGCCTGCTGCCGGCCGTGGCCCTGCGCGGCCCGGTAGGCTCGCTCGACGCGTATATCGACGCCGTCGCCAAGGTGCCCGTGCTAACGCGCGAGGCCGAGCTGGAACTCGCCCGCCAGTTGCGCGACAACGGCGACCTCGAAGCCGCGCGCCAGCTCGTTTTCTCGCACCTGCGCTTCGTGGTGCATATCGCCCGCGGCTACCACGGCTACGGCCTGCCCTTGGCGGACCTCGTCCAAGAAGGCAACGTGGGCCTCATGAAGGCCGTGAAGCGCTTCAACCCGGATGTGGGCGTGCGCCTCGTGTCGTTCGCGGTCCACTGGATCCGCGCCGAAATCCACGAGTACGTTCTGCGTAACTGGCGCCTGGTGAAGGTGGCCACCACGAAGGCGCAGCGCAAGCTGTTCTTCAACCTGCGCAAGCGCAAAAAGAACCTCGCCTGGCTCACCGCCGAAGAAACCGCCGCTGTCGCTCGGGACCTCAACGTGGACCCGTCTGAAGTCACGGAGATGGAAAAGCGCCTCTCGGCGCGCGATGTCGCCTTCGACCCACTGCCCGACGCGGATGACGAAGACGGCGCTTTCTCTCCGGCTTCGTACCTGCCCGCCTACGACGCCGACCCGGCCCAGTCCGTGGAACGCGAAGAGAGCGAAGAAGACACCTCCAGCCGCTTGAAGGCTGCAGTGGCCTCGCTCGATGCCCGCAGCCGCGACATTCTGGTGCGCCGCTTCCTCGCGGAAGACAAGGCCACCTTGCACGAACTCGCGGCGCAATATAACGTCTCCGCTGAGCGCGTCCGGCAAATCGAAGCCAATGCGCTGAAGAAACTCCGCAACCTGCTTGGGGAAGGCACTTTGTGAACACGCGCGCGGTGGACCGTTGGCTGGACGCTTATGGCGAGAGTCACCAGAACACCGTGAACGAGGCGCTGCACCTCATTTGCGTGCCCGTCATCGTCATGTGCGTGCTGTCTTTCCTTTCGCTGGTGCCGTGGCAGTTGCCGCTAGTGCCCGCGTTGGATCTCGCCAACCTGCTGGCTATCGCCACAGTCCTCTACTACGTGCGCTTGTCTTGGCGCTTGGCCTTGGTCATCGTGCCGGTGTACGTGGTGCTGTTCCTCGGCGTTGACGCGCTCAAGGCTTGGGAAGCTGCCGGCGGCCCCGCCGTGTGGCAGTCCTCGCTGGGGCTGTTCGTCGTGGCTTGGGTCGGTCAGTTCATCGGCCACGCCGTGGAAGGCAAGAAGCCTTCATTCTTTCAGGACCTGCAGTACCTGCTCATCGGTCCTGTCTGGCTGGTAGCCCAAGGCTTCCGTCGCGTGGGCTGGCGCTACTAACCGCCCGGCTACAGGCCCGCGCTCTAGCGCGCGAACCCCCTTTCAGCGGGCCGCCATTGAATAGGCCCCTCTGGTGGGCGGTGGTAACCTAGGCTCCCCAGCGCATCCCGGAGCCCACCATGGCCAAGGCCATCGACCCATTGGACCTGTTCGACGTCCAGAGCCTGCTCACCGCCGATGAACGCATGGTGCGCGAGAGCGTGGCGCGCTTGGTCGATGAACGCGTGCTGCCCACCAT
>CALQLF020000183.1 GCA_943331345.2 Candidatus Planktophila lacus | reverse complement strand
TGCTCATCCGCGGCGGTCGTGTGAAGGACCTCCCGGGCGTCCGTTACCACACGGTCCGTGGCACGCTGGACTGCGCGGGCGTCAACGACCGCCGCCAGAGCCGCTCGAAGTACGGCGCCAAGCGCCCGAAGAACAAGTAAAGGGTTTCCGATATGTCCCGCCGCTCGCAAGCACCCGTCCGCACCATCCTGCCCGACCCGAAGTTCGGCAGCGACCTCCTCGCCAAGTTCATGAACATGGTGATGGAGCGCGGCAAGAAGTCCACCGCCGAGAAGATTGTCTACGGTGCCATCGAGCGTATCGCTGAGCGCACCAACCGCCCGGCTGACCAAGCCGTGGCGCTGCTGCAGCAGGCGCTCGACAACGTGAAGCCGGCCGTGGAAGTGAAGTCGCGTCGCGTCGGTGGTGCTACCTATCAGGTGCCCGTCGAAGTGCGCACCAACCGTCGTCAAACCCTCGCCATGCGCTGGGTTATCGAGGCCGCCCGCGGTCGTTCGGAGAAGTCCATGGCGCAGCGCCTGGCTCACGAACTGCTCGAAGCTGCTGAGAACCGTGGTTCGGCTGTGCGTAAGCGTGAAGACACACACCGCATGGCGGATGCCAACAAGGCGTTCGCGCACTACCGCTGGTAATTGTTTTTTGGTGGTCGGCGTCCCCTGGGCGCCGGCTGAAACGCTCTTTATCTCCTGAGGTTCCCCGTGGCCCGCACGACGCCGATCGAGCGCTACCGAAATATCGGTATCTCAGCGCACATCGATGCCGGAAAGACCACGACCACCGAGCGTGTCCTGTTCTATACGGGCGTTTCGCACAAAATCGGTGAGGTCCACGACGGCGCGGCTGTCATGGACTACATGGAGCAGGAGCAAGAGCGCGGTATCACCATTACCGCCGCGGCTACCACCGCGTTCTGGAAGGGCATGGACGGCTCCTTCCCCGAACACCGCATCAACATTATCGACACCCCTGGCCACGTCGACTTCACCATTGAAGTCGAGCGAAGCCTGCGCGTGCTCGACTCCGCTGTGGCCGTGTACTGCGCCGTGTCTGGCGTCCAACCGCAGTCCGAAACGGTCTGGCGGCAGATGAACAAGTACGGCGTACCGCGCGTTGCGTTCGTCAACAAGATGGACCGTGCCGGCGCCAACTTCCTGCGCTGCGTCGAACAAATCCGCACCCGCCTGAAAGGCAACCCGGTTCCTCTGCAGTTACCTATTGGTGCCGAAGAAACCTTCCGCGGTGTCGTGGACCTGGTCCGCATGAAGCAGATCTGGTGGGACGACGCCACTCAGGGCACGCGCTTCGAATACCGCGAAATCCCCGAAGAAATGCGCGCCGAATGCGACGTATGGCGCGCGCGCCTGGTCGAGGCCGCG
This sequence comes from Candidatus Planktophila lacus, assembly GCA_943331345.2. Taxonomy (GTDB): domain Bacteria; phylum Pseudomonadota; class Gammaproteobacteria; order Steroidobacterales; family Steroidobacteraceae; genus CAIOHZ01. The sequence goes on along the minus strand of CALQLF020000183.1, from coordinate 1,662 downwards.
GCCGAGGGTAACGAGGCGCTGCTCGACAAGTATCTTGGCGAAGGCGACCTCTCGGTCGACGAAATCAAGGCTGGCCTGCGCCAGCGCGCCATCCGCAACGAAATCTGTCTCGTTACCTGCGGCTCCGCCTTCAAGAACAAGGGTGTGCAGGCCGTGTTGGACGCGGTCGTGGAGTACATGCCCTCGCCAGTCGAGGTGCCCGATGTGAAGGGGCTCGACGAGGCCGGCGGTACGCTTACGCGCAAGGCGCTGGACGACGCGCCTTTTGCCGCGCTGGCCTTCAAGATCCTTAACGACCCCTTCGTCGGTAGCCTCACCTTCTTCCGCGTTTACTCCGGCACCCTGAATTCGGGTGATCAGGTTTACGTGTCGAACAAGGGCCGCACCGAGCGTATTGGTCGCCTCCTGCAAATGCACGCCAGCGAGCGCACGGAACTCAAGGAAGTGCGCGCCGGCGACATCGCTGCCGCCGTTGGCCTGAAGGACGTGACGACCGGCGAAACTTTGTGTTCGCCCGACAAGCCCATCCTGCTCGAGAAGATGGAATTCCCGGAGCCTGTCATCTCGGTGGCCGTGGAACCGAAGACGAAGGTCGACCAGGAAAAAATGGGTGTTGCCTTGCAGCGCCTCGCGAAGGAAGACCCGTCGTTCCGTGTGCACACGGACGCCGAATCCGGCCAAACCATCATCTCCGGCATGGGCGAACTCCACCTCGACATCATCGTCGACCGCATGAAGCGCGAGTTCAAGGTCGAGGCGAACGTCGGCAAGCCGCAGGTCGCCTACCGCGAAACACTGCGTGGCACCGTCGAGCAGGAAGGAAAGTTCGTTCGGCAGTCGGGTGGGCGCGGCCAATATGGTCACGTCTGGCTGCGCCTCGAACCGCGCGAGCCCGGCACGGGCTATGAATTCGTCAATGGCATCATCGGCGGCGCCGTCCCGAAGGAATTCATTCCTTCCGTGGACAAGGGCCTCCAGGAGTCGATGCAGTCCGGCATTCTGGCGGGCTACCCGGTGGTCGACGTGAAGGTCACTTTGTTCGACGGCTCGTACCACGACGTGGACTCGAACGAGATGGCCTTCAAGATTGCCGCCAGCATTGGTTTCAAAGATGCGTTCCGCAGCCCTGAGGCACGTGCCGTGCTGCTTGAGCCCATCATGAAAGTCGAGGTCGTCACGCCCGAGGATTACTACGGCGACGTCATCGGCGACCTCAACCGCCGCCGTGGCCAGATCATGGGCATGGACGACGGCGTCATGGGCAAGGTAGTTGAAGCGGAAGTGCCTTTGGCCGAAATGTTCGGCTATGCCACCTCCGTTCGTTCCATGAGCCAGGGAAGGGCCACCTACACCATGGAATTCGCGAAGTACCAGGAAGTGCCAGCGAATGTTTCGCAGGTGCTGTTGCAGCGCAACTCTTAACCCGGCACAAACCAGTTTCAGTGAAATCAGTTTCATTTAGTTCCAGTAAACCCGTAACCATCCATCCAACTCCCAATCGAGGAAACCGCAATGTCCAAGGAAAAATTCAACCGCAGCAAGCCGCACGTAAACGTCGGCACGATTGGTCACGTTGACCACGGCAAGACGACGCTGACGGCGGCGCTGACGAAGGTGATGGCCGAGACGAACGGCGGCGAGTTCCGCGCGTACGACCAGATT
>CALQLF020000182.1 GCA_943331345.2 Candidatus Planktophila lacus | reverse complement strand
TTCAGCAGCAGCCGGTGTTCGTCTTCGGCGCGGAACACATCGGCATGGAAGGCCGGCACCAACGGCGCGCCTTGGCCACCGGCGGCGACGTCGCGGCGGCGGAAATCGGCCACCACGGTAACGCCCGTCAGTTCCGCCAAGCGGTGTGGGTCGCCGAGTTGCCAAGTGAAAGGGTGCGGACCCTGCGGGGCGTGCCACAGGGTTTGTCCGTGGCAGCCCACGGCGGCGATATCTTCCGCGCGCACACCACAGGCTTGCCACACGCCATGACAGGCGGCGGCATAGATGTCTGCCAGTTGCACATCGAGCTGCCCCAGCGTTTCCAGCCGCGCTTCGCCGCGCGCCAGCACTTCGAGCAGCGCAGCGCGCAGGGCGGGCGGGTAGGGCGTATGCAGGGCGCCGGCCAAAGCCAGCCCGCCTTCGTCGAAGTCCAGCACCACGGCGTCGACACCGTCGAGGCTGGTGCCGGACATCAGGCCGGTGAAGAGGGCGCCCAAAGTATTGACTTAAAAGGCTTTATTCGGCGACGGCGGCGGTGCCGGCCTTCGCGGTGGCCAGTTCGGCCAGCAGCGGGGCCGTACGCTGGAGGAAATCTTGGCGCTGGCGTGCCGGAATGGGCGGACTGTCTACCGTCTTCAGCTTGGCTGGGTTCTGGTGCACACCGTTGACGCGGTATTCGTAGTGCAGGTGCGGGCCCGTAGCCGTGCCGGTCATGCCGACCGCCGCGATGACATCGCCCTGCTTCACCACTTTGCCCACGAACAAGCCCTTCGCGAACCGCGACAGATGGCCGTAGACCGTTTCCACGCCGTTGCCATGGCGCAGGACGATGACGTTGCCGTAGCCGCCCTTCACGCCGCGGAAGCTGACGCGACCGTTACCCGAAGCGCGCACCGGAGTGCCGGTGGGGGCCGCGTAGTCGATGCCCTTGTGGGCGCGCAGGCGGTTCAGCACCGGGTGCCAGCGCATGCCGAAGCCGCTGCTGACGCGCGAAAACGGCAGGGGCGAACGCAGGAACGCCTTCCGGAGGCTCTTGCCTTCCGGCGTGTAGTACTCGGTAGTGCCGCCCGGCGCCGTGTAGCGCACGGCACGGTAGGTGGTGCCGGCGTTCGTGAATTCGGCGGCGATGATGTCGCCGTAGCGCAGGAACTTGCCGTCGCGGTAGAGCCGTTCGGCAATGAGCGTGAATTCGTCGCCGCGCTGCAATTCCTGCGCGAAGTCGACGTCGTAGCGGAACAGTTCGGCTAGCTGCACGGCCACCGCATCGGAGGCACCGGCCGCATCTACCGCTTCGAACAGCGAGGACTGAATGCGCCCGCGCACCGCGCCCTGTCGCACTTCGAGCGGGGTTTCCAGCACCTTGGCCTGGAAGTCCGCTTCCGGGTTCGTGCGGCCCACGGAGAGCAACTGCGTTTCGCTAACGCGGCGGCTGAGCGACAACAGTTCGCCATTTACATGGCGCAGCGTGATGACGTCGCCGGGGCGGAGGCGGTCGAGGCTGGCGCGAATGCCCGGCAGGTCGCGCACTTGGGCGAGGTCTGTCACCGAAAGCTTCACGCGCCGGAAAATGCTTTCGAGGGTGTCGTTGCGGCCCACGATCACTTGCACCGCAGACCCGAGCGGCTTGAGTGCAGCGCCAGCGGCACCGGCCAACTGCGCGCTGGCGCTGTCGGCATCGCCGTCCATGACGGCTTGGTCGTTCAGGAATGGACCGAGGTGCCCCGTGGTGTCGTAGTAGCCCCAAGCGGCCACGATGGCGCAGGCCAGCGCGGCGCCCAACAGACCGAGACGGCGTGTGGGGTTGCGCTGCGGCAGCAGACGCAGGCGCAGTTTGCGGCGGGGCGGACTGAGCACGGCGCCTAGCGTGGCGCCCAAGTGAGAGGCTACGGCATCGTCGAGATGGTTCTCTTCGGCGTCCTCGCCGTCGACGTACGCGGGCAAAGGCTGCCCTTCGTCCGCACTTTCCAGCGCGAGCGCATCGGCAATGGCGTTGGGCAGTGGTTCACGCAGCCCGAGCATCCCCTGGAGCCTCATATAGTTATGGCAACAGCGCAAAGTATCGGTGCGCTGCCCCCCGGTCAACCTGAAATTGCCGGAATTGCGGAATTGACGATTTGCGCACATGGCCCCACAAACAGCCGTTGAATCAGCGAGTTGCGGGTAAAGCATGCGGGGCAGCCGTTTGCATGGCGGCAGGCGGCACCCTAGAGTGGAGGGCTGCCAACCAGTACAGGACCCGCGACGATGTTGCCCGTTGCCGAACAGATGACCGAACTGCGCCGTGGGGCGCAGGAGATCTTGCCCGAGGCCGAACTGCTGAAGAAGCTGGGGCGCGGCGTGCCGCTGCGCATCAAAGCCGGCTTCGACCCCACCGCGCCGGACCTGCACCTGGGGCACACCGTGCTCATCAACAAGCTACGGCAGTTCCAGCAGCTGGGGCATGAAGTCACGTTCCTCATTGGCGACTTCACGGGGCTGATTGGCGACCCGACCGGCAAAAGCACCACCCGCCCCCGGCTAACGCCCGAGGAAGTGGCAGCCAACGCACAGACCTACCAGACGCAGATCTTCAAGATTCTGGACCCGGCCAAGACCACCATCGCCTTCAACAGCACTTGGATGAATGCGCTGGGGACGGCGGGGCTCATCGCCTTGGCGGCCCAATACACCGTGGCACGCATGCTCGAGCGCGACGATTTCGCCAAGCGCTACAAGGGCGGGCAGCCCATCGCCATCCACGAATTCCTGTACCCGTTGGTGCAGGGCTACGACAGCGTGGCGCTGCGCAGCGACGTGGAACTGGGCGGCACGGACCAGAAGTTCAACCTATTGGTGGGCCGCACGCTGCAGGAAGCGCACGGCCAGGAACCGCAGGTAGTGCTGACCATGCCGCTGCTGGAAGGGCTGGACGGCGTGAACAAGATGTCCAAGAGCCTCGGCAACTACATTGGCATTGCCGAGCCGCCCGAGGACATGTTCGGCAAGCTCATGAGCATTAGCGACACGCTGATGTGGCGCTATTTCGACCTGCTGAGCTTCCGCAGTACCGCGGAAATTGCTGCATTGCGGGAAGC
>CALQLF020000181.1 GCA_943331345.2 Candidatus Planktophila lacus | reverse complement strand
TTTTGGCGCCCCGCGATTTGAGCGGCTGTCAGGTGGTGCAGGGCAAGTACGTGCCGCTGTGCAACCACGAAGGCGTACTCATCCACGACCCTATCTTGCTGAAGCTGGCGGACGACCTCTACTGGCTGTCGATTGCCGATAGCAACATCTGGTTCTGGGCCCGGGCCATTGCGGCCGAGCGCAAGCTGAACGTGGAAGTGTCGGAGCCCGATGCCTCGCCTATGGCCCTGCAGGGTCCCAAGGCGGTGGAGGTGGTGGCACATGTCTGCGGCGACTGGATCCGCGATCTCAAATATTTCTGGTTTCGCGAAACCGACATTGCCGGTATTCCCGTAGTGGTGGCGCGTTCCGGGTGGTCGAAGCAGGGCGGCTACGAGATTTATCTACGCGATGGCAGCAAGGGCACGGCGCTGTGGAACCTGTTCCGCGAGGCCGGCAAGGCCTGGGACATTGGCCCGGGTAACCCGAATTGGTGCGAGCGCGTGGAAAGCGGGCTTATCTCCTACGGTGGCGACACGGACACCACGACGAACCCATACGAGGTACGCATGGGTAAGTATGTGGACCTGCATGCGCCCGACGATACCGTGGGGATTCAAGCCTTGCGGCGCATTCATGCCGAAGGTCCGAAGCGCCATTCGCTGGGTATCGTGCTGGACGCAGGCGACCCGGTACAGCCAGGGTTCGCCTGGAACCCCATCTTCAAGAACGGTCGCAAGGTGGGGGACCTGACCAATTGCATCTTCTCCATACGGCTGCAGAAGAACATCGGCTTCGCTCTCATTGAACGTGGCTGTGGCGTCGGCGACCGGGTAGAGTCGCTGGTGGCTGGCCAGCACCAGCCCGGTGTGCTTACCGAGCTGCCGTTCATCTAAGGCGCCCGGCCACTGTGCTGCGGCAGCGTGGACAGTGGAGGAATCGAATGGCCGATTCGCAAGCTTTTGTGCGAGGCAGAACGTCTGCCAGCGGATGGTGGGCAGCGTTCGCTTTAGTGTCGTTGGTGGCATGCAGTCGCGTCGCCATGGCTGGCACTACCGTAGCCGCCAAAGCCGTTCCCAACAACGAAGCCAAGAGCTCCGTCTTCGTTCCCGCAACCATGGAAAAGCACCATCCGCCAGTGGCTGGTGCCGCAGGGCTGGTGGTCACCTTCCTCGGTACCACTTCTGCGCTCATCAGCGACGGTGAGACCACCCTCATGACTGACGGCTACTTCAGCCGCGTCAAAATCGGTAAAGCGCCGGAGAGTCAGGTGATTCGCCCGAACGTGCCCGCCATCGATGCGGCACTGAAGTCCTTGCCATCGGGTCCGGTGGCGGCCGTGTTCGTGGTTCATTCTCATTTTGATCATGCGATGGACGCGCCCGTAGTGGCACAGCGTACGGGCGCCTTGCTGGTCGGGTCCGCCTCGACGGCAAATGTCGGGCGCGGGCTGGGTTTGCCCGAGAAGCAACTGCGAGTGGTCTCGCCCGGTGAGCAACTCCAGTTCGGGAAGTTCACGGTGCATTTCTACCGGAGCAAGCACTTTCCCTTGGGGGAACCGCTGGCCAGCGTGATGCTGGGCAACACCATCGATACCCCGCTCGTACCGCCGGCGCGGTTCGATGCCTACAAGGAAGGCACTACGTTCTCCATCCTGTTCGAACATCCGCGCGGCAATATTTTGCTACACGGTAGTGCGGGGTATCTGCCGGGGGCATTGGCGGGGGTGAAGGCGGACGCCATCTTGTTGGGCACGGGTGGGCTCGGCGATTTGCCACGGGCCGAGCAAGAGGCCTACTACCGTGAAGTAGTGCTGGCCACGGGCGCGAAGCAGATTTTCCCGGTGCACTGGGATGTGATGTCCACGCCCTTTAGCGCGCCGCTCTTGCCAGACACGGACTTCCAACACGCTATGGGCTTCCTCACCGAGATGAATGCCAGCCGTGGGCTGCAGTTGGCCTTGTTACCGAAGGGCGAACCGGTGTTGCTGGAATTGAATCACGACCAATGAACACGGCCGAAAGCGCTTGTCCCTGTGGGCGGAGAGATGCGCGGCTACGACCAGTATCGCTCGCGAGTTGCTGCGGGCGTTATTTGAACGATTTCGCAAACTGCGCGGCGCCAGACGCCGAACTGCTGATGCGAAGCCGTTACAGCGCCTTTGTGCTGGGCCGGGTTGAGTATTTGCTAGCTACTTGGCATCCCACCCATCGTCCGGCAGAACTGACGCTGGAGCCCGCTACCAAGTGGCTGGGGCTGGAAGTAAAGGCGTACCGTGTGCTGACGGCAGACCGGGCTGAAGTGGCATTTGTGGCGCGTTCAGCCCTGAACGGCCGCGCCACTCGTCTGCAAGAAAACAGCCGCTTCGTCCTTGAGGACGGGCGCTGGTTCTACACCGATGGCGACCTCGGCTAGCTCGACTTTGGCAACGCCTGCCAGTGGGCGTCCGTTGGGTTAGGCTAAGCGCTTTACGCTTGGACTTTTGCCATGGGACACATTCTGGAGCGTTTGCCGGTAGGCGAGCGCGTGGGGATAGCGTTTTCCGGCGGGCTGGATACCAGCGCCGCGCTGCACTGGATGCGCGCCAAAGGCGCGGTGCCCTATGCCTACACGGCGAACCTTGGTCAGCCTGATGAGACGGACTACGCCGATATTCCGCGCCGCGCGCTGAGCTATGGTGCCGAAGGCGCGCGGTTGGTGGAATGCCGGCCGCAGTTGGTCGCTGAAGGTCTCGCCGCCATCCAGTGTGGTGCCTTTCATGTGTCCACCGGTGGCGCGACATACTTCAACACCACACCGCTGGGCCGTGCGGTGACAGGCACCGTGTTGGTGGTGGCCATGCGCGAAGACGACGTGCACATCTGGGGTGACGGCAGTACCTTCAAGGGCAATGACATCGAGCGTTTCCACCGCTACGGGTTGCTGACGAACCCGGGGCTGCGCATCTACAAGCCTTGGTTGGACCAGCGCTTCATCGATGAACTCGGTGGGCGCAAGGAGATGTCGGAGTACATGCAGGCTGCCGGCCTCGATTACCGCATGAGCACGGAGAAGGCCTATTCCACGGACTCCAACTTGCTTGGCGCCACGCACGAGGCGAAGGACCTCGAGTTCCTGAACCAGGGCATTCGCATTGTCGAGCCCATCATGGGCGTGGCGTTCTGGCGCGAAGATGT
>CALQLF020000180.1 GCA_943331345.2 Candidatus Planktophila lacus | reverse complement strand
GTTACGGCGGCGGTCCATGCCCGCGGTGGGCTGATCAGTTGTCAGTTGTTGCATGCCGGCCGCGTGGCTCAGCCAGGGATTGGCGAGCATCCATTGGTGCGCGGAAGTGGTGCGCCTTTGCCACCCGTTTCTGCTTCCAATGTCGCGCTCCAGCCCGGGACAGAACCCGGCGACTACAGTTGGGACCAGCCTGCTGTGGTGCCGCGTGCACTGACCACTGCCGAGATTGCGCGCGTGATCGCGGACTACCGCCGGGCGGCGCATAACGCCCACCGAGCCGGTTTCGATTTTGTGGAGTTGCACGCCGCGCATGGCTATCTCGTGGAGCAGTTTCTCTGCGACGGCACCAACCAGCGTGAAGATGAGTACGGTGGGAATCTCGCGAACCGCTGCCGCTTTCTCTTCGAGGTGGTGGCGGCGTTGGTCGATGAATTGGGCGCTGGGCGGGTGGGCGTGCGGCTTTCGCCCTGTGCGCACGACCCCGCTACTGGCAAGCCCTACCAGACCTACTTCGGTACTCTTTTCTCGGACCCGGAAGCCCTTTACGAATACGCCATTGAGGGGCTGAATGACTTTCCGCTGGCCTATCTCATGCTGACGGAGCCTCGTGTTGGCGGGCTATCGGTGGCGCCCGAGGCTGACCGCTCGAACATCTATCCGCTGCGCAATACACGCTATCGGAGTCGGTACCGCGGAGTATTGATCGGGGCTGGCGGGTTCACGCCGCGGACTGCCGAAACAGCGGTGGCGGAGGGGCACTACGACTTAGTGGCCTTCGGTCGTTGGTTTCTAGCCAACCCGGACTTGCCAGAGCGCCTGAAGCAAGGACTGCCACTCAACGTCTATGAGCGGAACACGTTTTATGGGACTGGCGCCGCCGGGTATACGGACTATCCACGCTGGAATGCCGAAGCGGGTGCGGCCACTACCACCGTTGCATATCCGTTGATGGAACAAACTTCCATCGGTGTCGCGTTGGCTTCAAGCCAACTGTAGCCCACGACGGCTTTCGAAATACCGCACTCCACCAATGATTGGGTCGGTGAAGGCGATGCTGTGGGCCAAAAGTTGCAGCGGTTTATCGTAGCCGCTAGCGGCGAGCTCGGCTGCCGTGTGGTGAACCGGGTAGAGCGTGTCATTGACGATGGGTATACCGAGGGCTGCCATGTGTACGCGTAGTTGGTGTTTCTTGCCGCTGGCGGGGCTTAAGCGGTAGCGCGCGCGCGTCTCTCCGGGAAGCACCTGCAATAGCTCCACGCGTGTTTCTGTGTTGGGTGCGCCATCCTCTGCGGCAGTAGCCTCCCGCATGCGTGTGAATGGCTCGCTGGGCACGAGCCGACTACGGTGTACCAGTGGCAACTGCAGGTCCGGACGGTATGCCGCCACGGCGTGGTAGTGCTTGGTCACGGCACGCTGCGCGAATAGTTCGTGGTAACTGCTGCGCTCGCCGGGCTGGCAGCTGAACAGCACCACGCCGGCGGTTTCGCGGTCAATGCGGTGCAGTGGCGATAGCGTTTCGATACCGAGCCGCCGGATAAGGCGTACCAGTACAGTTTCTTGCAGGTACGTTCCGCTGGGGGTCACCGGCAGGAAGTGGGGCTTGTCGACGACTACCAGATGCTCGTCCTGGAACAGAATCTCTTCCGCGAAAGGAATAGGTTCCTCCGCTGGTAGTGCGCGGTAATAGAACACCTTCAAGTATGGGGAATAAGGTCGTTTCGGAGGAATAGACTGGCCCTGCTCATCCACGATATCGCCGCGTACCATTCGGGCGGCGATCTCTTCTCGCGGGACGTTGGTAAAGCGCTCAGTCAGGAAGTCGATGATTAAAGGCCAAGGCCCCGGTGGAAGCACGATGCAACCCGGCCCCACGCCATCCCGCAGGGGCAAGGGCACGGCCGCGCGTTGCCTCACGTTTCTTCGCCGTCCAGCCTGCGCGCTCGGTTCAGGCGCCATTCGCCGTCCGGTTCGTTCACGTAGACATCTTCCAGCGTGGTGCTCGTTTCCTGCAGCTTTGTGTCCAACGCGATGCGGTTGTCGAACACGAAGCATTCGCCTTCCCAGTCACGTTCAGCGTCCGGCAGTTGCTTGAAGTAGTTGAGGATGCCGCCCTCCAGTTGGTACACGGGCAGGTCGAATTCGCGCATCCAAGCGCTGGTTTTCTCGCAGCGAATACCACCGGTGCAGTACATGGCCACGCGCTTCCCCGCAGCCTTCCACTCTGCTACGTGGGCCTGCACATACTCGGGAAAGTCACGGAAGTTGGCGACGCCCGGATCGATGGCGTTGTGGAAGCGTCCCAGCCGAAACTCGAAGCTGTTGCGGTTATCCAGAAGCACCACGTCGTCCTGGCGGATGAGTTCTCGCCATTCCGCCGGGCTGACGTTGATGCCAGTGCCCGCGGTAACGTCTACGCCGCTGATGCCGAGAGGGACTATTTCCTTCTTCCGGCGAACCTTCATTCTTTTGAAGGGAACTGTTTGGCATTCACTACGCTTGAACGGCATGCCCTTGAAGGGTGGCATCGCAAGCAGGTCTGCCTCGAACGCATCTAATTGCGCAGCAGTACCCGCCACCATGCCGTTGATGCCTTCCGGCGCCACCAAAACACTGCCGCGCAACTCCGTAGTGAGTGCGCGGAGAGCATCGATGATGGCACTGACGTCCTCCAGAGGGGTGAACTGGTAGAACGCTGTGTGGAAGAGTTGCGCGGGAGTCTCGGTCGTCAAGTTAATTACCGCTGGTAGATTGGGTCTTCACGGTCACGACGCCCGACAATCTGCAGCGTCTTGAACAGCCCGTCGTTGCGGATTTCCGTGGAGGGCTGGTTCAGGTTCCAGTCCATGATGACGGTCCGCTTGGCGATGCGCCAAATGCCGTCGCGCTTCTCCAGACGATCGAAATAGCGCCCGCCATAGAAGAAATCCTGTGTGACGCCGGCATCCACTAGTGAGCCGTATTTTTGCAGATAGTTCTCGCCAAACCAGCCTTCTACCTTGGGACGCGTTGCTGCCACCTTGTGGTAGGCAAACAGGTAGGCCTCAGTGTGCGCAACATCGCCTTCTAGTTCCATGTGGATATTGGAGATGGTGTGCTGGGTCACCTCGAACCACTCTTGGATTCCGCGGATGATGAACTCCGCGAATTCTTGGGCATTGCCGGCAAAGACGCCGTGGTCGTCGTAACCATCTTCCCAGTAGACAGCTTTCATCAGTTCCACATCGCAGCGGTCCAGTGCTCGGCAATAGCTGG
>CALQLF020000179.1 GCA_943331345.2 Candidatus Planktophila lacus | reverse complement strand
TCCGGGTCCGCGAAAACAATAAGCTCACCGCCGCGCGCACGCACTTCCTGCAGGTTGCTCTTCAGCTTCTCCAGCAAGTCGTTATTGGGTGCCACAGTAATTACTGGCATGTCCGCATCCACGAGCGCCAGCGGGCCGTGCTTCAGTTCACCGGCCGCATACGCTTCAGCGTGAATGTAGCTGATCTCCTTCAGCTTCAAGCTGCCTTCCATGGCAATGGGGTACAGCGCGCCGCGCCCCAGGAACAGGGCGTGCTGCTTGTCCACGAACTTCTCCGCGAGCTTGCGGATGACTGGGTCCAGCGTGAGCGTGCTTTCAATAAGCGCCGGCAGTTCCAGCAGGCGCGTCACCAAGCCGTGTTCGCGCTCTGCGTCCATGCCGCGTTGCTTGCCGAGAGCGATAACCAGCATGCCGAAAGCGGCGAGCTGCGTGGTGAACGCCTTGGTGGAAGCCACGCCAATTTCCGGGCCGGCACGAGTGAGCATCACCAGTTCGCTTTCGCGCACTAGGCTGCTTTCGGGCACGTTGCAGATGGCCAGCGTGGAAAGGTAACCGCTCTGCTTGGCCAAGCGCAGCGCCGCCAAGGTGTCGGCGGTTTCGCCGGACTGGGAGATGGTCACAAACAGCGTGTTCTTCGGCACCACGGGTGAGCGGTAACGGAACTCGCTGGCAATATCCACCCAGCAGGGAATGCGGCAAATCTGTTCAATGAAATAGCGCGCCACGCTGCCGGCGTGGAAACTGGTGCCGCAGGCGACAATCTGCACGGCTTCCGCGCGCTTCAGCACTTCTTCAGCGGCAGGGCCGAATGCAGCAGCGAGCAACCGACCACCAGCCACACGCTCTTCAAGCGTTTGCGCTACGGCGCGCGGCTGCTCATGAATTTCCTTGAGCATGTAGTGCGGGTAATCGCCGCGCTCCACGGCATCTGCCGAAAGCTCGCTTTCGCGCTGCGGACGAACGGCGGTTTGGCCAGTCGCGTCCAGAATCTTCAGGCCTTGGCGGGACACCAAAGCCACGTCGCCTTCTTCCAAAAACACGAACTGGCGCGTTACTGGCAAGAGGGCGGCCACGTCGGAGGCCACATAGTGTTCGCCGGCGTTCTCGCCGACGCCAATCCCCAGCACCACCGGGCAGCCTGCACGGGCCACCACCAATTGCTCTGGCATCGCTTCACTGAGCACGGCCAGCGCATACGCGCCGTGCAGTTCGCGCACGGTGGCCTGCACCGCTTCGAACAATTCCGGCTGCGTTTGCAGGTGGAAGTGGATGCGATGGGCAATCACTTCGGTGTCGGTTTCCGAGGTGAACACATAGCCCAGCGCCTTCAGTTCGTTGCGCAGCTGTTCGTGGTTTTCAATGATGCCGTTGTGCACGATGGCAATGCCATCGCGCGAGATATGCGGGTGGGCGTTGCGTTCACTCGGTACGCCGTGCGTGGCCCAACGCGTATGGGCAATACCCGTGTGGCCAGCGGTGGGCGTGTCGTCGAGCGCTTGCTCCAGCATGGCCACCTTGCCCACAGCGCGCAGCCGGGCCACCTTGCCCTGCTGCAGCACGGCGAGGCCGGCCGAGTCGTAGCCGCGGTACTCGAGGCGCCGCAGGCCTTCAATGAGGATGGGGACGATATCGCGCCCGGCTACTGCTCCAACAATTCCACACATCTTGCTAGCTCCTCAATCCTTGTTGGCGTTTGCCGGCGTCGCGCGTTCTGCGGCGTCGCCAGTGTTTGCCGGTGTTTCCAACCGGCTGCGGGCAATCCGTTCCGCTTTTTGTTCGGGCGTGGCCTTAGCTGGCCGGCTCCACGTTGGCAGCGTTACCGTGCGCGCACGCTCGACAGTGAGCGCGGCGGCCGGCACAGGCTTGGACAACGCACTTCCTGCGCCCGTGGTGGCATTCGCGCCCACTTCGATAGGCGCCACCAGCATGGTGCCGCTGCCAATGAAGGCACCGTCGCCGATGACCGTGGGCCACTTGTTCTGGCCGTCGTAATTGCAAGTGATGGTGCCAGCGCCAACGTTCACCTTCGCACCCAACACGGCATCGCCGAGATAGGTGAGGTGATTGGCTTTGCTGCCAGCGCCCAGTACGGTGTTCTTCAGTTCGACGAAGTTGCCGATATGGGCATCGGCATGCGTCACGGTGCCGGGGCGCAAACGCGCGAAGGGACCCAACACATTGCGCTCGCCGACAACCGCTTCATGGATGAGCGTGTTCGGCTGAATTTCCGTATCGGCGCCGATGGTGCAGTCGCGAAGGACGCAGTTCGGGCCCACCTTCACGCGGTCGCCCAGCACCACGCGGCCTTCCAGCACCACGTTCACGTCCAGCTGTACATCGCGGCCATGCTCCACCGTGCCACGCACATCCAAGCGTGCCGGGTCGATGACGGTGACGCCACCCACCATGAGTTCATGCGCGCGCTGGCGGCGATAGTGGCCCTCGAGTTCGGCCAACTGCACTTTGTCATTCACGCCGAGCACTTCTTCTTCGGTGGGCGACACGACGGCGCTCACCTTACGGCCGTCCTTCACACCGAGAGCGAAGATGTCCGTCAGGTAGTACTCGCCCTGGGCGTTATCGTTCTTCAGGCCCGACAGCCAGCGACGCAAATCGCCTGCCATGGCCACGAGCAGGCCGGTGTTGCCTTCGCGCACCTCGCGTTCCTTACGCGTCGCGTCCTTTTGTTCCACGATGCGATAAACACTGCCGGCGTTGTCGCGCAGTACGCGGCCATAGCCTTCCGGGTTGGCCAGCAGCACGGACAGCAGCGCCAGTTTGCCTTCGCCGCCTGCGGCCAGCAGGGCGTTCAGCGTGACGGTGCGGATTAGCGGCACATCGCCGTAAAGCACCAGCACGCGATGGTCGTCGGGAATGTTCGGCAGGCCCTGCATGACGGCATGGCCGGTGCCCAGCTGTTCCGCCTGCAGCGCCCATTGGATAGGTTCGTCCTTCAGTACGGCCTGGACGCGGTCTCCGCCGTGGCCATAGACCACATGAATGCCCACCGGGCCCAACTCGCGGGCGCAGTCGATGACGTGCTTCAGCAGGGGCTTGCCAGCCAGCGGCTGCAGCACCTTGGGCAGGTCGCTCTTCATGCGCTTGCCCTGCCCGGCGGCAAGGATGACGACAGAGAGGGGAGCGAGATTGACGTTGGCTTCGGTCACGGGGCGGCCTTGGGGCGATTTGACAGATTATTCTCGCACGCTTGCAAAGGCGGCAACCGCCGTGCGCAGCCCGGAAGGCGCGAAGCCGGTCACAAGACCAACAACAGAAGGGG
>CALQLF020000178.1 GCA_943331345.2 Candidatus Planktophila lacus | reverse complement strand
TGGGAAACGAGGAGGTCTTGCACGTTCACGCCAAGCTTTTCGGCGTAGCTGGGGTCCAGCGCGTGTTCGGCGTCCACGAAGGCGGCCGTACCTCCGGCCTTCTGGCATTCGGCAATGACCTGCAGCGTGAGGGTGGTCTTGCCGGAAGATTCCGGGCCGTAGATTTCCACGACGCGGCCCTTGGGCAGGCCGCCGATGCCGAGGGCGATATCCAGCCCCAGGGAACCGGTGGAGATGACGTCGAAGTCCAGGGCGGTGGATTCGCCGAGGCGCATGACGCTGCCCTTGCCGAACTGCTTTTCGATTTGGCCCAGAGCGGCGGCTAGGGCCTTCTTGCGGTTTTCATCCATGGTGCGTGCCTCGGTAGGTGGAAGGGGGCGGATACTGTTTGAATGTACAGTAGTGTAGCCCAAGGGTGGCTCACTACGCGAGCCCCCATTCGCGTTGTGTTTATTTAATTTTGGGACTGTCCGCCGGCCGGAGCGCTCCAAGCAGCCCTTCGAGCGCAAAAACGACGGTTTGGCGCCGGACGGCCTCGCGGTCGCCTGAGAATTGGCTGTGCTCCGCGCGGGAACCAACGCCGGCTTCAGTCCTCCACGCCCAGGCCGTCCAGACAGTCCCCACCGGTTTCCCAACCGTACCGCCCGCGGGCCCAGCCACCCCACTCACCGCCATGGCGAACTCGGCCCCGGAGCGCTCCAGAGCGCCACGCGCCATGGCCAGCACCACGGTCTCGCTCACCGCACCGTGGCTGGCCAACGCAGCCGCAGGAACGCCTAGGTCTTGCTGTTTTGCCGCATTGGAATAGGTCACCCAGCCGCGGTCGAACCACGCGGAGCTACCGGCGATATCGGTGAGCACCTTGGCGATCCACCCGCCAGTGCAACTTTCGGCCGTTGCCACCCTGGCCCCGCGCTGCAGCAAGGCCTCGCCTACCGCCACCGCCAGCGGCCAATTGGTTTCCGGAGACATCACACGCCCCTTAATGGTTGCCCGGTCAGTTTAGCCGGGGGCTAGCCCTGCTATGTGCCAAGTAGTCCCCGCTACCGTAGGACAGCGATTATGCTACTGGTCATCGCCGTCTATCCTGCGTACATTTCAGGGAATTGATTCGCGACCATCACCAACGAGACGCGTATGCAAACCTTGCAGAAACTGGAGCGCTTCCTTGGCGAACACCTCGGCCCCACGGGCCGCTGATACCGCCACCTCCGCGCCGCTACCGGAGGCGACAACGCCTTCGGGCGAAAATGTGCGCCCGGCTTCCGGGCGCCCGCTCTGGTTAAGCCCCGGCCTTTGGCCAGTCCAGTGGTTGGTATCAGCGCTGTTGCTGAGCACATTCGTTACCGTGCTCGTGCTGCAGCTGGGCTTCGCTTACGGACTCTTCGGACAGCACCTGCAGTCCAATGAAGAAGCGGCCGCACGCGAAAAAACGGCAGTACTCGCACAAACGGTGGTCGCTGCCAAATCGCGGCTCACCAAAACCGTCACGGACTACGCACCTTGGTCGTTGAGCATTGGCTATCTGGACAACCGCATCACCGAGGCCGCACGGCACGATGCCGACTCGGGCGCCAGACTCGACCGCCTCATGCTCGACGTCGATGCGTTTCTCGGACCAGACCGTCAACTCGTGCTGGGCTACCGGCGCGACCGCGCCCACAGTCTGGCGGACCTGAAGCCGGGCCTGCCACCCAAAGCAGCACTGCCATTATCGCAAGCGGCCTTCGATGCCCTGTTCAGCGAGACCGACTTGGCAGGCCATCTGACCGGTAACCGACCGGGCTCCGGTTACGCCCTGGCCGGTGGGCGCCTGTGGCTTTGGGCCTCGGCCCCCGTCTTGTCACGCGAACAGCCCGGCACCATCCATGGCTGGTGGGTAGCAGCGCGCGACCTAGAGGTGGTGGTCAACGCCACCACCAACCAGCAGCTCGCTGGCCACCGCGAACTGGTAGTACTGCCACGCGGAACAGTGCCACCTGGCAAGCCACGCATCATCGGTCGGACGGCCGACGCGTTGCAGATAGAAACGCTCATCGGACACCTCGACGACACGCACGAACTGGTGCTGCGCATGAGCTCGCCACGCGAAGCTTCTGCGGCTTTCCGGCGAACGACGCGCTACTTCGCTTTGACCAGCATAGTCATCGGCCTGGGCTTGGCGATGGTGCTGCTAGCTGTGCTCAATGCGCAGTTGCTCCGGCCACTGCGCCACCTGTCGCGTCAACTCGAGGCTTTGGCACAAGGCGCCACCACCGTCACCGCACTGCCACCCGGGCCCGGCAGCCCGGAGATCCGCAGCCTCAAAGACGCCATCGATACCCTGTTGCAAGCACGCAAGGCGCGTGAGGAAGCCGAACACGCCCGCGACGCCGCGCGCGAGGCCGACCGCCAAAAATCGGAATTCATGGCCACGCTTACCCATGAACTGCGCACACCCCTACACGGTGTCCTCGGCATGACCGAATTGCTGGCCGCGGCTACTTTGCCTGCTGACCAGCAAGCGCAGGCCGCCGTGTTGCATGGAGCGGTGGTGTCTTTGAAGGCCATCGCGGACGACGCCTTGACCGTGAGCACACTACAAGCAGGACGTCTGCGGCTGAATCCCGCCCCTACCGATATCCGCGGCATGCTGCAGAGCCTGTCCGAGTTGCACCTGCAGGACGCCAGCCGCAAGGGTCTGGGTATCGAATGCCATGCCGATACAGGCTTGCACGCTGCCTATCTGGCCGACGAAAGTCGTCTGCGGCAAATCATCGGCAATCTGGTGAGTAACGCCATCAAGTTCACGCAGCGCGGCGCCATCACGCTAACGGTCCGCCTCGTCGGCGAGGACCGAGGCAGGGCACTCCTGAAATTCTCGGTCACGGATTCCGGACCGGGGTTGGCGCCCGCCTTCCGGCAACGCGCCTTCGACCTGTTTACCCAAGGTCCTGACAGCCAAGGCAGCGTCAATGGCGGTGTTGGCCTCGGACTCGGTATCGTGAAGAGTTTGGTAGATCTGATGGGTGGTCATGTCGAAGTGGACTCCGTTCAGGGAGTAGGCAGCACGTTCAGTTTCACGATTCCTCTGGAACGAACCGAAGCGGCAGCGCAACAACCCATAGTCCGCGCTGGAGCAGAACCCACCAAACCCTGCCGCGTACTGCTGGTGGACGACAACGCCGCGGGCAGGCAAGTATCAGGCTCGCTGCTGGCGCATCTCGGCGCTGCCGTGACACCCGTATCCGGTGGCCAGGAAGCGCTGGACTGCTACATCAGCCACCCGGAAGAGTTCGACTTGGTACTGATGGACGTTCGCATGCCGGACATGGATGG
>CALQLF020000177.1 GCA_943331345.2 Candidatus Planktophila lacus | reverse complement strand
TTGTGCCATCGCCATGGGTTTGGTGGATGCGGTGCGCATTCCGCAAGACGGCGTCGCGGTCATTCGCATCTGGCAGGCGAACATCCAGAAAACCATCATCGCGCATGTGCCCATCACGGCCGGGCAAGTGCAGGAGACGGGTGACTTCGAACTGGATGGTGTGACGTTCCCCGCGGCCGAGATCGTGGTGGAGTTCATGGACCCGGCGGAAGAGGGCGACGGCGGGGCGATGTTCCCCACCGGCAATCTGGTGGACGACCTCGAGGTACCCGGCGTTGGCACGTTCAAGGCCACCATGATCAATGCCGGCATTCCTACCGTGTTCGTCAACGCTGCGGACATTGGCTACACCGGCAAGGAACTGCGCGAGGCCATCAACACGGACCCGGCGGCGCTGGCGCGTTTCGAAGCCATGCGCGTGGCCGGTGCGCTGCGCATGGGGCTCATCAAAGACCCCGCCGAGGCTGCCACGCGGCAGCACACGCCGAAGATCGCTTTCGTGGCGCCGCCGCAGGACTACCAGGCCTCTAGTGGCAAGACCGTAACCGCCAAGGACGTGGACCTGCTGGTGCGCGCGCTGTCCATGGGCAAGCTGCACCACGCCATGATGGGCACGGCCGCCGTGGCCATCGGCACCGCTGCGGCCGTGCCGGGCACCCTCGTGAACCTGGCAGCCGGTGGTGGCTACCGCACTTCGGTGCGTTTCGGGCACCCTTCGGGCACGTTGCGCGTGGGCGCGGAAGCGGCGCAGGTGAACGGCGAATGGCAGGTGAAGAAAGCCATCATGAGCCGCAGCGCGCGCATCTTGATGGAAGGCTGGGTGCGTGTGCCAGGCGATGCGTTCTGAAGCGGCGCTGAGCGAGTTGGTGGCGCTGGTGTCGGCCCTTGCCGCAATGCTCGCTGCCGTGAATTCCGGAGCCGGTGTGGCGCTGCCTGAGCGCGTGCGCGGACACAGCCAGCCCGGCGGCGCTCGCATACCTGGCACCAGCTTTGAATTGGCTCCCACTGCCGCAGCGGGAGCGATGGTCGCGCTGCTTCAAGATTATCGCGATGCCACCTTTGCGCAGCGGTTTGCAGAAACGCTCGCGCAAGTAGATGCCGCTTCCCGTGTCGCTCCGAGCCATGGGCAAACCGGCCCTTTGATGGAGGAAGTGCTGGTGGTATGTGGTGTGGCTGCCGCGCCTTCACCGTCGCAGGCAGACGGTGCCATGCCCGCACACACTTTGGCTTCCGCCGTTGGCGAACTCGGATCCGCCTTGCGGCACCAGTTCAAACCCGACGAGGCGCAGCGCGTGTTGACCTGCTTCGAACAACCCGGTGTGCTGGCCGGCATGCCCGTTCGCGACTTCATGGCTTTGCTGGTGCGCTTGTAGGGGCGAGTCCACCTGAAGCGGTTGCGGCCAAGCTAGGCGAATTCACACTGCCCGCTGATTGGGGCGCTATGCTATCCAGGCGACAGGGATTGTCTGGGCAGGAACAAGAAGCATCCATGGATAGCGTATTGGTTGAGGAGGTTCGTGGTCGAGTCGCTCAAGAGCGGCTTGGGATGCCGGGCCGCGTCATCTACTACGATCCACCCGGCTTATGAACAAGAAGCATTTGATTTTGGCGCTCGATGCCCTCCTGAAGCCAATCGGTTTCACGCGGAGGAAGTCGGCTTGGAATCGTCGGATTGACGACGTAATTGAAGTAATCGAGGCACAGGTCAGCAAGTCGGGGGATATGGTCACCCTCAACGCTGGCGTACTCGATCCCACGGTGCACAAGGCGATCTGGTGCGAAGAGCCCCCAGACTTTCTTGAAGATGTGCGTTGGCTGCTGGGCATTGAGCGATATGTCCCTGCTGACGGGATTGTCTACAACGGCGCGTTCAAGATTGGCGTGGTTGAGGGTGGAGTTGCGCTCGGTGGCTCGGCAACCACGGGGCTGTTTCGCCGGGGAGGTTGGGCGAACCGCGGTCCAAATCGAATAGGTGTTGGAAAGCACAACGGTAACAAGGTGTTTCGAATTGCAGGGGATTGGGTAAAGGATGATTCTGGGCATATCGATTTGTTCAAGCTTGGAAAGTGGCCATGACAACCCTTAAGTCGATTGATCTCACCAGGGACGCGATTCGATCCAAGATCGCTGCAATCTCCCCAAGCCTCAACATCAACGAGACAGAAGTAGCACGGCAGGGTGGGCGCTATTTCGTGCTAGAAGTTGGGCCGCCGGATCGCCCATTTAAGATTTACGTCTATGACGACGGAGACCTAGGACTAGCCACCGAAGACGGCCGTTGGTTCCCGGTAGAAGTCTGGGACGAGATAGACTCTGAAAAGCGGATCGAGCGAATCGTGGGAATCATGATGGCGCGAACTGAACTGTTCAGTGCGTTTCGACGATAGATCGCGAAGCGAGCGACCGCAGAGTTTCCTAATTGTCGGAATGCGACGTAGCTAGCTCTGCTCCATCACGCGGTGCGGCAGGTGACGGCGGGCGGGGCGCTGCGCAGCTACTGCTACGACGCCAACGGCAACCTGACCACGATATCCGGCGCGAACGCCGGCTACACGACGGTGAGCTGGTGGGCAGCGAACCTGGCGCGGCGGATGTCGAAGGGGAGCACCAGCGCGGAGTTCTGGTACGGACCGGACCGGGCACGGGTGCTGCAGGTGGCCACGCGCTCCACCGAGACCGAACGGACGGTGTATCTGGGTTCGCTCTACGAGCGCACGGTCATCACCCCAAATACAACTGGCAGTGCCACTACCCGCCACGTGCACTACGTGCGCGCCGGGGACGAGACGGTGGCCATCAAGACGTGGTCGAAAGTGGGCACGGGCACTAACACCCCGCAGGTGCGCTACCCACACCGCGACCACCTCGGCTCGGTGGTGGCCATCACCACCGAGACCGGCACCGTGGAAAGCCGCTCCAGCTTCGATGTCTGGGGCAAGCGCCGCGACCCCGCCACCTGGGTCACCCCCGCACCGGGGACCTTCACCGCCGCCCCCACCGCCACCGACCGCGGCTACACCGGCCATGAACACGTGGACGAGCTCGGCCTCGTCCACATGAACGGGCGTATCTACGACCCGGAGATCGGAAAGTTCCTCTCCGCCGACCCGACCATGCAGTTCCCAGAGTCCACCCAGGGCTACAACCGCTACGCCTACGCCGGCAACAACCCACTCACGTTTACCGATCCCAGCGGGTTCAGTTTCTGGAAGAGCCTGATGAAGGTAGTGGGTGTGTTCCTCAGCTATCTGCCGTTGCCGACAAACCTCTTCCTGCGAGTGCTGTGGCAGTTCGTGGTGGGGTATCTGGAGAGTGGGGGAAGTGTCACG
>CALQLF020000176.1 GCA_943331345.2 Candidatus Planktophila lacus | reverse complement strand
GAATCTTCTGGCGAGGAGATACCCTGACTTGCCAAGGAATAGTTCGAACCACCAATTCCAACAAATGCGCCAGTTGCACCCCCGCCATTTGTTCCTGCATGGGTGGTGATTTGGATGACAGTCGGCAAACCTCCCGCGATCGTGGAAGAAGATCCTGTTTCAAAGAGGTCGAGCTCTGGAATAGTTTGGTTTGTGGTGCAGAGACTTCCTGGTCCGCCATTCGAATCGCCGTAATACCAATGCATATAAGAAGTGTTGATCAAGACTGGCGTATCAGTACCGTTGCTAAATCCGTTGAGATAACAATTGGCGTTAATTCCATAATCTTTTCCCTGAATCTTTGAAAAGTCCAGTGTCATGGTGATTCGAAGCTTGTCTGTGGTCGCTGATGGCCCCTTCAGCAGATACAAATTCTCGGCTCTGAAACTATTGCTCCATAAACCGGCGTTGCCATTCTTGTCGTAAATTTTCGCAGAAGTTCCAGTGCTATTTTGGATGGAACTTCCTGAGGACGGCGATGCAGATGCGTTGGAATCAATTGACCAAATCATGGAGAACGCGGTTCCCCCACTCCCTCCGCCAGTGTCGCAACTGCCCCACTTGGCTATCAACATTGCAAGGTCGAGACCGTTGACATCTCCGTCACCGTTAATGTCCTCTGCGCAGGTGCCGACTCCCGCTTGCGCTTGCAGAGCCAACGGACCAAACGAAAAAGTTGCCATGGACAGGGACACGCACACGATATTAAATAATTTCACAAAAACTCCTTAAAAAAATGGAATGAACAGAATGGTCTCAAACCTACATTGAGAATTTATAAAGTCAAGAATTTTCAAAAAAAACGCATTTGCAAAAACGCATTTGCAAAAGAATTCATTTGCCATAATGCGAAAAGAAAAATGGCGCACATGAAATTTCACGTGCGCCATTTGTGAATCAAATTGAATCTTTGGCTTATGGGCAAAGTCCCCAAGCGGCGAGCATTATCGTGAGATCTTGACCGTCAACACTTCCATCTTGGTTCAAGTCAGCAGCTCCAGCTGAACCCCATTGCGCAAGTAATCCGGCCAAGTCGGCGCCGTTCACCTCGCCATCGTGGGTGATGTCCGCAATGCAAGCCGCCGCGGGGTTACCAATGATGCCATCACTATTGATGCGTCCAGCAAAGATGTCATTGGATCCGCCACTGTTCGCCTGCCATGCCAAGATGCTGCCAGTTGAGCAAGGACTCGCCACGAAGCGATACTTCGTAGTCGATTCAGATGCGAAGCTGGACTTCCACGCAACAGTTCCGTCCGTGTTCATGCGTGCGGCGATGGCGTTTCCGACAATCGCGGATGCATAGTTCACGTACGAGACGCCAACACCAGTACCGAGCTGCATAGCTGCACCTGGAGTACGGTCGTAGACCACGCCTGCTGACGATGGTGAGTAGTCCTCAACCATCACGCCGTTGGCGGCGTCCCATTGCGCAACGCCGTACGAATCGAAGCATTGAGCGCCGATGCCGTACCACGGATATCCCCCGATCGAGGCTGAGTACGCCTTATAAAATGCATAAATACGGTTGTCAGACCCTAGGATGATTGTCGGGCTGGTGCGATTGACCGTGGCAGTGGTGCCACCAAAAGTTCCAGTTGTGGAAGTAGCCACCAACACGCCGTCAACGCCGAATGTCATTGCGCCCGTGCTGCCATCAACATGCTGCACGCGGCAGTTGAGTGGGTTGGTCGTGTACCAAGACAGGTAGCCGCCGCCCGCGCCATCGGAGATGAAGTCGGGAAAGTTGCCGGTCTGGATATTGCCCGTGGACGCCGCTGCGAAACCAGCTGCACCACCCCAAGCATAAGTGCCGTCTGAGTTGATCTTGCAAACGCGCAGGATCTTGTTGCTGTATGTCGTCGTGTATCGCACCGTCGAGACAAGCACCGCACCATCCGTGGATGGCTGCAGACCAGATGTCAGGTGCTTCGCACCCGCTTCGGTGATGTAGATCGTTGAGACCACGGCACCGGTCGTTGGATTGACGCGAGTAACCGAACTATCAAAGCCAACTCCGTGAGCAGCCCACACAAAACCATCGGAAGCCACTACGCATCGGCCGTTGCCGAGACACGCATAGCAGTTGTCGGCGGCGGTGTAGAGAGGAGTAGACCAACGGATGGCTCCGTTTGAGTCGACTGAGGACATTCTGAACTGCGCCAGTCCTGAAACGGGATCAAGCGCGTTGTAGGCAAGATAAGTGTTGCCGGACGAATCGCTCGACATTCCGTAGTCGACGGTGGAGGTCATCGTAGAAGGATGATCTTCAACTAGGGTTGTCCAGACGACATGCCCCGTCTCATCGACGCGCATGACATAGACGTCATAGCCAATGCCTGAAAAGTATGAGATGTACTGGCCGCCGCTCGGCGCCGGTGCAATCTTGGGCTGCACATCGTCGTTCGCCGTGGTGACGAGCGCGTCCGGAGTTGCCGGATTAGACGAATAACCATTTTGAGCTGCGGCGGTGCATGCAAACACCATGGAGACCATGGTGGATGACGCAAAAAACAAAGGAACGATTGATCGAGGTAGTTGCATGATGTCAACATACCCCAAGAATCAGCCAACTCCAAATGAAATCAAAGGAAAATAATACAGCTCTCAGAATGACCCATCGCATGAACTTCCTTCATACTGGCTTACTCGTGTATGCGAACGAGTCCGCCACCTTGTTTTTTAGCGCGATACATCGCTTTATCCGCACTTTTCAGAATCTGGTCTGCACTAAGTTGATTGCCTTGAAAAATGGAGACGCCAATGCTGGCCGTGGAGATGTGAAGAATGGTCTCATCTGGCATCCCATTATGCTTGACAGTGAGAGAATAATCTGCGCTCAAGGCAGCGCGCAATTTTTCGGCAACTTGGATTGCCTGTGCGAGAGATTCTGAATTCACTGCGCTCAATTCACTCAACATGACAACAAACTCATCTCCACCAAATCGTGCGACCGTATCGCTGCCGCGAACACAATGTTTCAAACGCGTTGCAACCTCGGTCAACATTGCGTCACCAGCTGCATGACCATAGTCATCATTAACTGGCTTGAACTGATCAAGATCAATGGTGATTATCGCGCCAAAGTGTCCACTTCTATTGCTGGCGATCATTGCTTGATTGAGACGATCGTAGAAAAGGGTTCGGTTCGCCAAACCAGTCAGCGTGTCATAAAAAGCAAGCTGTTTGATTTGCTCTTCAAAGTTCTTGCGTTGAGTGATGTCCTCTACAAAGCCATGCCACAAGGTCGAACCATCACTTTCACGCTCTGGTTGCGAATGTCCATGCAGCCAACGAATGGATT
>CALQLF020000175.1 GCA_943331345.2 Candidatus Planktophila lacus | reverse complement strand
GTGAGACCGCGATAGCCGATGACCTCGACGTTCGAGATGCCCATGGCATCGCACACACGGCGCACCAAATCGACACGCTTGTCGAGTTGGAACATCGGTGCCTTGTTCGGATTGGAGGCGATAGCCACCACCACGCGGTCGAAGATGGTCGACGCGCGCCGCACGAGGTCGGTGTGGCCGTGGGTGATGGGGTCGAAAGTGCCAGGGTAGAGGGCACAGCGCTTCGGGTTCATGGGGTAGGCGGTTCCCAACGCAGCAACTGACAACCGACATCGCCGGCACGCCCTTCACGCCAAAGCGTGAAACCAATTGGCAGCACAGGCACGGGGCGCGCAGCGGCGCGCTCCACGTAAACCCAGCTGCCGGTGGCGAGCCAACCGCGGCTGGAGAGCAGTTTACACAACTCGGTCTCGCGCTCGTCGGCAAACGGCGGGTCGAGGAACACCCCATCGTAGGCGGTGACCGCACCGAGCAAGTGCTGGTAGCCATCTGCTTGCAACACCGTGGCGCGTGCCGGGGTAGGCACAGCTCCGGAAGCCGCGCCACACAGCGTGGCCACGGATTCGCGCAACTGCGCTGCAGCAGCCGGATGACGTTCCACCAAGGTGGCAGACGTGGCGCCGCGTGATAGCGCCTCCAGCCCGAGCGCACCGCTTCCGGCAAAGAGGTCCAGCACGGTGGCCCCTGCCAGCTTGCCCTGCAGCCAGTTGAACAGCGTTTCGCGCAAACGGTCGGGCGTCGGGCGCAAGCCCTCCACCACCGGAAAGGGCAAGCGTCGGCCACGCCAACTGCCACCGACAATGCGCACGGACTGGCGGCCGGCGTGGGCTTCAGGCTTGCTGGAACGCACGACGCAGTTCTGCAATGTGCTCGGGCCCAATGCCGCAGCACCCGCCCACGATGCTCGCGCCGCGCTTCACCCAGTCCTGCGCCCAGCCCAAATATCCCGCGGGGTCGAGGTCCGCGCGAATGTCGCAGAGGTTCTCGTTCGCGGCCGCGTCAGCGCGCATCGGCGGGAAAGCATTCGCATAGACGCCAATCCGCACATTCGCGCCCGCCTTCGCCAACGTTGCCACCGCGACATCCACCGCAGCGCCCATGACTTCCGGCTGACTACAATTGAACAGCACCGCAGCAGCACCGAGCCGCACCGCCGCCAACACACCAGCCTCCACGGTCTCGCCGGAACGCAGGCGCGGCGTGTCGCCGGGGCCGCCGTCATCGGCCAAGGTGTAGGAAATCCAGACCGGCTTGCCGTCGTTGCCTACCACTTCGCGCAGCAACTCCGCCTCGGCGATGGCGCTAAGCGTTTCGCCTTGCCAGTGGTCTACGTAGGGGCGCAGCGCTTGCACCAGTATCTCGAGCAACGGTTTGGCAGCCGCCAGTTCGAACAGGTCCGGCCGATACGAACCGCACACCGGCGGCAAGGAGCCTCCCACCTGTACGGGGAAAGGTGCGCCGTCCGCTACTTCACGCGCCAATCGGCCCGACAGGGTCGCCAGAGCCGCGGCATCGCGCGCGTGGCGCTCAACCCCTAAGTGAAACGGGACGAGCGCATAGCTGTTGGTGGTAATGACTTCAGCACCAGCGGCAACGAAATCGGCATGCACTTGGCTGACGAAATGCGGCGCCTCAATGAGCGCCAAAGCAGACCATTCCGGCTGGCGGAACGGCGCACCAATTCGCTTCAGTTGTCGCCCGGTCCCGCCGTCGAGAATGCTTACTGCGCTCATCCACTCGTCTCCGTGCCAAACATTGCCAGAGCGCGCAGATTACATGGCTTGGGGCAGCAGTAGGGCACGATGCCCAAGCCGGATGCGCTACCATTCGCCCATGTTCAGTTTCGGCAAGAAAACTCCCGCAGATTCAGCCACCCCCGCCGCCTCGGCTGAGGGCGGTGGCGTGCGTGGCTTCTTCCGTAAATTGGGCGCCCGCCTCGGTGGTGGCTTTCTGGGTGGCCTGCTGGGCAGGAAGATTGACGCCGACCTCCTCGAGGAACTTGAATCCCGCCTGCTCACCGCCGACGTCGGCGTAGCCGCCACTCAGGCGCTGCTGGACGACTTGCACAAGCAAGTGGCCCGCAACGAACTCAAAGACGAAGCAGCGCTGCTGCAAGCCCTGCGTGTCCGCATGCTCGCGCTGCTGAGCGGCACCGCGAAGCCACTCGTGCTGGACCCGGCCCGCCACCCCAACGTGGTGTTGGTGGTCGGTGTGAATGGCTCGGGCAAGACCACCACCATCGGTAAGTTGGCCCGGCGCTACGTACGCGAAGGCCGCAAGGTGATGCTGGTTGCCGGTGACACCTTCCGCGCCGCCGCGGTGGAACAACTGCAAACCTGGGCCGACCGCAACGACGTCCCCTGCGTGGCCCAGTCCACCGGCGCAGACCCGGCCGCCGTGGTATTCGACGGCTTGGCCGCGGCCCAAGCGCGTGGTATGGATGTGCTGCTGGCGGACACCGCTGGCCGGCTGCATGTGCAGACGCACTTGATGGAAGAACTGAAGAAAATAAAACGCGTGCTCGGCAAGGCGGACCCGACGGCACCCCATGAGGTGTTGTTGGTGCTGGATGGCAGCCAAGGGCAAAACGCGCTCTCGCAAGCGCGCACCTTCCATGCCGCGCTCGGCGTCACCGGCATTGTGCTCACCAAGCTCGACGGTTCTGCCAAGGGCGGCATCCTCTTTGCGCTCGCTCAGGAACTCGCTATTCCAGTGCGCTTCATCGGCCTGGGCGAAAGCATCGACGATCTGGCGCCCTTCGACGCGGAAGCGTTTGTGGATGGCTTGCTGGGTACCGCGAGCACGGCTGATGCGGGAGATGCCGCGTGATCCGCTTCGAAGGCGTCGGTAAACGCTATGCCACCGGCCGCGAAGCCTTGGTGGATGCGAGCTTCCACGTGAACCCGGGCGAGATGGTGTTTCTCACCGGCCACAGCGGTGCCGGCAAGAGCACACTGCTGAAGCTCATCGCGGCCATCGAACGCCCCACGCGCGGCGAAGTCATCGTGGGGCGACAGAAAATCTCGGAGCTGGCACGGGCCGCTGTCGCGCCGTTCCGTCGCCATATCGGCATGGTCTTCCAGGACCACAAGCTCCTGTACGACCGCCCGGTATTCGACAACGTCGCCTTGCCACTCGTCGTGGACGGCGTACCGCGCCGCGAGATCGACAAGCGCGTGCGCGCCGCGCTGGACCAAGTGGGCCTGCTAGGCCGCGAAACTGGCTTCCCCATGGAACTGTCCACGGGTGAACAGCAACGCGTGGGCATCGCCCGTGCGGTGGTCTCGCGTCCGCCCATCCTCATCGCCGACGAACCCACGGGCAACCTCGACCCGGACCTCGCCATCGACGTC
>CALQLF020000174.1 GCA_943331345.2 Candidatus Planktophila lacus | reverse complement strand
CGGAAGGCGTGGTCTTCGATAACGCCTACTGCAACAGCCCGCTGTGCACCCCGGCGCGCTACTGCCTCATGACCGGCCAACTACCAACGCACACTGGTGGCTACGACAACGCTGCCTACTTACCCAGCACCGTACCCACCGTAGCGCACTATCTGCGCGCCGCCGGCTATCGCACCGTGCTCAGCGGCAAGATGCACTTCGTGGGGCCAGACCAACTCCACGGCTTTGAAGAACGACGCACCACGGACATCTACCCGGCCGACTTCGGCTGGACGCCCGATTGGACAAACTTCGAAGACCGGATTGACTGGTGGTACCACAACATGTCGAGCGTCACTGGCGCCGGCGTCGCGGAAGTGACCAACCAGTTGTTGTACGACGATGAAGTGGGCAACAACGCCATTCGCGCGCTGCACGATGCGGCCCGCGCTGACGATGGCCGTCCGTTCTTCATGGTGGCGAGCTTCACCCACCCGCACGACCCCTACGTCACGCGTCGCCAGTATTGGGACCTGTACGAAGGCGTGGACATTCCGCTACCGCGCGTGGGGCTTGCCGAGGAACCGCACCCCCACACGAAGCGCCTCATGCATGTCAGCGATATGGCGAACGCCACCATCACCGACGACGACATGCGCCGCGCACGCCGCGCCTACTACGGCAACGTCTCCTACGTGGACGACTGGACGGGCCGTCTGCTGGCAACGCTTGATGCCCTGCAACTGCGCAACGACACCGTGGTGATGCTAGTCGCAGACCACGGCGACCTGCTCGGCGAACATGGGCTTTGGTACAAGATGAGTTTCTTCGAAGATGCAGTACGCATTCCGTTGGTCGTGTATGCACCAGCGCGCTTTGCCGCTGGGCGCGTGGCTGCGCCGGTCTCGTTGGTAGACGTCTTGCCGACACTCGCGGACCTTGCCGGCGCACCAGCGCCTGTGCAGCCACTGGCAGGCGTTAGCCTAGTGCCCCTGCTGAACCACGCGAGCACGCCGTCTGCAGTGGAAGCGACCGAACGCACGGTCGTCGGCGAATATATGGCCGAAGGATCCATCGCACCCGTCGTCATGCTGCGTCGTGGCGAATGGAAATTCATTCACTCACCGGTAGACCCAGACCAGTTGTTCCACCTCGCCAGCGACCCGGATGAAGTCCGGAACCTGGCGGAGGACCCGAACCATGCGGCAACGCTCGTTGCCTTCCGCGCGGAAGTGGCAGCGCGCTGGAACTTGGATGCGGTCACGCAACGGGTGCTGGCCAGCCAGCGCGAACGGCACTTCATCACAGCAGCGCTGCGCAACGGCAAGTTCACGCCGTGGGAATACACGCCGCCGCGAGACGGTGCGCAAGAGTACATGCGCAACCATCTGGATTTGAACGACGTGGAGCGTCTAGCCCGATGGCCGCGGTAGATACCTAGGTACTAACCGTGCGCGGTTTTATCACTTTCGCCGGTTTCACACTATGCGAAAGAAATATGTGAGAAATCGAGGTACGGAAGGGTGCTAATGGGGTCGCCATCACTACTCAAGGACGGGAATTGCCATGATGCACGCCATACCCACCCCCATCGCCGCTGAGCCACGCCGTAACGCCTTGCTCGCCGCCGTGCCCCCTGCCGACATGGCCCGCTGGAGCCAGCACCTAGAGCCAGTGGAGCTTCGTGCCGGGCAGATGCTCTTCGACGCGGGCACCCGTGTCACCCACCTCTACTTCCCCGTGACCGCCATTCTGGCGCTGCTCAATGTCATGGAAGATGGCGGCTCCGCCGAATCTTCCGTGGTAGGCCGCGAAGGGCTGGCGGGTGTGTCGCTATTCATGGGCGGCGAGAGCAGCACGGACTCCACCATCGTTCTCTGTAGTGGCTCTGCGCTGCGCATCCGCGCGCCGTTCATGATGGCAGAGTTCAACCGCGGCGGACCGGTGCTCCACTTGTTCCTGCGCTACACCCAGGCACTCATCACGCAGATGTCGCAGACCGTGGTGTGCAACCGCCATCATTCAGTCGAACAGCAACTGTGCCGCTGGCTCCTGCTCCTGCTCGATCGCAGCAGTGGCAGCGAAATCCTGATGACCCACGAGACCATCGCCAACATGCTAGGCGTACGTCGCGAAGGCATTACTGAAGCGGCGTGTCGTTTGGCACAACTGGGTTACATCAGTTACCGCCGCGGGCACATTACCGTGGTGAATCGCGCGGGTCTGGAACGCCGCTCCTGCGAGTGCTACGGCGTCGTGCGGAAGGAATACCAACGCCTGCTGCCGATGGCCTCGCTACCGCCACGGCCGCTGCTCTCTGCCGTTTCTTGAGGAGCACTTCCCATGGATCGGGAAACGCTGGCGCTGCGGCGCCACTTGCTGCCAACGGGCATCACCGGCCTGGACACCATTCTGGGCGGTGGTTTCCGGGAGGCATCGCTTAATCTCATTGCTGGCCGGCCAGGCACGGGCAAAACCACTCTGGCCCACCAGTTGATGTTCGCGCTGACGCGCCCGGGCCGTACTGCGCTGTATCTGACAGCTCTCGGTGAACCCCCGGCCAAGATGCTGCGGCATCAGGAGCAGTACAGTTTCTTCCGGCCGGAGGAACTGCATCGCAGCATCCACTTCCTGAATCTGGCTTCCGTGGGCGGCAGCAACGACACAGAACTGATGTTGCAGAAAATTCAGGAAGCCGTGGAGGAGCATAAACCGTCACTGGTATTCATCGATTCTTTCAGGTCATTGTTCGCAGCGCTCCACCGTGGGCAGGCCGGCGCTGCGGGACTGCCAGCTTTCCTCCACCAGATGGCGCTACTGATGCGCGGCTGGCAAGCCACCACCTTTCTGGTGGCGGAATACCTCGACCCGGACCGCGAAGACCCACTGTTCACTGTTGCCGATGGCATCTTGTGGCTGCACAACCAAGCCGAGGGCAACGACGGTTCGCGCAAGCTCGAAGTAGTGAAACTGCGCGGACAGGAAACGCTGCCGGGGCTGCATACGTTCCGTATTGGGCGTGAAGGACTGCGAGTATTCGCCCCGTGGGTGAATCCACTGGCGAACCGGGTACCACCCACTGGGCGCGCTGAAACTGGAATTCACGGACTCGATGGCATGCTGGGCGGTGGCATTCCGCGCGGCACGTCCTTCCTCGTGGCGGGACCCTCGGGCTCCGGCAAGACCATCTTCGCTGACGCGTTCCTGCTCGCGGGCGCCAAGGCCGGCGAAAACAGTGTCATCGCTGTCTTCGAGCAGCGCCCACCGCGACTGCGTTGCCCAGCACTGGAAAAACTCATCCACGATGGACGGGTCTCCATGGTTGAAACGGGCTCGACCTGCCTCGAGGTCGATGAAATCGCCCAATTGATTGTGTT
>CALQLF020000173.1 GCA_943331345.2 Candidatus Planktophila lacus | reverse complement strand
TATGCAGCCGGCGTGAAGCCTGCGCTGTTGCTCGTGCCGGTTGGGGGTGGTGGCTTGCTCACGGGTTCAGGGCTGGCCACGCGCAGTGCTTCTCCGGGAACGCGGGTTATCGGCGTGGAGCCTGCTGGTGCCGATGATGCGGCGCGTTCGTTCCGCACCGGTATTCGCCAGCCGCAGACGGACCCGCGCACCATCGCCGACGGATTGCGCACTGCTTTAGGTGAACGCCCCTTTGCTTTGCTTAAGCAAGTGGTGGACGACTTTGTCACGGTGAGCGAAGACGCCATTCGCCAGGCCATGGACCTGCTCTTCAATGAACTCAAGCTGGTCGTCGAGCCTTCGGGGGCTGTGCCACTGGCCGCGCTGCTCGAAGGGCGCGTCGTCGCTGCAGGGCAGGAAGTGCTGGTGGTGCTCAGTGGCGGCAACGTGGACCTGAATCCTTGCCCGTGGTGTCCGGCGAAAGCCTAGATTGCAGCTCAATACAGCCAAGCCATAGACAGGCAAGGGTGCGGGCGAGGCAGCGCAGCAGTTGCTCCGCGTTACCTCACCGCTTCAGCAGGGGCACCAGTTCCGTAAAGCCCGCCGCTGTGGCCACTTCAGCCGCATTCTGGCCGTCGGCATTGCGCAGCCTGCGGTCTGCACCGGCATTCACGAGCGCGCGCAGCGCTTCCAGTTGCCTTGCTCGCACCGCTACGAACACGGGTGTGTCGCCGCGGGTGTTTTTCGCATCCACTTCCGCTTTGGCAGCCAGCAACCGTTGCAGTACGGGGACTTGGCCGGCGGCTGCCGCAATGTGTAGCGGGGTGTTGCCAGCGCGGGTGGCCGTGTTGGTGCTCACGCCCAGCGCGAGCAAGCGTGCGACGACGGCATCGTGGCCAGCGCCCGCAGCCGCGTGCAATGGCGTGGAGCCTTCTGCATCCGCCTGCGCCGCCGCCGCCTTACCGCCCGAGGTCAAGAGCATGGTCAACATGGGCAAGTCACCACGCGCTGCAGCCAGCCACACGGCCGAGCGGCCGCGGGTGTCGCGCGCACGCACATCGGCGCCGGCGTTCAGCAAGGTCTTCACCGTGTCGCTGCGGCCCATGCCGGCGGCCATCAGCAAGGCCGTTTGTCCTTTGTCGTCGCGCTGTTCCAGGGGTGGCCGTGCCGTAAGCAAAGCAGCGAGCAGTTCCGGGTTGTCGTCGGTGGCCGCCACATGCAGCGGCCGCAGGCCTTCCGGGTTCGCGGCGGCCGCATCGGCACCGGCTTCCAGCAAACGACGCACCGTTGCCACGTGGCCGCCACGCACGGCCAAGGCGAGTGCCGTCCAGCGCGAGGTGGAGGCGAGCGAAGGCGCAGCGCCTGCTTCGAGCAATACGCTCACCATGGGCGTATCACCGCGGCGTGCCGCCAACACCAGTGGGGTCCAGCCATCCGGTGTGCGGGCATCTACGGGCGCACCAGCGCTTAGCGCAGCACGCACGTTGCCAAGGTCTCCCTTCTCGGCCGCCACTTGCAAGGCGCTCCAGCCGGCATAGACGCCAGTCTTGGCTACGCCTGGCGCGTTGCCGATATTGCGGGTATTCGTGGGCGGCAAACCGAACAGAGCACGCACGTCGTTTTCGCTGCCACGTGCCGCCAAGGCTTTCGCATCGTCGCCGAGACGGTTGCGATGGTGCACATCCGCGCCGGCGGACAACAACGCAGCCACCGGTGGTGCCCGGCCCGCCGCAATAGCCACCAGCAGTGCCGTATCGCCATCGCTGTTCACGGTTTCGAGTGGCGAGTTCGAACGCAGCAATGCCTGCAGACACGGCAAGCAGCCGTTGCGCGCTGCCAAGGCTAGCGCCGTGTAGTGCTGCGCGTCTTCTGCCGCTACCGGGGCGGTAGCGGCGAGCGCTGCTTCGACGGTGTCGCCCTTGCCGGACTCCACGGCCGCGTGCAGTACGGTACGTCCCGCCGCGTCGGTAGCGGTAGCCAGCGTTTTGTCTTTGGCCAGCAATGGCTGCAACGCTGCCGTGTCACCGGCGAGTGCCGCGCGGAAGGCGAGCGTTTTGCGCACCGCCGGGTCATTGCGTTCCACGGTGGCGGTGGAGGCAGGGGGTAGTATCCCACCTTGGCTAGCGCGTTCACGCCATGTAGCTGCCGGTGTGGCGGATTGACACTGGTTCTCGTCGAGTAGCCCAGCCAACGCCAGGCCCGCACGTGCATGCCCTTGCAGCGCGGCTTTTTCTAGCCAGTTGCAAGCGCCCTTCAAGTCGGCACCTGCGAGCGTGCCTTGCGCGTTGCGCAACATCTGCGCGTATTGGTATTGGCCCTCGGCGGAACCGGCCGCGGCCGCGCTGCTGAACAGGGCTAAAGCCGCGGCAAATTCCTTGCGGCGCAGTTTGTCGCGTGCTGCGGCGAGGGTGGATTCGGCCGGGTCGGCGGCTATGGCGGCCGCTTCGGCGGCGACAGCAGGCGAGGGCAAGGCAGTCGCATATGCCACCAGCCCTAGCAGGAGGCTCGCGAGTTGCCGTGAAAACTTCACGCGATAACCAACATGAGTGGTTTGGCCAAAGAGTGCGTTCATGTAGTTCCGTATTTGGTGTCGACGTCGATGCCGACGCGTTTCAGGAAATCGGTGGGCAGGATGCCGCCAGCGTTGACGATGATGTCGTCGTTGTCCACTTCCACCATCACTCCATTCACCGAAAGCTGCACTTTTTCCGGGGTGATGGCTTTGATCTGCGAGTTCAGCATCACTTGCAGCCGCCCGCCTTCCTCTGCCTTCTTCACACGCTCGCGATTACGCGGCTTGGCGCGCTGGAAAGCTTCACC
The DNA here is from genome assembly GCA_943331345.2 of Candidatus Planktophila lacus. Classification (GTDB taxonomy): domain Bacteria; phylum Pseudomonadota; class Gammaproteobacteria; order Steroidobacterales; family Steroidobacteraceae; genus CAIOHZ01. The sequence continues at coordinate 559 of CALQLF020000173.1, read as the reverse complement.
ACGGTAGCTGAGGATGACTTCGCCACCTTCCTCCGCGATGCTGGCCGCGGCTTCGAGAGCGCTGTCGCCACCGCCCACGACAATGACCTTGTGGCCTTTGTATTGCTGTGGGTCGATGAGCCGGTATACCACCTTCGGTAATTCTTCGCCGGGCACACCGAGTTTGCGCGGCGTGCCGCGCCGGCCAATGGCCAGCAGCACGGTGCCTGCGGTGTATTCGCCGCGGGTGGTGGTCACCTTGAAGCCCTTGCCCTCGGGAACAATGCCCGTGACGCTCTCGTAGTAGCGGATGTTCAGTTGATGGTCCGCTTCGATCTTGGTCCAGGTTTCGAGCAGTTGTTCTTTTTGCGCGGTGGTGAACTTGAACTTGCCGACCAGTGGCAATACTGCCGGCTGGGTCATGACCAACTTGCCGCGTGGATACTGGAATACGCAGCCACCCAGTGATTCTTGCTCGATGGCAATGTAGTTCAGTCCCTTGGACTTGGCGCCGAGACACGCTGAAAAGCCTGAAGGGCCTGCGCCCACAATGAGGACGTCGAACGGTGCGATGCCCTTC
>CALQLF020000172.1 GCA_943331345.2 Candidatus Planktophila lacus | reverse complement strand
GCTCTGGTGGAAATGATCAAGGCGCAGCGTGAAGACCGCGCCCTGAATTCCTGTCTGGCGATCGATGGCTCGCGCGGCCCGCGTGGCGTGGCGCAGTTGGGCATCATCACGCTGGCGCAGAAGGCCGGCGGCATCATCCTGCCGGTAGCCGCTTCCAGTGCAGGTGCCCGCATCTGGCAGAAGAGCTGGGACCGCACCGTGTTTCCGCGTTGGGGCGCCACGGTGCATGTGGCCATGGGCGAACCACTTGAGGTGCCAGCCAAGCTCGATGCCGCTTCGCTGGAAGCCGTGCGGCTGGAACTGCAGCGCCGCACCGTCGAACTCCATCGTGGGCTGGATGTCGACGCGGGCTTTCAGGATGCGGAGCCGCTGCAGTTACTCCCCTGAGGGAATCTCCAGCAGCTCCGCGATGACGCCATCGGGGCTGCGCAAGTCGCAGGCCTTCACCAGTCCCCAACCTTGTACCTTCACTGCGGTGACTTTGCAGTCCACCGTGCCGTGCTTCGCGGCGCGGTCGCGATACGGCGCAATGGCCTTGGTGGGAAAACGCAGTGCCACCAGGCCGAGGTTGGGGAAGACCGCGCGGGCGCCCAATTCTCTTCCGTCCAGCCCGACGAACTGCATCAGTTCCACTTGCCGCGTGCCGGCGCCGTTGGCCAGGCCCGCCACGCCCTTGCCGAGAATGGAGTGCCGTCGCGAAATGCTGGTGACCAGGTTGGCTGGCAGTGCGAAGTTGTTTTCACCCGGCTTCTCATCCAGAAACTCGGCATCCGAGAGGCTGGTGTAATCCATGACCTCCACCCAGAAGGCGCGCGACACTTCGCGGTTATGCACCATCTGCATGGCGTTGAACGGGCTGGACAGGCCACGGATGGTGGACCAGCCCTCCAGTTTGGGAACCTCCCGCTGGTAGATGGCGAGGTTCACACCGTCGGGTCCGCGCAGCACCATGTTCTTCAGACGCACGCCTTTGTAGTCGAAATAAATGGGGTCACTGAAGCCGGCGTACCCGAGACCGCGGGCTCTGGCGAAAGCGCCATCGATGTCGCGGGAGCGCGTCATCAGGCTGAAGAGGCCGCCGGTTTCCCAAGGTTGGGCGCTGGACCGAATCTGGACCTGAGGAACGCCGTGGAACTCGATGAGCCGCACGCACCCGGAACGGTCGCCCGGGTTGCACAGCAAAGCCTCGTTAGCCCGTGCGGTATCCGGCAACCCCCAGTGACGCAGCAGGGTGCGGTCGGTCCGGGCCCGCGACACTACGCGCCATTGCGCTACCTGGGTGAGGTACTCCTCCATGACGGCCAGACGGCTGACGCTGATGACCGCCTCGCTCCAGCCGAGATCTGGCTGCGGTTCGCCGAAAGGCGTATCCACCGGCAGGGGCCGAGTGGGGGCGGCATTGGTATGGCTCCATGGGGCAACCAAAGCCATGGCCAGCAGGGAGCACAGGGTTATTTTGGGCGACATGGCACAGGGCCTCGGGGTGAAACTGGAGTGAACTTTCTCCGGAGTCTAACCGCACGCCGCAGTATCATGAGATACCCCTCTGCTTGAGCGCCTAGATGCAGCCTTCCGACCGCCTGACCACCGGCGCAATCCCCGGGACCTTGTTCCGCTTCGTTTTGCCCATTCTGGCCGGCAACATTCTGCAGTCGCTCAACGGCAGCATCAATTCCGTGTGGGTGGGTACCTACTTGGGTACCGCGGCGCTTACCGCCACCAACAATGCCAACATCGTGCAGTTCTTGCTGTTGGGCGCTGTGTTCGGTATCACCATGGCCGCGAGCATCCTCGTGGCGCAGCATCTCGGGGCAAAGCGTCTGGAGGATGCCAAGGAAGTCGTCGGCACTGCCGTTACCTTCTTTCTGGTGGTCTCGCTGTCGCTAGCGGTGCTCGGGGCGGTGTTCAGCCGGGACATTCTCGAATGGATGGGAACGCCACCCGACGCCTTGCCATTGGCCGTGGCTTACATGCGGCTGATGTTCGTGGCGCTGCCGTTTGCCTATGGTGCGTATTTTGTCAGCGCCGCGTTGCGCGGTGCCGGCGATTCCAAGACGCCATTTCGGTTTCTGGTGCTGTCGGTAGCACTGGATATTGTCTGCAACCCGCTGTTCATTTTCGGCTGGGGGCCGGTGCCGGCCATGGGCATTGCCGGTTCGGCTATGGCTACGTTGGTGGCGCAAGGCGTTTCGCTGGTGGCCTTGCTGGTGCATATCTACCGTGCGCGCAGTCCTTTGGCACTGCGCCGGGGTGAACGTCATTTGCTGCGCATGCGCTGGCCTTTGGTCAAGACGCTGGTAATGAAGGGCATTCCGATGGGCTTGCAGATGATTGTCATGTCCGTGGGCATGGTGCTCTACATGCAGGTCATCAACCGCTTCGGTTCCGACACGGCAGCCGGTTATGCGGCCGGCATGCAGTTGTGGAACTACATCCAGATGCCGGCGTTTGCCTTGGGCGCTGCGGTCTCTTCCATGGCGGCCCAGAATATCGGTGCAGGCCTGTGGGATCGCGTCCGCGAAACCACGCGGGTAGCGCTTGGTTTCAATCTACTGCTCACGGGTTTGCCAGTGCTGGTGCTGTATTTTCTGGACAGGCCGCTACTAGGCTTGTTCCTGCCGGCGGGCAGCCCGGCCATCGAAATTGCGCACGGCATTGACCAAATCGTGCTGTGGAGCTTCCCGTTGTTCGGCGTCACCATGGTCCTCTCGGGCGTGGTGCGCGCGGCCGGCGCCGTGGTGGCGCCATTGCTCATCTTGGTGGTCACCATGCTGGGCTTTCGGGCTACAGCGGCGTTCTGGGCGATCGACCACTACGGTGCCAATGGCGTTTGGTGGGTCGCGGCGTGGACTACCGTGCTCGGCTTCGTGCTGACGGGCGCGTACTACCTCGCAGGCACTTGGCGCAAAGCCAAACTCGTTACGCCTTAAGCGTCGGGCAGAATCTTCCCCGGGTTCATCAGGTCCAGCGGGTCCCACGCTTGCTTGATGGCGCGCATCAGTTGCAAGGTGCCGGCCCCGAATTCCGCCTGCAGTTTGTCGCGCTTGCCAAGCCCGACACCGTGCTCACCGGTGCAAGTACCCCCATCTGCTTGTGCCCGCGCGATCATGCGGCCGTACACCTCGTTGACGCGGTCTGCTTCGCGGGACGGGGCGGGGTCGTGCAGGAACAAGACATGGAAGTTGCCATCGCCCACATGGCCGACAATGGCGGCCGTGAGGCCATGGGCATCCAAGTCCTCGCGTGCAGCTACGAGGTGGTCAGCAAGCCGTGATACAGGCACAGCCACATCCCCGGTGACCGCTTCAGTGCCAGGACGCATGGCGCGCCCGGCGTGATACGCGGTGTGCCGCGCGCGCCAGAGTTTGGCAATTTCCTGTTCGTCCGTGCTGGTACTGACGGCGGAGGCTCCGTGCCCGTGAACGACTTCGCG
>CALQLF020000171.1 GCA_943331345.2 Candidatus Planktophila lacus | reverse complement strand
GAACTGAAGCACGGCCCGCTGGCGCTCGTGGATGCGGACATGCCAGTAATTACTGTGGCACCCAATAACGACTTGCTGGAGAAGCTGAAGAGCAACCTGCAGGAAGTGCGTGCGCGCGGCGGTGAGCTTATTGTTTTCGCGGACCCGGACAGTGGCTTCGAGTCGGAAGACGGCGTGACGGTTATTACCATGCCGCGCCACGTGAGCTATTTCCAAGCGCCCATTGTTTACACCATCCCGCTCCAGCTACTGAGCTACCACGTCGCCACGCTGCGCGGCACGGACGTGGACAAGCCGCGCAATCTGGCGAAAAGCGTGACGGTGGAATAAGCGTAGTGGGTTGAGATGATGAGACAAGGGCAGAAGGAGTTGCCGTGCGGACAAACTTTGTTTTGGTGGATTTCGAAAATGTTCAGCCTCAGGACCTCGGCCTGCTCAAAGACGACTATTTCCACGTAAAAATCTTTCTCGGCCCGAATCAGTCGAAGATTCAGGTCGAGGTGGCTGCGGCGATGCAGCGGCTAGGCCCCAGAGCGGAATACGTCGTTCTGGAAGCGGCTGGGAAGAACGCCCTGGATTTTCATATTGCGTACTACATTGGCTGTCTTTCAGCTGAAGATCCCGCGGCTTACTTTCACATCATTTCGAAAGATACCGGCTTCGATCCGCTCATCAGGCATCTGAAAAGCCGCAAGATTTTCGCCAAGCGTTCGATCTGCATTGCTGATATGCCGTGTTTTGCGACTGCGGCCGTGACGGCGACGCCTGCGGTAGTGGCGATGGCGGCGGCGCCTGCGCCCGTGACGGCGACGCCTGCGCCTGCCGCTACTGCTTCCACCGATGACCGACTGTCCATTGCAGTGTCGGATTTGCAGCGGCGTGGTGCGTCAAAGCCGCGTGCCAAAAAGACGTTGCTGAGCACGCTGAATGCGCTGTTCAAACAGGTACTCACCGAGGCTGAGTTGGAGCGATTGTTTCAGTCGCTATGCCATCGCGGCTATGTGAAGCTGGACGGAACCAAAATTACCTACAATCTCCCGGCGAAAGGGTGAGGGTAGTGGCCCTGCAGCGTATTGGAGTGCAAGCCCTAGCCATGGGTTGATTGCCGGCTAGTGTTCGCGGCCGAAAATTCGTATCAACGTGCCTGCAGTTGGCAATCCAGCCCGCGGTTAGTGATGCGCCACGGCGTGCTGGACAAGCGCGCCTCTACCTCCGCTTCCAGCGCATCCGGTAGCACTGCAAAAAAATCCAGTCCCGTACGCTTCTCCACTTCATCTACGGAGGTCGCGAAGCGCTCGAACTCTTTTCCAGACTGCTCGACGTTCGGCACCAGAAAAGCCGCGGCACGTCGCGTGCTTGGCTGGTAGACCACCTTGTAGAACTGCGTCGGCACCACCACCCGTGAAGGGCCGATACGCTGAGCGCGCGCCATGTCTGTGGGCAACACGGGCCCGGTGACTACGTAGAGCTGGTTGCTGCACTGCGCCCAGTTGCGCACCTCTTCTTCCAGCCGTTTCCACAGCGTGCGGTTCAGCTTGCGGCCTACCATGGGTGCCACGTTGGAAAGGTAATAAGTCTCGCGGCTGGCATCGGCGTCCCAGTCGCTGTCTTCGGCGGGGGCCATGTGGCCTTTGTCGTAGACGCCGCCGCGGAAATCTTCATTGCGCGGGCTTGTGCCGGGCGGCAGGTCCGGATCTTGGGTGAACGGCCTGCGGCGCCCTTTGTCGAAGATCAACGACCGCTCGCGCGTCAGGCTCTCGACTACCCACAGCGGCACTTTGGCATTCACGTCGAACGCCAGTGCATAGCCTTTGCGGCACAAGAAGATGCCGCGCGGGCCGGGCTTGCCCATGTTACCTAGTGCCGCACAACTCATCACCGCTGCCGTCGCCGGTTTGACAGCCACGGCACTATTGGCAGAGAGTGCTGGCAACGTCATGAGGCTCAGCGCCGAGCCCCACAAGACGGTAGCGAAAATGCCCACGGAGATAGTCTTGCTGCCCCGCATCCTGAAGTCCTTGTTCGCCACGTGGCTTGCGTTCATCTCATTACACGCCAGCGCCCACCCGGGCGGGCAAGATCGCTACGGTTGCCACATGAACCAAGCCACTGGTATTTATCACTGCCACAAGGGGCCATTGAAGGGGCGTTCGTTTGGCAGCGAGGCTGCCATGTTGAAGGCGCTGAAGGCACTGCGTCGCTGAAGAGTCGCGAGCAAGCTCGCTCCCACAAAGCCAACCTCCTGTTGTAGGAGGCAGCTTGCTGCCGACCATCGCGAGCAAGCTCGCTCCCACAAAGCCAACCTCCCGTTGTAGGAGGCAGCTTGCTGCCGACTGTCGCGAGCAAGCTCGCTCCTACAATTAGCGATCGGGAGCAAGCTCGCTCCTACAGCCCAACGGCTTCGCGCGTGAAGCGAGCGAGGGCGTCGAGGGCTTGCATGGACGAGCGCAGTGCGTTGGGCGGTAACTGAAACACGTGCCAGCGTTCGCGGTAAAGCTCCAAGCGGCATGGCACGCCGCAGCGCGCTGCATGTGCGGCCAAGCGGATGGAGTCATCACGCAGCATCTCTTGGTCGCCCACTTGAATCATTAGCGGTGGCAGGCCGCGCAGGTCCAGCTCCAGTGGTCGGTGCAGCATGGCGGTAGCGGGCGCGTTGTACCAACCCACAGCCTGTTCCAGCCACGCCTGATGGAGCATGGGGTCTACCGCCGCGCGGGTCTTGATGCTCTCGCCTTGCCAGGTCGGGTCCGTCACTGGCGAAAGAAGCAGCAGCGCGGCGGGCAAAGCTTCACCGTCTTCGCGGAGCTGCAGCGCCAGTGCCATGGCCAACGCGCCACCGGCGGAGTCGCCGCCGACCACGATGCGCTCGGCCGGGTACAACCGCCGCAGTGCACGGTAGGAAGCCACCACATCATCGATGGCAGCGGGGAAGGGGTGTTCCGGCGCCAAGCGGTAGTCGGGAACCCAAGCCGGCAACGCGGTGGCGCGCGCCAAGCGCGAAGTGAGCGGGCGATGGCTGAGCGGATTGCCGATGCAGAAGCCACCCCCATGCAAATACAGCAGCGCGCCGGCGGGGGAACCATCGGCGAGCCGCGCCATTCGTTCGGGGAGCAAGTGTTCGCAGGGCACACCGCCCAGCACTACATCGCTGGCGTTGACGCCGCGCGCCGGGTGGGGGTGGCGGCTGAGGCGCGCGAGCATGCGCCGTTGGGCCAAGGCATCACGCGGTGGGCCCATGTAGCCGCGGAACAGAAAGCGTAGCGCCATGCGCTGCGCCGAGGCGGTTAGCCGTTCACGCAGGCCCGGCGGTGGGTCGAGCGCCACTGCACTCAGCGTGGCCGAAAAGGCATCGGGAGTGGCGCCTTGTAGCCCTGGCACTGCGTGCAGCAAGCGGTAAGCGTTCAGTGAACCGTACTTCACTTGCCAGCGATAGCT
>CALQLF020000170.1 GCA_943331345.2 Candidatus Planktophila lacus | reverse complement strand
GGAAGAATTTCGCACGGAACCAGTGCTTGTGGTTCGCGCCCAGGGTTCCGCCTTGCCGGTACTCGGTTCGCGTCGGGTCCTGCGGAATCACCTCGAACGCCAACTTCGTGACGGCTGCCAAGCGCTTCGTGGCATTTTTCTTTCGGTAGCCTGCAGGGTCGCGGCGCGCCAGAAGCTCCACCTCCAGCAGTAGCGCCCGAAACTGCTCCATGAACAACGGATGGGCCAGCAGGGTCCATCCATGAGCGGCTGTGGGTTCTGTGGAAGGCGGGTTCATTCGTCTTCCGGTAGCAATTCCTCGTCCAGGTCCAGGTCTACACCGGACACCAGTACTTGCGCGCGCTCGACGAGGCCGGCGTCGAAACCCTGCAGGCGGCCAGGATGTGCGGCGATGTCTCGCGCCACGAAATTGAGGAATTGTCCGAGCAACGGGTCGTGCGCCTCGTTTGGCTCCACGCGGCTAAGCACCACCTCGCCGTTCGGCAGGATGGCGTAGCGAATCTTGTCGCGCTTGCCAAGTTTGAGTGCGCGGCGAACCGTGTCCGGCACAGTGGTCTGGTAGCGGTCAGTCAATGTGGATTCGGCTTCAAGTGGCGGACGCATGGGACCCTCTCTCCATGTCGCACGGTGTCGGATTGCGTTCGCGATATTAGTCCGGTTCGGCATGGTAATGCAATTGCATTGTCTGGGAGCGGCGGAGAGGTTCAGGCCGCACCACTCACGCCACCGATTCGAGCCCTTTGCGCTGGATAAGCGACAACAGCCGCAGCGCTGGTCCGCCGGGCTTCTTGATGCCGCGCTCCCAGTCGGAGACAAGGTTCTTCGAGACATTGAGATAGCGCGCAAAAACTGGCTGCGAGACCTTTTGCGATTCACGGATTGCCCGGATTTCTTCGGGTTGGAGGGGTCTTGCCGGTGCAAGGCAGGCCTCATCGAAGCCACGCATGGTCTGCTTATCGACGGCTCCGCTTTGGTGGAAGCCTTCGATCATTTCGTGCACCGCGGCAAGCGCCGCGCTTCTATAGACCCTGGGCATCGCTACCTACCTCGAACCGTTTCGCGCCGAAATTCGGTATCCATGTGTTCGAAGTAAAGGTAACACAAAGTGTTACAGCCTCCGACACTTTAGCCGGTGGAACTCGTCCAGCGCCGCGCGCTGTCTGTCGCGCATTGCTTCGCCTGCCTTACCTCCGTAGCCGGCGCGCATTTTGGAATCTAGCGAAGCGATCTCTTTCGCCAGCGCGGCGCAGGGTGGGGCGGTGTGTTTGGTAGATGCGGCTACGGCTTGCGTCAGTGCCGCCAGCAAGGCGGCCGTCACGGCGATGCGCAGCAAGAGCGCCGTCAAAGATTGTCCCGGCATGAACTTTCCCTTCCCTGGTGAAGTTCAGGGAAGTGTGGCGGGCATTGCGCTCAAAGGGGCGCGCTATAACGAATGCGTTTTCGCGGTAATGCAGTGTTGCGCCCGCCGAACAGCGGCAACACCACGAACACTGCAAAAATCCGCGGCCTTGCCGTTCGGCTACAAATCGAATTCCTCAATCACCGCGGTCAGCTTCGCGCGCAGTTCTTGGTCGTCTTCCGGGTCCGCGGGCTTGGGTAGCAGCACTAGGCGCATGGCGTCCCCTTTGCCTTCTTCCTTCAGCGTGCCGGCATCCAGCATGTAGTCGCGCATGCACACCACCGGAATGTCGCCGCTGTGTTTGCGCACCAGGCTGGTGAAGCTGCCGTCGCCGCTTAGTGGCAGGGGCGGGGGTGGGTCGGTTTGGTTCGGGTTGAACTGCGGGTCTAGCCGCCACTGGCTGGCCACCCGCACGGCGCGGTTGGCGCGCCAGAACTTCTCGATGAACGCCTCCGGGCTGCGCAGGATGCGCGCCACTTCGTGTCGCGGTATGCCGGTGGCCACGGCGATGGTGGAGTTGGTCATGCGGCGCTCGCCGCGGCTGAACACCCGCACCGCAGCGCGCACCATGCCGACCTTGGCCGTGGCCTCCAGGTAGCCTATGCCGCGGTCGCGTTCCAGCAGCACCTCGCCCACCCGCGAGGCCAGTTCCACCAGCTGGTGGTTCAGGCCTTCCTCTGCGCCTTTGCCAGCGCCTTTACCAGGGCCTTTATTAGGGCCTTTACCTGGCTGCCGGCGTGGCTCTGAATGTTGGTCTTGCATGCCGTCCCCCTCTCTCCGTGAAGTGGATAGATAGCGCTAAGCGATTTGTTTTGGCGGTGTTTTACCAAATATTCAGGTATCGGAAAAGTTTTTCGTTGGGTTCTAGGCTTGGAGGAAGGCTATGGCGGCGTTGGGCTGTTTCGGCCTGACACGCGTATGGCACCTCCACGAAGCGTTCGGCGCGAAGCCGGGCCCCGCGTGGAGTGATACCCGCTCGTAAAGCGGGCATGGGAAAACATTCCCACGCCCGCCGTGCGGTTAGAGCACTTACGTGCCTCGCGCGCTTCCTGTGATACCAGTAAGCGTGAGCGTTGGCCCAGCGCTACCGGTAATTCCGCTGCGGGCACTGCCAGTGATGCCAGTGAGCGAAGGCCCAGCGCTGCCAGTGATGCCGCTGCGTGCACTGCCAGTGATGCCAGTGAGTGAAGGACCGGCGCTACCCGTGATGCCGCTGCGGGCACTGCCGGTGATGCCGGCCAGCGCCAGCGTGGCGGTGTCTGCGGGCCTCGCCACGAATGTGCTGGCCACGAAGCGCTGATCTGCACGGCCGCTGCCGTCGCAGCCATCGCGCGCCGTTAGTGTTGCCACGCTGCCGGTAGCCGGCACGGCGAAGGCGGTGTCGTGCAGCAACGGCGTGTAGTCGACGGTGTAGTCGCCTAGCTGCAGCGTGCCGATGGCGGTGTTCACCGCGCCAACGATGCCGGTGAGTACGCAGGCACTGCCCAAGGGCAATTGCTGTGCGTTTACCAGCCGCGCCGTGGGCCCGGCGCTGCCGCTGCCGGCGGTTATCTCCAGCAGCTCCGTGCCGGTAAGCCCGCCTAACTGGGCCGCCAGGGCCGCAGGCACCGGGATGCGCAGTAGCAGTTCGCCGGCGGAGAACTTTTTAGGCGCGGCAGCCGCGTTGGCGGCGTGAAGTAAAGCGGTGGCCAGCAGAACGGCGGCAGTAAAACGCAGCGCGCCAGTGCGTGTAGCAGTGTTTTGGTTCATTCGCCCTCGCTCCCAAGCAGTGGATGACGGGGCGAGTGAAACAGGGGGAGAAGAGGTGTTGGTTTGGGTGTGCCAACGGCTTAGGTGAAGTCCCGAAGTATTCGCGGCTCTAGGAGCTTGGTACGCCCTGTTAGTTGCGAATGGCAATTGGCTAGCTCGAGGAGTCGGGTTTTGCTGGTCATTCCGAACTTTGCGAGCAGACGCGTGAACTCGATATCCTTCGGTCGCCAGGCGACGTACTTCGAAAATGCCAGGTCATGAATTTCAAGGCAGTACCCGGTCACGCCATTGGTGTTCTCATTGAGGATCGGAATGAGCCGGTCTCTCCATCCGTCCGGGAGGATGGC
>CALQLF020000169.1 GCA_943331345.2 Candidatus Planktophila lacus | reverse complement strand
GGGTTCAGCGGCTCCGAAGGCCTGAAAAATCAAGCGGTAATGATACCATAGAAGGCATGTCAGACCGCGCCGCAAACACCGCCTCCGCAGGCACCGCCGGGCCCACTCAAGGGCCCTCCTCCACGCCCACCAGGAGGCCTCCCGGTACCCGCAATGCGGACCCCGGCGAAATCGCCAAATTCGAGGCACTGGCGCAGCGCTGGTGGGACCCTCAAGGCGAGTCCGGCCCACTCCACCGCCTGAACCCGGTACGCCTCGGCTACGTCGCTGCGCGCGCGCCATTGAAGGGCGTACGCGCTCTGGATGTGGGCTGCGGCGGCGGCCTGCTCACGGAAGCACTGGCGCTGAGCGGGGCCGACACCACGGGCGTGGATCTCGCCACCGCTGCCCTGCAAGTGGCCAGGCTCCATGCGCTGGAAACCGGCGTTCAAGTGAAGTACGTAGAGGCAGCGGCTGAAGAACTGGCGGCTGCGGAGCCTGCCTCCTTCGATGTCGTCTGTTGCATGGAAATGCTGGAACACGTACCGGACCCCGCATCCGTCATCACGGCTCTGGCCACACTGGTGCGCCCAGGCGGCAGCGTTTTCCTATCTACACTCAATCGCACTCCAAAGGCCTTCGGGTTGGCAATCGTCGGCGCGGAATACCTGTTGCGGTTGTTGCCGCGGGGTACCCATGAATACTCGCGGTTCCTGCGCCCCTCGGAACTGGCCAACATGGCGCGCTCTGCCGGTCTCGAGTTGCTCGATGTCACCGGCCTCGAAATGGACCCCCTCACGCACACCTTCCGGCTCGGGCCCGATGTGGCCGTCAACTATCTGGCGCACTTCCGCCGGCCCAAGGCCACCTGACCCATGACTGCCACCATGCCTTGGCAAGGGGTCTTGTTCGACCTTGACGGCACCTTGCTGGATACGGCCCAGGACATGGCCGGCGCACTCAACGACCTGCGCAGCGAAGCCGGCCTGTCGCCCCTGCCCTTCGCGGTCATTCGCCCACATGCTTCCCACGGCTCCACTGCCATGGTGCAAGTTGGCTTCGGGTTGGCCCCCGGCGATGCCTTTGAAGCCATGCGGCAGCGGTTTCTGGACCGCTACGCGGCCCGCATCGCCTTGGAAACGCGTCTGTTCCCCGGTGGCGAGGAGTTGCTGTTGGCGCTTGAAACAGCAGGCCTCAAATGGGGCGTGGTCACCAACAAGCCGGCGTACCTCACCGAACCGCTCATGGCGGCACTCGAACTGACGCCACGCGCCGCTTGCATCGTCTCCGGCGACACTTTGCCGCAGCGCAAACCCCACCCCGCGCCGTTGCTTCACGGCGCGGCGCAAGCAGGACTCAACCCTGCGGCTTGTGTTTATGTCGGCGATGCGGAGCGTGACGTGCAGGCGGCCCGCGCCGCAGGGATGACAGCCCTGGTCGCACACTTTGGCTATCTCGCCGATACGGACCGTCCCGACACCTGGGGCGCCCATGGCAGCGTCCATTCGATGGCTGATATCGCCACTTGGCTCCGCTTGCCATTCAGCGGCGCCGTCCACTCCAGTGCCTCACGGCGCTAGGGCTTTACGATGTCCCGTGCCTTGGATGCTGCTGGCCACGCCTGTCTATTCGCGGCGCACCCGCGCGCCTCTGTCCTGCGCGCGCTCTACCAATGGTCTGGCGTCATCGATGAACTGGTGGCCTCCGGGCGCACGCGCTCGCACGAAGCTGCCCACCACAAACTGCAATGGTGGCAAGAAGAACTGCAACGCTTGCACGCAGGGAAGCCGGCGCACCCCATCACCCGCGAATTGCACGCCATTGCCGCCGAGCCCGGCCTCTGGACGGAACTTCCGGAGAGACTGGAACTGGCTGCAATGGAACTCGCCGGGGTAGCGCCCGATGACCAAGCGGCGGCGGCACGCTGGGACTGGCGGCGCGAAGGTGCGCTGCAGTGGACTGCCCTCCGCCTCTTGGCTCCTGAAGCTACGTCCGCCGGGAGCGAAACCGCGGGCAGCCTACGCCAGTTCGCACAGCACTTGGCGGTGGGTCTTGGCCGTTTGGACGCCTGTACCTCGCCGCTGCAGCAAGCGCGCCAAGGGCGCCTAGGGCTACCCCTAGAGGCGTTGGAAGCTCGAGGCATACCCTTGCACGAACTCCCGGAAGCGCTTGGTACCACAGCCCATTCACAGGGCTTGGCAGCGCTGGTGCTGGAACAACTCGCGTTAGGCGAGAACGCCCTAGCGTTGGCCACAGAGCAATGGCAGGACCTGAAACCCACTGTGCGCAGCCAACTGCGCCATACGGCCGTTCGTCTGCAACTGGCGCGCGACGCCCTGCAACGCCTCCAGCAACAACCGCTCAATTCCCACGCGGACGCCTTGTTGCCGCCATGGCGTACCCTCTGGTCCGCTTGGTACGCCGCGCGCCGCGCCGACCGTTAATTTCTGAAGACCACCGGAACCCCCATGGACAACCAGACGCTACGCAACTACGAAGCCCCTGATGCTGCTCTGGCAGGACGCGTCATCCTCGTGACCGGCGCCGGTGACGGTATCGGCAAAGCCATCTCGCTGGCTTTGGCCCGCCACGGTGCCACGGTGGTGTTGCTCGGCAAGACACTGCGAAAATTGGAAAAAGTACACGACGAAATCGTGGCAGAAGGCGGGCCCGTGCCCGCCATGGCTCACCTGAATCTCGAAACCGCACTCGCGCCGGAATATGACGCTCTCGTGAGTTCACTGCAGGCTGAATACGGCCGATTGGATGGCCTGCTGCATAACGCCGCCATTCTCGGCACGCTAGCGCCAGTGGAACTCTATGACGTACCAACATTCGGGCGGGTGATGCATGTGAATGTCACCGCCGCCTTCGCGCTCACCCACGTCTGTTTGCCATTGCTGAAGGCGAGTGAGGACGCAAGCATCGTGTTCACCACGAGCAGCGTCGGCAGGAAAGGCCGTGCGTACTGGGGCGCCTATGCGGCCTCGAAGTTTGCGGTGGAAGGACTGGCGCAGGTGCTGGCGGACGAGCTTTCCACCGACGGCAAGGTACGGGTGAATTGCCTCAACCCCGGTGCAACCCGCACCGCCATGCGCTCGCAGGCCTTTCCAGGCGAGAACCGCGAACGGCTCCCCCTACCCGAAACGATTGTGGCCCCTTACCTTTTCCTTCTGGGCCCAGCGGCGCGCGGCGTGACCGGTGGGTCGTTCGATTGCCAGGAACCCGCCAAGCCAGCGTAATCGACGCCAGCACAAAGTGCTTCGACCTCGTCAGCATCCAGTTCGACGCTGCGCCCACGCGCCATGTTGCGCGGCATGGAGAAACCCAGGAACTGGGTACGCATCAGGCGACCCACATCGACGCCGATGGCGGCCAGCGCCGCGCGGAGGTCGCGTGCACGGGCACCACGCGTGGTGACGTTGATCCACGCATTGGAACCCTCGCCTGGATCGGCGCCACACTTCAGCACTTCGAAGGGCGGGTCTCCGGCAGCGGCCGTCGGCCCAAGGCGCGCCAGCTCACCTTCATCCGGCAG
>CALQLF020000168.1 GCA_943331345.2 Candidatus Planktophila lacus | reverse complement strand
GCAAGCTCGCTCCCACAAAAACATGTCAAAGCATTGTAGGAGGGAGCTTGCTCCCGACCTCCAAGAGTCGCGAGCAAGCTCGCTCCTACAAAACAACCAAGAGTCGCGAGCAAGCTCGCTCCCACAAAAAATCAAAGGCCACAAAAAATCAAAGGCCACAAAAAATCAAAGGCCACAAAAATTAAAGGACCGGCCCCGTGTCCGCATCGCCCAGCATGGCCTTGCGTACCACGGGAATCGGTGGCCCGCCGTACGACAAGAACTGGTCGTGGAAAGCCTTCAACGTGCGCGTTGGCGTACCAGCCGGCACGCTGGCGGCGAGCCAGTCCTTGCGGAGCTTCAGAATCATCAGCTTGCCGAGCGTGTAGTTCAGGTAAGCCGGGTCGTAGGTGCCACGCGCGGCCTGCTGGCGCGCGCTGCCTTCGTCCGCGTAGGCCTGGTCGCGGAAGCAGCGCTGGCTGTCTTCCACCTTCCAGCCCTGCGTGTGCAGGCCAATGGAGCTCAGCAAGCGGCAGTTACGCATCAGCGCCTGCAGCAACTGGCCAATGTGCGCGTCCGGCGTGCCCACCAAGCCTTGGTCCCACATCATCTCTTCGGTGTAGTGCGCCCAGCCTTCAGCATAGGCATAGCCCACGAAGAGGCGGCCCACCATCGACTGCGCGCGGTTGGCATGCAGGAACTGCAGGAAATGGCCGGGGAACACTTCATGCGCGCTGGTGAACAGCAGCACGTATTCGCCCGGCAGATAGTCGTGCTGCACCTGCGCAGGCCACGTCGGGTCCGGCGGGGAGATGTAGTACACCGAAGGCATGCCCTTCTCGAACGGGCCGGGCGGGTCGATGTAAGCGAAGTTCTGGCGATTGAACGGCGGCGATTCATTCACCAGCGCCTGCTCGGTGCCCGGAATGGTGACGATGTCCTTGTCCACCAGGAACTGGCGCAACATCTTCAGTTGCTCACGCGCTGCTTCCACCGGGTTCGCGATGGCGGGCTTGCGGTCGCGAACGCGGCGCGCGCATTCGGCAATGGTGGCCTTCGGCGCGAACTCGGCGCAGGCCGCAGCCAGCGCCTTGAGATTGCGTTCTAGGTCTGCCTTGCCCACGCGCTCCACCTCGCCCACAGGCAGGTTTACGCGCTCGGTCATCTGCAGCATCTGGTTGTAGCGTTCAGTGCCCAGCGGCAGCGGGCCGGTGGCGGTCTTCTCTTGTGCCTTCACCCAGTCCGCCAACTTCTGCATGGCATCGGCAGCGGGGCCAATGGCGGCCAGCAGTTCCGCCTGCAGCGCGGCATCGCCCACACCCTTGAACGCCAGCGGCACGTCCTTGCGGTAGAAGTCCGCGAGGCCACCAAAGCCGTCCGTGCCCACCTTCACGAAGGTGGCCGGCATGGGCGTGCGCAGGTTCGCCTGAATCTGCGGCGCGGCCCTCACCACGCTCTTGGTGTAGGTAATGAACGCGCGCAGGCGCTGTTCCGGCGTGCCGTAGGGGCGCGCCACGTACAGGCTAGGGCTCAGCGTATCCAAGTAGTACGAAGGGTTGGTCTGGGGCGCCTCGGCAATCTTTTCCCAGAACAGGTCGCGGTCGAGAACTGTCAGCAGGTGTTCGCGGTCTACGCGCTGCGCTGCGCTCAGTTGCGCGTCCGGGAACGCGGCCAGCATGGCGCGCTGCTTTTCCAGTTCCGCGATGCCCGCCTGCAGCGCGGCCGCACTCCAGTCCGGCAACTGGCCGTCGAACTCGTGCAAGCCCGCGTTGGCAGCGAACGTGGGGTTGGCCTTGTAGTAGGCGGCGATGACCGTCTCGGTGGCCTGAGCGAACGACATAGCCGGCGCTGCAGGTTCAGCAGGCTTACGGACACAACCCACGAGCAGCAGCCCGGCAGCAGCAAGACACAAGCCACGAAGCGCGGCGGGGCGCCCGGTGGGGGCCAAACGGGGAAGACGCGACATGGAAAGCTCCCTGAACTGAGAGGGCCCGGCAGCGGCCAGGCAGGCGACGCAAACCGAAATTTTAGCAGCCCCGTTCAGTCCTTAACCCAGTTTTCAACCTGCAAACCCGGGTAATCCGCAAAATCGGCTTCGTTGTTGGTGATGAGAATGCTGCCGGCAGCCACCGCTTGTGCCGCAATGAGGCGGTCCAGTGCGTCTCGACGACGGTCCCGAACGGCGGCCCGCAGCCGGCCATAACTTTCTGCGCCAGCCTCATCTAATGGCAAGACGGGGATACGCTGAACCAATTGGGCCAGCACGCGCTGGTCGTGCTCGCGCTGCTCCGACTGGATTTCAAGACCAGCGCGCAGTTCGGCGTAGGTGATGACGGACATGCACACGTCCCCCTCATTCAGGGCCTCCAGCCGCCGCAGTACTTGCGGCGGCTGGCGACGGATGAGGTAGATGCAGATGTTCGTGTCGAGCATGTACCGCACGCGGGTCACCTCGGCTTTTCGGGGGCGCCCCAGTCACGCTCCTGCTCGGGGTGCTCATCGCGCCCGGCGGACATGAAAGCCGGGCTGAAACTGGCGAGCAAATCGCCCAAGCCGGCCAAACGCTGGGTTTGCGCGGGGCGCAAGACCAACGCCCCGCCAACGCGGTCGATTTCGACTTCCTGCACCTCGGGGGCAAAAGCCAATTCTTTGGGAATGCGCACGGCCAGGGAATTGCCGCTTTTGAAGATGCGAGTGAGCATGGTCGGCCTCCGGACTTGGCAAGTTGTATATACAGGATATACGAGCTGCCTCCTCGTGGTTCAATTTTCGAATTCTCGCGACACGTTTCCTGTTTATGTCGCTGGCGACGACAGGTCAACGCTACGTGTCGCTATTTCCATGAAATGGCGACATATTCAACCGGTCCGTTTAGGTGCCGGCGGGTTTCTGCCACACTCGGCCCACAACGAACCAGAGCCGGCACGCAGAGGCCGGCCATGTAACAGCAGGGGACCCCGCCCATGAACCGCAGCCCGGAAGCGCCCTACCCGCACCCGCTCTACGCTTGGTATGTGGTGGTAGTGCTGTTGCTCGCCTACATTCTGGCGTTCATCGACCGCGAAATTATCGCCATGCTGGTGCCGGACATCCGGGCCGACCTCGGCATTTCCGACACGCAAATCAGCTTCCTGCTGGGCGGCGCGTTCGCGGTGTTCTACACCTTCTTCGGCATTGCGCTGGCGTGGCTGGCAGACAGCAGCAACCGCCGCTGGATTATCTTCGGCGGCATCGCGGTATGGAGCCTCATGACCGCTGCCTGCGGCATGGCCACCACCTACCCCGGCCTGTTCATGGCGCGCGTAGGCGTGGGTGCCGGCGAAGCCGCGCTGAACCCCTCGGCGCTGTCCATCATGAAAGACTATTTCCCGAAGGAACGCCTCGGACGTGCCATCGGGCTGTATAGCGCGGGTATCTCCAGTGGCGGCGGCGTGGCCAACATCATTGGCGGCAAACTGTACCCGGTGCTGAAAGAACAAGGCCCGGTGGCCGTGCCATTCCTCGGCGTGCTGGCCCCATGGCAGCAAGTCTTCCTGTGGGTGGGCCTGCCGGGCCTGCTGGTGGCGCTGCTGGTGCTCACCATCCGCGAACCGTTCCGGCGCGACCGCGGCAGCGACCTGCGCGCCACACCCGTGAACGTCACCCTCGCCTATCTGCGCCGCGAATGGCGCACTTACATCCTGCT
>CALQLF020000167.1 GCA_943331345.2 Candidatus Planktophila lacus | reverse complement strand
GGCGGATGCGGCTACGGCCCGCCGAGTGGGTCAAGCCCGGCGCGCTGCAGGGCCCCGCAAAGCCAGATAAGCGGCAGCCCGACCAGCGCGGTCGGGTCTTCCGTTTCCAGCCGTTCGAAGAGGGCAATGCCCAGCCCTTCGCTGCGGAAACTGCCGGCGCAGTCCAGCGGGCGGTCGCGTTCCACGTAACGGACAATCTCGGCGTCGTCCAGCACCCGGAACTTCACGCGGGTGGTGTCCACATGGCTTTCCTGGCGGCCGGTGCTGCCCTGCATGAGGCGCACGGCGGTGTAGAAGGTGACGACGCGCCCGCTGCACATGGCCAGCTGCTGGCAGGCTGCCTCCACGGTGCCAGGCTTGCCGAGAACGTCATCGTCTACGGCGGCTACTTGGTCGCTGCCGATAATCCAAGCCTCCGGGTGGAGCTTGGCCACGGCCTCGGCCTTGTGGCCGGCGAGGCGGGCGGCCAGCCCGTGGGGTGGTTCGCCGGGCCGGGGAAACTCGTCTACGCCGGGGGCTGCCACGGTGAAGGGCAGGCCCAGCCGCTCGAGCAAAGCGCGGCGGTAGGGGGACGTGGAGCCAAGGACAAGAGAGGCGGTGCCGGTCATGGGGTGCTGCCAAAACAATTCGTAAAACAAGGGCTTGCAGCATAAAGCCTTTTGACTTCGGCGCCCTTCCTCCCTATCATACCGCCCCCATGCTGAAGACCCCTGCAGATCCGGTCGATGTCGGCCTGCTGTCTGCGCAGGGTTCGCGGTTCACTTGCCATTATCCGGTCCCCGAGTTGTCGCGCCTAAGCGCCGGCCTCGCGGGCCAGGCGGGGCAGGTGGAGGCGCAGTTCAGCTTCCACGAAGTGCAGGGTTTTCCGGCACTGGAAGGTGCCTTGGCGGCGCAGGTAGAAGTTCTCTGCCAGCGCTGCCTCGAGGTGTTTCTGCTGCCGATGGCCGCAGAATTGAAGCTTGCCTTCGTGGGCAGTGAGGAAGACGAGGCTGAAGTACCGGCGGATTTTGAAGTTGTGGTACTGCAAGACCTGCGTTTGTCGCTGCGCGATTTGGTCGAAGACGAGCTGCTGCTGTCTTTCCCGCTGGTGCCTATGCACCCGGCCGGTAGCAGCGCCTGCCGCCCCGCGGTGAAGGTGCTGTCCGAGGAAGAAGTGGCGGTGCTGCCGGAAGACCCGGTGGTGGATTCGCCCAAAGCCAACCCGTTCGCGGGTTTGAAGAACATGCTGAAGCGGGAAGACTAAAACCCCGCCCGGCGTCGCTACGAGTTTGTACGAGGAGTTTGAAACATGCCTGTTCAGAAAAGCCGCAAGACCCCGTCGAAGCGCGGCATGCACCGTTCGCACGACCACCTGACCGCCCCGACGCTCTCGACGGACTCCAAGTCCGGCGAAACGCACGTGCGTCACCGCGTCAGCCGCGACGGCTACTACCGCGGCAAGCAGGTCATCGTGCCCAAGGCCGAAGACGCTCAGGACTAGTGTCCACTGCAGCGTCCACCGTGGCCCCTGCGGTCACGGTGGCCGTGGACGTCATGGGTGGCGACCACGGCTGCGTTCCCTGCGTTGAGGGTGCATTGCTTGCCCTCGCGCTTTCCCGTGTCCCCCTCTCTACACGCCTGTGTCTGGTCGGTGATGCCGAGCAGATAGGCGCTGCCTTGTCTGGCTGTGCGGCGCCATTGCGCGCCCGGCTAGACATACTGCACGCGCCGCAAGTCGTCACCATGGACGACGCCCCGCGCGATGCTATCCGTCGCAAGAAACAATCTTCCATGCGTCTGGCGCTCGATGCCGTCGCCGAAGGCCGTGCGCAGGCGGCGGTCAGCGCCGGCAATACCGGCGCGCTCATGGGCATGGCGCATTTCGTCTTGGGCACTTTGCCCGGCATTTCGCGCCCCGCCATTCTGGCGGCATTGCCGGCGCCGCACGGCTGCACTTGGGCGCTGGACTTGGGCGCCAACGCCACGGCCACGCCCGAGCAGTTGCGCCAGTTCGCTGTCATGGGCCACTTGGTGGCGCGCGAAGTAGGCGGGCTTGAACAGCCGCGCGTCGGCTTGCTCAATATCGGCGCCGAGGAACTGAAAGGCAACGATACGGTACAGGCCGCGCATGCTTTGCTGCGTGCCACGCCGGGGCTCAACTATCTTGGGTTCGTGGAAGGCAATGCCTTCTTCAGTGGCGAAGTGGATGTTGTCGTCACCGACGGCTTCAGCGGTAACGTGGCGCTGAAGTCCATCGAAGGCTTGGCGCGCTTCGTGAAGGGCACGCTGCGTGAGGAATTCACGCGCGGTCCCTTGCAGAAAATAGCGGGCTTACTCTCTGGCCCCGTGCTGCGGCGCGTGGCTACGCGGCTGGACCCGGGCAGGTACAATGGTGCCAGCCTCGTCGGGCTGCAGGGCGTGGTGGTGAAGTCGCACGGGGGTGCGGACGCTGCCGCCTTCGCTCAGGCGGTGGCCACCGGAGTGCTCGAAGCCAGCCATGGACTGCCGGCACGCATCTCGGCCCAACTATTACAACAGGCTTAGGTAAAAGCACATGTATTCACGGATCGCGGGCACTGGCAGCTACTTGCCGGAAAAGATGCTGACGAACGCCGACCTCGAGAAGATGGTCGATACCACCGACGAATGGATCCGTTCGCGTTCGGGCATTGAGCGCCGCCATATTGCTGCTGAAGGCCAGACCACTTCGAACCTTGCGGCAGAAGCGGCGCGCCGCGCTGCTGCTGCTGCTGGTATCGAACTGCAGGAAATCGACCTCATCATCGTCGGTAGCTGCACACCTGACTTCGTCTTCCCGAACCTTGGCGTGCTGGTGCAGGAACAACTGGGCCTGCGCGATTGCCCGGCGTTTTCTCTGGAAACGGCTTGCAGCGGTTTCGTGTACGCGCTTTCGCTCGCGGACAAGTTCATTCGCCTTGGCGATGCCAAGTGCGCGCTGGTCATTGGTGCCGAAACGCTCAGCCGCATTGTGGACTGGACCGACCGCACCACTTGCGTGTTGTTCGGCGACGGCGCCGGCGCGGTCATCCTGAAAGCTTCGGAAGAGCCGGGCATCATTGCCACGCACTTGCATGCGGACGGCACCTACAAAGATTTGCTCTGCTATCCGTACGGGCCTTCGGCCGGCATCGACAAGCTGCGCGCCGCCATCAACCCCGGCATCCAGATGAAGGGCAGCGAAGTGTTCAAGGTGGCAGTGCGCACGCTCGAGCGCATTGTCGACGAGACGCTGGAAAAGAGTGGCGTGGCCAAGACGGACATCGACTGGCTGGTGCCGCACCAAGCGAACCTGCGCATCATCGATGCCACGGCGCGCAAGCTGGAAATGCCCATGGAAAAAGTGGTGGTCACGGTGCAGGACCACGGCAACACGTCGTCGGCGT
The DNA here is from genome assembly GCA_943331345.2 of Candidatus Planktophila lacus. Classification (GTDB taxonomy): domain Bacteria; phylum Pseudomonadota; class Gammaproteobacteria; order Steroidobacterales; family Steroidobacteraceae; genus CAIOHZ01. The sequence continues at coordinate 297 of CALQLF020000167.1, read as the reverse complement.
CTATTCCGTTGGCGCTCGACACAGCCGTTCGCGATGGCCGCATCCAGCGTGGTCAGATGCTGCTGCTCGAAACGTTCGGTGGTGGGTTTACCTGGGGCTCGGCGCTGCTGCGCTACTAACGACTATTTCTTCAGAACGCGCTGGCGCCAGGCGCTGAGCGGGTCCCAGCCGGAGCGGGCGCGGGCCACTTCCGTGGCATTCACTTCCGCCACCGGAGTGCGCATTTTCACGCGTTCCTGCCACACGGTGGCGGCATCCCAGCCCGAATCTTGTTCGGCCAGATCTGCGAGATCCATG
>CALQLF020000166.1 GCA_943331345.2 Candidatus Planktophila lacus | reverse complement strand
GCTGTGAACGGCTTGCGGCCAATAGCCACCACCAGCTTGTCCACCACCACAGTCTGTTCGCCCTTGGCGTCCTGATAGGTGACAGTGACGCCATCGGCACCAGCAGCAGCCCCCGACACCTTCGCGCCCAGGCGAATATCGAGGCCGAGTTTCTTGAAGTGCTTAGCCGCTTCCTTGGCCACGGCGCCATCCGCAATCTGCAGGAACTGGTCCATGGCCTCGAGCACCACCACTTCCGCACCTAGACGACGCCACACGCTGCCGAGCTCTAGCCCGATGACACCAGCACCAATAACGCCGAGGCGCTTGGGCACGGCGGTCATGTCTAACGCGTCCCAGGAATCTAGGATGGTCTCGCGGTTGAACGGCGCGCTCTTCAGCTCGAACGGCTCCGAACCGGAAGCGAGGATGACGTTCGTCGCCGTCAGCACCTGCACGGTGCCGTCAGGAGCCGTGAACTCCACACGGTTCACGCCACCTTCTGCCGGCAACAACTTGCCGTGGCCAGTGAGCGCTTCGGCCTTGGCGGCCTTCAACAGCGCCAGAATGCCCTGCGTGGATGTCTTGACGATATGCGCCTTACGCTGCTGCATCTTCGCAAGATCGAAAGCCGCGCCTTGCACGCTGATGCCGTGAGCGGCGAATTCACTGTTAACGCGGTGCCAAAGTTCGCTGGACTCCAACAGCGCCTTCGAAGGAATGCAGCCCGCATTCAAACAGGTGCCACCAAAGGCATAAGTGCCGTCACGGTTCTTCCAACCGTCGATGCAAACCGCCTTCAAGCCGTTCTGGCCGGCGCGGATGGCTGCCGGATAACCGGCCGGACCACCACCAATGACAACCACGTCGTAATGCGTAGCCATGACTTAAACCCCTAACAGCAGACGCGCCGGATCTTCCAGGCAGTCTTTCATGGTGACGAGGAACTGCACGGCTTCCTTGCCGTCGATGATGCGATGGTCGTAGGTGAGCGCCAAGTACATCATCGGGCGGATGACGATCTGGCCGTCAATGACGACCGGACGATCTTGAATCTTGTGCATACCGAGAATGGCACTCTGGGGCGCATTCACGATGGGCGTGGACAGCAGCGAGCCGAACACGCCACCGTTCGTGATGCTGAAGGTGCCACCGGTCAGCTCTTCGAGCGTCAGGCTGCCAGCGCGAGCACGCGTGGCAAAATTGCCCACGGCCTTCTCTACATCAGCGAAGCCGAGCTGGTCTGCGTCGCGCAGCACCGGCACGATGAGGCCACGCTCCGTCGACACGGCCACGCCGATGTCGTAGTAGTCGTGGTACAGAATGTCGCCGCCATCGACGTACGCGTTCACTACCGGGTACTTCTTAAGCGCCTCTACGGCGGCCTTCACGAAGAACGACATGAAGCCGAGCCGCACGCCGTGCGCCTTCTCGAACTTGTCCTTGTACTTCGTACGCAGTTCGTTCAGCGCCTTCAGGTCCACCTCGTTGAAAGTGGTGAGCAGGGCCTGCGTTGCCTGGGCTTCCACCAGGCGCTGGGCAATACGCGTACGCAGACGGGTCATGGGCACGCGCTGTTCGGTACGGCCGGCACGCGGGGCAGCCGGCGACATAGCAGGAGCAGCAGGAGCTGCAGCCACCGCAGACGTCGGAGCCGCCGGAGCCGCAGCCGGCTTGTCGGCCGCCTTGGCCACGTCTTGCTTGGTCACGCGGCCATCCTTGCCAGACCCGGCGACGTTTGCCGGATCCACACCAGTATCTTCAGCGAGGCGTTTGGCAGAAGGCGCCACCTTGGCGGCAGCACCCGCAGCCGCCGCAACGGGCGCAGCGCTAGCGGCAGGAGCCGCAGCCACCGCACCTTCTTCCAACAGCGCCAGCACTTGGCCGGCGACCACCACGGTGCCTTCGGCCACGAGAATTTCCTTCAGCACACCACTCGCCGTAGCAGGCACCTCCAGCACGACCTTGTCGGTCTCGAGGTCAGCCAGATTCTCGTCGCGCGAGACAGCTTCACCGGCCTTCTTGTGCCACTTCACCAGCGTGGCATCGGCCACGGATTCGGGAAGGTTCGGAACACGGACTTCGATGGTCATGGGTTATTTCCTGCTGGCCTTGGCTGGTGCGCTTGCGGGCGTGCCGGCCGGGTTGAATTCAATGGCAGCCGCCACGAGGCGGGCCTGCTCTTCGTTGTGGATGGCGCCGATGCCGGTAGCCGGAGCCGCGGCGCCGCGACGGCCTGCATAGAACAACTGCTGCTTGCTACCCATCGGGTCCTGCAGGCGGTGACGGATTTGGTACCAAGCACCTTGGTTCTGCGGCTCTTCCTGACACCACACCACTTCCGTAGCGGCCGAGTACTTGTCGAGGATGGCGCGGTATTCGTCCTTGGGGAACGGATACAACTGCTCGATACGCACAATGGCCACATCTTGCTGCGCGCGGCTGCGGCGGTGCTCGAGAAGGTCGTAATAGACCTTGCCGGAGCAGAACACCACGCGCTTTACCTTGGCCACATCCAATGTATCGACTTCATCGATAATCAACTGGAAGCGCCCACGGGCGAGTTCGTCGAGAGCCGACACCGCCAACTTGTGGCGTAGCAGACTCTTCGGGGTCATCACTATCAGGGGCCGGCGCAAGGCGCGAACCTGTTGACGTCGCACCATGTGGTACATCTGCGCGGGCGTCGAAGGCACGCACACGCTCATGTTGTTCTCGGCGCAAAGTTGCAGGAAGCGCTCTAGGCGCGCCGAGCTATGCTCCGGGCCTTGGCCTTCATAGCCGTGCGGCAAGAACAGCGCCAAGCCGCACAAACGTCCCCACTTCACTTCACCCGAAGAAATGAACTGGTCGATGATGACCTGCGCACCGTTGGCGAAGTCACCGAACTGGCCTTCCCAGATGACCAACTGGGTCGGGTCCGTGGTGCTGAAGCCGTACTCGAACCCCAGCACTGCTTCCTCGGAAAGCACCGAGTCGATGACGGTGAACTTCGGCTGACGGTCTGCCAAATTGCCGAGCGACACGTAGGTGTTCGCGGTGGCTTGGTCGTGCAGCACCGAATGACGGTGAAAGAACGTACCACGCCCTGCGTCTTGGCCGACCAAGCGAATGGGGTAGCCCTGGTCTAGCAAGGTGGCATAGGCGAGCATTTCAGCTGCGCCCCAGTCGAGCGCTTGCTCACCGGCATACATCTTGCGACGGTCATCGATAATCTTCGCCACGCGCGGATGCAGCGTGAAAGCTGCGGGCACATGCGCCAGACGCGCACCCAAACGCTTCAGGTCCACGAGCGGCACGCCAGTCAACGGCATCGCATTCGGGTCCGCGTCCAAGAACGGCGTCCAGTCCACGGTGTACTTGTTACCAATAAGACCCAGCGCGGCGCGTGCCTGCGGCTTGCCCTCGTCAAGGCCCTGGCGGTATTCGGCCACCATCGCATCGGCAGTCCCTGCCGCGACAACGCCTAGCGCCTCCAACTGCTGCGCATACAACTGGCGCGGCGTGGGGTGCTTGCGAATAACCTGATACATGACCGGCTGCGTGGCAGCGGGTTCGTCAGCCTCGTTGTGGCCATGGCGGCGATAGCAGACGACGTCGATGACCACGTCTTTGTGGAACTTCATGCGGTAGGCCAGCGCCAGGCGCGCCGTAAACACCACGGCCTCCGGGTCGTCGCCATTCACGTGGAAAATGGGTGCTTCGACCATCTTCGCCACGTCGGAGCAGTACAGCGTGGAACGCGTATCGCGCGGGTCGCTGGT
>CALQLF020000165.1 GCA_943331345.2 Candidatus Planktophila lacus | reverse complement strand
TTCAGATGGTTCAGTTCGTCGTAGCCCTGTGTAATTAACCGCGCGTCGGTGGTGAACGCGGGCACATGGCCGCTCACTCGCAGCCCGCGTTCGTGCGCGCGCTGCGCCACCGGCGCTATCCAGTCCGGGTTGAACGAGCTGTAGAGTTTGACCGCGCGATAGCCATGGGCGGCAAAAAAATCCACAGCGTCGAGTGCTTCCGCAAGGCTGGCCACGGTCTTGCCACCACTGGCGGTATAGGGGCTTTGGCCGTCCATGAAGCCAGCACGCCACAGGCGGGGCCCGAGCCAAGCGCCGCTGTCGTAGCGTGCTTCCTGCAGCAAAATCGAGTCATGATCGTTGCCGAGGTCGCGTGCGGTGGTAACGCCGCCCGCGAGTTGTAGCGCGCCACCCCACGGCGTGCCATGCGTATGCAGGTCGAACAGCGCCGGCAGTAGCGTTCGGCCCGTGCCATCGATCGTCAGGGCTTCCAGAGGCAGCGGCACATCGTCCGGCTGCAAGGTGGAGATGCGTCCGCGGAACACGATGACGGTCTGCGGTGCCGACAACTTGCCCTGTCGCGAATCGAACACCTGCACATGGCGGAACGCGACAGGTTGGGTGTAGGTGTGTTTTGCGTTGTCTGCCAACTTCGCGAGCAGCACCGCGTCTGCGGCTTGTTGTCGTGCTGCCAGCGCGGGTGCCGTCGACTCCCAGCCTTCACGCACCACGCCATAAAGCCCATCGGCCATCTCCACATTGGCGAACAGTGCGCCGGCTGCGTCCAGCCAGAGGTAGCTCGGCGTCAGGCCGAGCCCAGTGACTGCGTGGAGCGTGACGCCGAGTGTTTGTCCGGTGCTGCTGAGCACGTTGGTCGATTCGAGAGTGGCAACATGGAGTTCGCCGGCCGGCAACAAGCGCAGGCGGTTCCCTTGACCCAAGGCGGCGCGGACGAGCGCGGCCAAATAGTCCGGTGTGTAGACCAAGGGGAGGTAAGCCGGTACTGACGCTGCAGCGTTGCCATCCTTCGGCAATGGCGCCGTGCCTTCGTCACCGACGCTCTTCCAACGGGCTACCTGCCGCGTGCGACTGAATACCTCGTTGGCGCTACTGCCGTAGGTGGTGGTGCCGGTGATCTTCCAGCGGTCTGGGACTCCGTCGGGGCCCACGTGCCACTGGGCCTGCAGCTTCGGGCCGCGTCCGTTGTCCAGATAGGCGTATGCGCTCTTCACCTCCCCCTGCGGTGTCAGCGTGGCTGCCAGACTGCCGCCGGCGACTGTGCCCGTCAGCCACGTCCAGCGTCCGGTGGTTTGGGCATGGGCGGGGTTTATTACCAGTAAGAGCAGCGCGGCGGCAGAGGCGAGTAGGCGCAAGGGTTTCTCCTCGCAGTCGTTAGGGTGGTTTGACAGCGGACCGCCCATTGTATGCTTGCTGCATGAGCACTCCCCGCAAGCCCCGCACTCTCGTCACCCACCCCCCGGCCATCGAGTTGCCGCCGGGCAACCGGCCACTGGTGGCGCCCATCTACCAGTCGGTGAAGTTCGAGACCGAAACGGTCGATGACTTGTTGGCGATGCTGCGCGGCGAGGTGAAAGGTTTTTTCTACAGCCGCGGCAAGAACCCCACTACGCGCCAACTGGAACTCACGCTCGCCGGATTGCAGGGCCGCGAGGACGCCGTGGTCGTGGGGTCTGGTATGGCTGCCGTCTCGCTGCCGCTGTATGGCTTGCTGTCTGCCGGCGACCACGTGGTCAGCTTTATCGAAAGCTATGCGCCCACGCGCCAAGCCTTGAAGGGCCCGTTGACGCGCTATGGCGTCACGCACACCCTGCTGCCGGTGGGCGACCACGCAGCACTCGAGGCGGTGCTGGCTTCACGCCCAGTGAAGTTGGTGCAGTTTGAAAGCCCCACCAACCCCATGCTGCGCATCGCGGATGTGGAGCGCCTCTGCGCCCTGTGCCGCCAGTACGGTGCGCTTTCCGTCATGGACAACACGTTTGCCGGGTTCCACCAGTACGGCCAGTACCCGGTGGACCTGTTCGTGCATTCACTGACGAAATACGCGAGCGGCCACGGCGATGTGTTGGCCGGTGCAGTCATCGGCTCCGCAGCGATGGTGCAGAAACTGCGAAGCGAGTCTGTGCTTATCGGTTGCACGCTGGACCCGCATGCGGCGTTCCTGGTGCAACGCGGCTTGAAGACTTATTTCGTGCGTTATCAGGCGCAGTGCCGCACTGCTCACGAACTCTCGGCGTGGCTGGAACAGCAGGCGGGCGTCAGCCGGGTGCTTTACCCGGGCCTCGCGAGCCACCCGCAGCAGGCCCTGGCCGCTGCGCAGCAGCAGGAGTTCGGCACGCTCAATTGCGTGGAATTGGCGGGGGGCCTCGCGGCGGCGACGCGCTTTGCCGAAGCGCTGGAGCTGTTTGCCATGACGGCGAGCCTCGGCAGCGTCGATAGCCTAGTGAACCCGCCGCCGTTCATGAAGCCCATGGATCTCACACCCGAGCAGCTTGCTATCTCGGGTATTACCCCGGGCATGGTGCGGCTGTCGTTCGGGCTGGAGGATATCGAGGACCTGCGCGCGGACTTGGCGCAGGCCTTGGCCGTGGCCAGTGGCTGAAGTGTGGGTTGATGGCGGCGGCGGCCGACCGCGGCGAGCGGCTAGCTCAGGCTTCGTCGAGCACGGCCAGGCGATAGCCTTCGCCGTGGACGGTGTGCAGCAGTTTGTGGTCGAAGGGCTTGTCGACGGCAACGCGGAGCGCGTACATGTGGGCGCGCAGCACATCGCCGGTGGGCGGCGAATCGCCCCAGAGGGCGGCTTCCAGCTCTTGCCGGGTGACCACCCGCTGCGTGTTTTGCAGCAAAATCTGGAGGATGCGACGGGTGCTGGGGTTCAGGCGCAGCACTTGTCCTGACCGCTCCGCCACGAGGGTGGCCGGGTCAAAAGTGAGGTCCGCCACTTGCAGCACTTCGGGCGTGGCATTGGCCGCTGAAGTGGGGGCGGGTTGCACACGCCGGAGCAAGGCCCGGACACGTGCCTCGAGTTCTGCCAGTGCGAAGGGCTTCACCAGGTAGTCGTCGGCGCCGGCATCGAGGCCAGCCACGCGGTCCTCGACGCTGTCGCGGGCGGTCAGCATGAGGATGGGCAGTTGTTCCAGCCCTTCTTGGCGAAGCGAACGGCACACACTGAGGCCGTCGAGGCGTGGCAACATGACATCGAGGATGAGCATGTCGAAGTGCCCGTGGCGCGCGGCGCCGAAGGCAGTTTCGCCGTCCGCGCACAGTTGAACGTCGTGCCCAAGCCCCGCGAGGTGGTCGGCCACATTGGCGGCGAGGTCGGCTTGGTCTTCAACGAGCAATAGACGCATTTCTGGATTCTAGCCCGATTGGGGGATGTCCGTACAATCGGACTTCCCCCAAACTACAATACGCACTTGGTTGAGGAGCCCCGCATGACCGTTACCCGCCACGTTTCGCCCGCCCGCCAGGGGTTTCGCATGCCTGCGGAATACGCCCGCCATGCCGGCTGCTGGATGCTGTGGCCGGAGCGTCCGGACAACTGGCGGCTCGGTGCCAAGCCTGCTCAGGCGGCCTTTACGGCGGTTGCCACGGCCATCAGCGCCAGCGAAACCGTTCGCGTGGGGGTGTCCGCGCGGCAATACGCCAACGCCCGGGCGCAGTTGCCGGCGGCGGTGCGGGTGGTGGAAATCTCCAGCAACGACGCGTGGATGCGCGATGTCGGGCCCACCATCGTGGTCGACGACAAGGGCCGTCGGCG
>CALQLF020000164.1 GCA_943331345.2 Candidatus Planktophila lacus | reverse complement strand
TCGGCCCCGGGCAGAGGGGCGCCTGGCGTTTCATCGAACACGATGAAGTCGTTGCCGAGGCCGTGCATTTTCACGAAGGGCAGTCGCATGAGCGAAGGATACCGGATAGGCGCAGCAGGGGTCATCCCGCGAGTCGGGTTTGTCAGCCTGGGCTGCCCCAAGGCCACCAGCGACAGCGAGCAGATCCTCACCCGGCTGCGCGCCGAGGGCTATGAGGTGGTGGGCACCTACGACCAAGCCGACTTGGTGGTGGTAAACACCTGCGGCTTCGTGGACGACGCTGTCCACGAGAGCCTCGACACCATTGGCGAGGCGCTGCGCGAGAACGGCAAGGTGGTGGTGACGGGCTGCCTGGGCGCCCGCCCGGAGCAGATTCTGGAGCGCCACCCGCAGGTGCTGAAGATTACCGGTCCCCACGCTTTCGACGAGGTGATGGACGCGGTGCACGAGCACCTGCCGCCGGCGCACGACCCGTTTCTGGACCTGGTGCCGCCGCAGGGCATTCGCCTCACGCCGCGCCACTATGCCTACCTGAAGATTTCCGAGGGCTGCAATCATCGCTGCAGCTTCTGCATCATTCCGTCCATGCGGGGCGATCTCGTCAGCCGTCCGTTGCCGCATGTGTTGAACGAGGCCATTCGCCTGCGCAACGCCGGCGTGCGCGAACTGTTGGTCATCAGCCAGGACACCAGCGCTTACGGCGTTGATGTGAAGTACCGCGCCGAGCAATGGGGCAGCCGCGAAGTACGCACCCGCTTCATCGACCTGGCACGTGAACTGGGCCAGTTGGCAGAAGGCCCGGGCAGCGATGGCCAGCCGCTGTGGGTACGCCTGCACTATGTATACCCGTACCCGCACGTGGACGAAGTGATTCCGCTGATGGCCGCGAGCAAAGTGCTGCCGTATCTGGATATTCCCTTCCAACACGGCAGCCCGAGTGTGCTGAAGCGCATGAAGCGCCCGGCGCATGCAGAAAATACGCTGGAGCGCTTGAAGGCCTGGCGTCGCGAAGTGCCGGACCTCGCCGTACGCAGTACCTTCATCGTGGGCTTCCCCGGCGAGACGGAAGAAGAGTTCCAGGTGTTGCTCGATTGGCTGGACGAAGCCCAGCTCGACCGCGTCGGCGCCTTCAAGTATTCGCCCGTGGAGGGCGCGCCGGCCAATGCCCTGGCAGACCCGGTCCCCGAAGAAGTGAAGCAGGAACGCTACGAGCGCTTCATGACCAAGGCTGCGGCCATCAGTGCGGCGCGCTTGCAGCTGAAGGTGGGTCGCAAGCTCACGGTGCTGGTGGATGCCATCGAAGGCAGCACGGTCATTGCGCGCAGCTATGCGGACGCGCCGGATATCGACGGCACCGTGCGCGTACGCGGTTCGCGCGCCTTGGCAGCGGCCCGCGTCGGCGAATTCATGGAAGTGGAGATTACGGGCGCAGACACTTACGACCTGCGCGCCAAGCTCGCCTGAAGAGTCGGGAGCAAGCTCCCTCCTACAGATAAGAACTGCTGCCCTGAAGAGTCGGGAGCAAGCTCCCTCCTACAGTAGGTGATGGTTTGGTTGTGGGAGCGAGCTTGCTCGCGACTCCCAAAAAAAATCCCGCGGTATTCCTGCGCCTTTGCGCGATGCAGGAACCCGCGGGCCAAGGCGGTCGGGCTAAAGGGGATGGGAGGTGCCCGACCAGCAGTTGCATCATGCTGCCGCTCCCGTTATCGTTCCAATCGATTGTTTAAATGGAACCGATAGGCCGCGCGTATCGTGCCGCCGGAGCCTGCCCATGAACTTGCGCGACTTGAAATACCTCGTGGCCCTCGCCGACACACGCCATTTCGGCAAAGCCGCGGAGCGCTGCTTCGTCAGCCAGCCCACGTTGTCGGCGCAAATCAAGAAACTCGAGGACTACCTCGGGGTGCCCTTGGTGGAGCGGCAGCCGCGCAACGTGGCGCTGACCGCTGCTGGCGAAGAGGTGGTGGAGCGCGCGCGGCGCGTCATTCGCGACACCGATGACATCGTCGATTTGGCGCACCTTTCCCGCGACCCATTGGCCGGCAAGCTGCGCATTGGGCTAATCCCCACCATCGGGCCTTACTTGCTGCCCCATGTCATGCTGAAGCTGCGCAAGGCGTTGCCCAAGCTGCAGGTGCTGCTGTTCGAATACCAAACGCGTCCGCTGCTACAGAAACTCCGCGTTGGGGAATTGGATATGGCCGTGCTGGCGCTCCCAGCCGATGAAGAGGGGCTCGACAGCTGCGTGCTCTACCACGAGCCTTTTCTGGTCGCCGTGCCTCCCACGCACCGCTTCGCTACGCAAAAAACAGTGAAACCCACCGAGCTGAACGGTGAGAAGTTGATGTTGTTGGAGGATGGGCACTGCTTGCGCGACCAAGCGCTGGAAGTGTGCAGTTTATTGGCAGTGGATGAGGAAACAGACTTCCGCGCTACCAGTCTTGAGACGCTGCGGCAGATGGTGGGTTCCGGGCTTGGCATTACCTTGCTGCCGAAGCTGGCCACAGAAGGGCCCTTCGCGGCGAACAAGACGCTGGTGACCAAACCGTTCACCAACCCTCAACCCGGAAGGACCGTGGGTACCGTGTGGCGCCGCAGTTCCACCCGTCGCCCCGCCATCGATATGGTGAACAGCGTGTTGGCCAAGGCTGTGGTGGCCAAGCCATGAGCAACGAGTCGCGCGATGCTGGCGATGACGAAGGCGTACCGGGTTTCGGTGCCGCAGGTTCTGCTGATGACACTCCGGCAGAACCGGTGCTGGTGCCACCTGAGGAATTGCCGGCGGAATTGTTGCGCGCGGTCATCGAGGCGTTCGTGCTGCGCGAAGGCACTGAATACGGCGAACGTGAATACACGCTCGATGAAAAAGTGGCCCATGTGGAACAGCAGCTACGCAAAGGCGATGCGCGCATTGTTTACGACCCGAATACGCAGAGCGTGGATATTCGCCGGCGTTGATTGGGAGTCGGGAGCAAGCTCCCTCCCACAAGAGTTCGCACCTGCAAATGCAAAGACACTTGTGGGAGCGAGCTTGCTCGCGACTCTTACAGTGGCTTGGCCACCAGCCGGAAGCGCACCTCGATAGGGTCACCAACCTTGATGAGGCCACCGGCTGCGCTATAGGGCGTGAGTCCTAGTTCCGCATGGGTGACGGTCCATGCGCCACTGGCGGTGTAACCACCGCCGGATAATGGCGCTACTTGCACTGGAACCTGCAAAGCATGCTCTGCGTTTTTCACGATGAACGCTATGGTTGCCAGGTACTTTCCGGCGGCATTGGCATTGGCGTCAATGCCGGTATTGTCTGGCACCAGTTGCTGCAAGCGCAGTTCCATTTGCGGAAATTTCTCGGCATCTAGCACCAGGGCTGAAAGCATATGCTCGCGCGTGCCGGCGATGGCAGCGGCATCCGGTACCGTGCCAAAGCCTTCGCCGGCCGCGGCGCGTTCGTCAGGGTCGTCAACCTTTAGCGTATCTACGCGGAAGGAGGCATTGAACTGCGCGCTTGCTGGGTTGGCTGGATCGAAGCTCGCGGTGCCATGTACAGCATTCGTGATGATGACGTGGCGGTGCCCGAAGCGCGCGAAAGGGCCAGCACGGTCAATACGCAACTCGATGCGGCTGTCGCCGTCGTGCAACTGTAGGGAGGCGGAGAGTGCTAATGGCGCGGCGACCATGGAGTCCGGCGGCGGCAGGGTCGTCGGTTCCGTGGGTAAGCCCGTGCAACCTGCCATGGCGAGCAGCATTGTCGCGAGCAAGCTCGCTCCCACAGGCAGCATATTCATGGTGGGACGCATGTTCATTGTGGGAGGCAGCTTGCTGCCGACACTTCGAGCAAGCTCGCTCCCACAATAGAGCCGCGATTTTTCATTTGCTTACGGCACCAGCGACTTCAGCTTCACATCCGGCGGCAGCAGCTTGTACACGGCCGGCGTTACCAAGCGCGCCAGCAGCGTTGACGACAGCAGGCCGCCGATGATGACGATAGCCAAGGGCGAGTAGAGCAGCGAGCC
>CALQLF020000163.1 GCA_943331345.2 Candidatus Planktophila lacus | reverse complement strand
GGCTGGCCATTCGTGTTGACCATCGGTAGTCGGGCAGTCTGGCGCCGTATCGCTTGCGGTCCAGAGGGTCTGCAGGCGCTCACAGAATTCCTGCGCTGGCATACCGGCTGCTTCATTCAGTAATGCGCCAAGCTGCATTTTTGCCAGTGCACCGTCCGCGATGATACCCATGGGTGCTATGCGTGCCATGTTAGGTACATGAATTCTTGGTGGTGGCGGCTCTGCCGCAGCCGCATTCGTAGGCTCGGGTGCAACTGTTGGCGAGGATACGGGTGCCGGCAGATCCATCATCGCCACCACCGGCGGAGCTGGCACGGGCGGTGGTGCACTCATGAGAGGAGGTTGCATCACCCGCAGTTCATCGATGGTCGATGGTGCTTTCTTGTCCGCAGCGCTGTCGCTGCCCGCTTCATGGGCTAGCACGCGGTACTCTGAGACCATGTCTTCGCTGCGCGGTGATCGCAATTCCTGCGGGGTCTCCGTCTGGCGCAGCAACAACGCCATGGCCAATACCACTGTGGCGGCCGTAGCCAGCGGCACTTGGTAACGCCAGCGCCGTTGCGAACGGGCGCGCTGTTCGCGTGCGGCTGCCAGTTCAGCGTTCATGGCTGCCAGCACTTTGGCATCCAGCCTTGTCGAAGGCTCCTCCGCCGGCAGTCGGCGGTACAGGCGGCCTAGGGCTTCGCTGTCGCTCATCGCTGGCCCTCCAGACATTGGCGCAGTTTGTTCACGGCGTAGCGCAGGCGGCTCTTCGCGGCTTCCACGGCCACGCCAACCACTTGGGCAAGTTGCACGAGGTCCAGTCCGCTTTCTTCGCGCAGCAGAAACGCTTCACGCTGCGGTGGTGGCAGTGCTGCCAAGCAGTGTTGCCAAGCGGCCTGCAAGGCTGCCTGTTCCCAAGCCGCTTCAGCACGCACAGCCGGGGAACTGTCTTCCAGTTCGGCTTCAGCCACTTCCGCCAGTTCCAGAAAGCCGCGATGACGACGCTGGCGACGGTAGTGGTCCAGCAGACGCGTATGGGCAATGCGGTAGAGGAAGGTCTTCAGCGTGGCGCGGGGTTCCCAGCGTTCGCGCTGGCGGGCAAGGGTGACCCACACGTCCTGATAAAGCTCTTCACCATCTGCCGCATTGCCGCACTGGCGCACCAGAAAGCGGTAAAGCGTGCCGCGGTAACGCGCGTACAGTTGTTCGAACGCACGCGCGTCGCCACCTTGGAAGGCCAGCATCAAGGCTTCGTCGGTGGCATCGCTACTCATCACCGCAATCTATCACTCTGCGCCATCAGCGGTGGAGGGGCGTGCGCCTAGGCCTTCCGCTACTTGCACCAGACGCACGAACTCCGCGCGCCAGCCGCCTGCATCGGTGCCCAGAGCGCCACGGGCCAGCGTGGCTGTATCGCCGTAGGACCACTTCGCTTGGTAACGCCCACCACGCAGCAGTTCACCGAAGCTCGCCACGGCGGCGGCAAAACGCAGGTCCGTGCTGCCAGCCGTAATCTTTTCTGGGGCCAGAATGGGCTGGCTGAATTCGAGTGCCTTGGGTTCAGTCGCCCGGTAACGCACACGCACCTCGCCCAGTTCGTTAGCCAGCGTCGTTGTAGGCGGCGCTGCAGCCGTGGCTGGCGCGGCCGCCGTTGCTGCGCCATAACGCCGTTCGCCATGCAACGTGGCAGCACCCACCGGCGTCACTTCATACAAGGCCGTCACCGTATGGCCAGCGCCTACTTCGCCTGCATCGACGCGGTCGTTGCGGAAGTCTTCTTCGCGCAGCAGACGGTTTTCATAGCCCAGCAAGCGGTATTCCGCGACACGTGCGGGGTTGAACTCCACCTGCACCTTCACGTCTTTCGCCACGGTGTGCAGCGTGGCACCCATTTCCGTCACTAGCACCTTGCGTGCTTCGTCCACGGAATCGATATAGCTGTAGTTGCCGTTCCCTTGGTCGGCCAGTTGTTCCATCAGGGCGTCGTTCAAATTGCCGGTGCCGAAAGCCAGCATCGACAGCGAGATGCCGCTGTCGCGCTCGCGGCGGATACGTGTTTCCAGTGCACTGTCGCTGGTGACGCCCACGTTGAAGTCGCCGTCGGTGGCCATGAGGATGCGGTTGATGCCACCGGCGATGAAGCCCGCACGCGCTTGTTCGTAGGCCAACTGCAAGGCCGCACCACCGTTGGTGGAGCCTTCGGCGTTCAGGCGCCCAATGGCGGCGAGGATCTTGGCCTGCTGATTACCCGGGGTCGCGGGAAGCTCCACGGCGGTGCGCCCGGCGTAGACCACCAGCGAGACGCGGTCCTCGGCGCGCAGCTGTTTCACCAGCATCCGCAGCGAAGCCTGCACCAGCGGCAGCTTGTCCGGCTCGTCCATGGAGCCGGAGACGTCGACGAGGAACACGAGGTTGGCCGGCGGCAAGGTGGTTTGTGTGGTGCCTAGCTCCTGAGCCTTCACGCCAATGCGCACCAGCAGGTGTTCTGGGTTCCACGGCGCGCGCGCCACTTCCGTACCAACACCGAAAGGGTGGGGCCCCTTGGCAGCGGGGTAGTCGTAGGGGAAGTAGTTCACCAGTTCTTCCACGCGCACGGCATCTTCCGGCGGGAGTTCGCCTTGACGCAGGAAGCGGCGCAGGTTCGCGTAGCTGGCGGTGTCGACATCGAGGCTGAAGGTGGAGACGGGCTCGCGCGCGGCCACGTGTACTGGGTTCTGCTCGAAGTGCCCGTAGCGTTCAGTGTTGGCGGGCGCGAAGGCGGGAGCGACCATGAACGCCATGGGGCTCGCGATGTTGGCGAGCATGGCAGGACCGGTGATGCGCTTCTCCATCAACGCCACCGGCGCCTGGATCGGAGGTGGCGGGGGTAGCGCATCGGCTAGCGCGCTGCTGGCCGCGTTTGGCGTGGATGCAGGGTTGCCTGCAGCGTTGTTTGCTTCGCGCGGGGGCACCCCACAGGCCACTAACAACGTGACGGTGGCGAGGGCGGTGATGGCGGTCTTCAGCGTAGTTTGGGCTTTCATCGGCAGGACTCCTTGCGGTGGGTTCTGCCGGGGTAAACGCAGGGCTGGGTTGAAAAGGGTTAAAGACGGTTAAAAACTCAGGATTGCCTTAGTCCCATTTTGGGACTATAGTGGGCTATGAGGATTGTGGCAGTCAGTACTTTGCGTGATTTCTGGGTGCGCCATTCCCCTGCGGAGCAACCTTTGCGTGCGTGGTATGACGAAGCTAGGCGCGCTACATGGAAGGCACCACAGGAAATCAAAGCTCGTTATGCCAGCGCCAGTTTTGTCGGCAAGAACCGTGTGGTTTTTAACATCAAGGGAAACGATTATCGGCTGGTGGTTGCCGTGTCGTATTCCTTTCAGGCTGTGTATATCAAGTTCGTGGGTACGCATGCAGCGTATGACCGCATAGACGCCAGTACTGTGGAGGCACCATGAATATTCGCCCCATTCGTGATGAGAGCGACCACGCTGCAGCATTGCGCGAGGTTTCTGCTTTCTTTGACGACGAACCGTTGCCAGGAACGCCGGAGGCAGACCGCTTTGAAATTTTGCTGACTTTGATCGAAGCCTATGAAGCACGGCAGATGGCCATTGCTCCACCGGACCCCATTGAAGCTATTCGCTTTCGCATGGAGCAGGGCGGGTTGACCATCAAGGACTTAGTGCCTTCCATCGGCAAGCCAAACCGGGTTTACGAAGTGTTGAACCGCAAACGCGGGCTCACCATTGAAATGATTCGCAACCTGCACCGGAACCTAGGTATTCCTGCAGAAAGCTTGATTGGCGTGTCGATACCTTCCAAGCCCGCATAAAAAAACGCCGCGGTTTCCCGCGGCGTCTTTCGTGGGGCACCCGTTGCCGGGCGCCCGCCGGAGTAAGGCTAGGCCTTACTTCGACATCGAACGCTTGAACATGCGGTCGATCTTCTCGTTCGTCGCGTCGCAGCACTGTTGGCTGGCGGTCGCAGCGGCGAGAGCCTGGTCCGCCTTGGCGGCGGCGGCGGTGGCAGCCTGCTGGGCGGCAGCGGCAGCGCGGGCAGCGCTGTCGGCAGCGGCAGCGTTGGCGCTGCTGGCGCTCATCATGCTGGAGTGGTCGGCCTGCAGCTTGGCGACCTGGGTCTTCAG
>CALQLF020000162.1 GCA_943331345.2 Candidatus Planktophila lacus | reverse complement strand
TCCCGAAGGGCCTCGTTTCGCCGCGTCAGGAAAAGCAGCTCACTTGCTGGGGCGACAACATTCAGTCGCTGTCGGTGCGCGGCACATTCGACGACTGCCAGCGCATGGTGAAGGAAGCCTTTGCGGATGCCGCATTGCGCGAACAGCATGCGTTGACGAGCGCCAACAGCATCAACCTCGGGCGCTTGTTGCCGCAGGCCACGTACTACGCTTGGGCTTCGTTGCGGCATTTCCGCCAATACGGCACCAAGCCGAACTTCATCATTCCTTCGGGCAACCTTGGAAACAGCATGGCTTGCCTGTGGGCGCGCGCTGCAGGTTTGCCGATTGGCGAAGTAGTACTGGCGCACAACGCGAACCGCACCGTGCTCGACTACCTCGCTTCCGGTGACTGGCAGCCGCGCAACAGCACGGCCACGCTGGCCAGCGCCATGGACGTGGGCAACCCGTCGAACATGGAACGCCTGCGCCAGATGCACCCGGCGCTCGAAGCGGTACGTGGGGCAGTTCATGCCACCACCACCAGCGACGCCGCCATCCAACACTACATCGTGGCGGAGAAGGCAGTGCATGGCGAAGTGTTCTGTCCGCACACGGCGGTAGCCGCAGATGCTTGGCAGCAACTCTCGCCCGAACAGCGCGCGCAGGATTGGGTGTGGGTGGCCACGGCGCATGCCGCGAAGTTCCCGGAAACCGTAGAACCACTGGCTGGCCCGGTGCCGGTGCCGCCGGCGCTGGCACGCTTGTTGGACCTGCCTTCGCACGCCACGGAAGTGGATGCAACGTTGGCGGCGCTCACCACGCAACTGAACGCGGTCGGCTGAGGCTTACGAGTGCAGCGTATTCAACTTCAAGATTGGCAGTGGGCGGCGGGCGCGGGTGCGCTTGGGCTGGTGCTGCTCGTCTGGATTGCGTCTCTGGCCATTCGTGCCTGGCGCAAGCGTCGTGCAGAACGTGAGCGTCTGGCGCGCATCGATAGCGTGTGTTTCCGGCGCTTGTCTTCGGTGCTCGTGCCCGATGGCAGCGGTGGGCAGTTGCACCTAGACCATCTGTTGCTCATGCCGCGTGGCTTGCTGGTCGTCGCGGAGCGCGACCTCGAAGGCGTCATCTTCGGCAGCCAGCTCATGGACGACTGGGCGCTCATGCCGACGGGCCGTGGCGCACGCATTACGTTTGCGAACCCGCTGCGTCCTTTGTTCGATCGCTTGGCGGCAGTCGGTGCCTTGGCCGGTACGGGCGTGCCGGTGGAAGGCCGCGTGGTGTTCCCGGATGGCGCACAGTTTCCCAAGGGCCACCCGCCCATGGTGCTGCGCGACAGTTCCTTCGCCACGGACTTCCCGGTGGTGGACCGTTCGCTGCTCGAAGCAGATCCGCGTTGGGCAGCAGCGTTCGAACTCGTCGCCGCGCAGGCGGTGGTGGGCTCGGCGCTAGTGCAAGTCTCGGCGGGGTTGCGCTAAAAGTCGCTCAAGCCCGCGCGTGGCGCTCCAGCAAGCCGGCCACGAACCCCGTCAACTTCTCTGCCGTCGGCACATCCAGAAATTCATTCGGGCCGTGAGCGTTGCTCTTGGGGCCGAGCACGCCCGTGACGACAAACTGCGTCTCCGGGAAACGCTGCTGCAGCATGCCGATGAACGGAATAGAGCCACCGGTGCCCATGGCGAGCGGGTCGCGCGTGAAGTGTTCGTTGGCGCCACGCTCCACGGCTTCGGTGAGCCAGGGCTGCAGGTCCGGCGCGTGCCAACCGTCGAGGGAACTGTCGACGTTGAACGTGATGCGGGCGCCGTTGGGCGGGTCGCGTTCCAGAATGTCCTTCACCGCGGCAGCTGCCTTGGTGGCGTCCACGGTGGGCGGCAACCGCAGCGAAAGCTTCAGTGCCACGCGCGGCAGCAACACGTTGCCGGCATTGCGAATGGCCGGCAGCCCTTCGGCACCGGTGATGGTGACCGTGGGCTTCCAAGTGCCGTTGATGAGTAGCTCTACCGGGTCTTTGCTGATGGGCTCGACGCCGGCACTGAACGGCAGCTTGCGCCACACGGACTCGCCGAGCACTTGCGCCGCCGCGCGCGCTTGGTCCAGACGGTGCCGCGGAATGCTGGCGTGCAGGCTTTCCACCAGCACATCGCCGGTGTGGACGTTTTCCAAGCGGTCGAGCAGCGCGCGCAGAATGCGCACCGGGGTGGGCGCAATGCCGCCGGCCATGCCGCTATGCACGCCTTCGGTCAACACTTCGCAGGTGAGTGTGCCCACCAAGTTGCCGCGCAGGCTGGTGGTGAGCCAGAAGGTGTCGTAGTCGCCACACTCGGCATCGAGGCAGACCACCAAGTTCGGTGTACCAATGCGGTCCGCCAGTAGTTCCACATAAAAGGGCAGGTCGAACGAGCCGCTTTCCTCGCAAGCCTCGATAAGGATGAGGCAGCGCGCATGGGGAATGCCTTGCGCTTGCAGTACCGCGATGGCCTCGAGGCTGCTGAACACCGCGTAGCCGTCATCGGCGCCACCACGGCCATAAAGGCGGCCTTCACGGAACACCGGCGTCCATGGGTCCAGGTCGCTATCCCAACCGGTGAATTCCGGCTGCTTGTCGAAGTGGCCATACATGAGCACTGAGCCCGTGGCATCGCTCGCCGTGGCGGGGATTTCACAGACGATGACCGGCGTGCGCCCCTCGCGCTGCAGCACTTCGACGGAGAGGCCTTTCACCGGTTGGCGACGGCACCAGCCCGCCAGCAGTTCCGCGGCGCGCGCCATGTGCCCGTCCGCCGCCCAGTCGGGAGCGAACAGCGGACTCTTGTTCGGGATGCGCACGTAGTCCGCGAGCGTCGGCAGGATGTGGCTCGCGAAGTCGCGCTGGATGAGTGGGCGCGCTTGGGTGATGTCCATCTGGAAGCTCCTACGGGGACTTTTGGCAGTGTAGCCGAGCCGGGTTAAACGCGTTTCAGGGCCAGCCAAAGAAGTTTTGGGCGGCTGCGGTGGTTCCTGCGGCCGTCGTTTCGGGCGTCTCACCCCGGTAATGGGCGACTGTGGCGAGGATGTGGGGCAGGTAGGCCGGTTCGTTCCGCCGGTCCCCGGAATGTCGCAGCCGGGTTTTCGGGAGGTCCCGTGGCAGCAGATAAGGGGCGTCCGTCTCGAGCATTAGGCGGTGGAGGGGGATGCGCCCCACCAGTTCCCGCAGGTGGTGGCCGCGCCGTTCGTCGCAGATCCATCCCGTAATGCCAACGTAAAGGTCGCGGTCGAGGTAGTCCTGAAGCTCGTCGCCGGTACCGGTGAAGCAGTGCACCACCGCGCGGGGCAGCTGCGGGAGCCACCGGTCCAGTACTTTGATGAAATCAGGGTGCGCATCTCTTTGGTGAAGAAATACAGGCAGCTGATATTCGGCGCAAACTTCAAGTTGTTTCTCAAATGCTGCAATTTGAATAGGTTGCGGTGAAAAGTTCCGAAAGAAATCCAGTCCGCATTCGCCGCCAGCCACTATTTCAGGCTGCTGAATAAGGGCCCTGAGTCTTTCTTCGGCGCCGGGTTCGAACAAGTCTGTGGCGTGGTGCGGGTGAATGCCGGCCGTGCAACGCATGGTTTCAGGCCACTGACGGACGACCTCCAAGGCCCGCTCGGTGCCGGGCAACGACGCCCCAGTGATGACCATTCGGGCGACGCCCGCGGCCTGGGCGCGCGCGACCACGGCGGCACGGTCCTCGTCGAAGCTGTCGTGCCCAAGGTTCAGGCCGATGTCGACGAGGCTGATCCCGGCACCGGGGGAGACATCGGGCGGCGCTGCCGGAGAATTGCCCGGAGATTTGGCGGACGATTTGGCAGCAGAGTCCGCAGGCGAGGCGTGAGGCGCGTTCATGGGCGCGCAGTTTACCGAGTCCAGCACCCAAGCCGTGCAGCCCTGAAGCATTTCCGCCGACCGTGTAGCATTGATGACCTTGTTTCGGACCTTTTTGAGTGAAGCATCATGGCGCTGGATAAAGACACCCTGGAAAGCCTGAAAATAGACCGCGGCACGGACGCGGGCCGCTATGCGGTGAGCGCCGGAAAACGCTGGCGCAAGCCCGCCATCATCGTTGGCGTCGTCTTGGTTTTGGCCTTCCTGATGTTCGGCCGCGGCAAGCCGCTGGAAGTGGAAACCGCTGTCGCGGAACCGCCCAGTGCCGCCGGTGCCGT
>CALQLF020000161.1 GCA_943331345.2 Candidatus Planktophila lacus | reverse complement strand
CGTACGAATGTCTGCGGCGCTCATGGCGCAGCCACCGGCTCCACCCGCACTTCACTGCGCACACTGCGCGCCAGAAAACATTCTTCATGCGCGCGGTGGTGCAACGCGGCTTCTTCCGTTGCGCTGGGCGCGGCGCCGCTATAGGTCACCGCTGGCCGCAACACCACTTCCGCCACCCAAGGCTTGCCATTGGCATCGGGGCGCATGACGCCTACGGCGTCATCGACATAGCTTTCCACACACCAGCCGGCAGCAGCGGCAATGGACAGAAACCACAGTAAATGGCACGAGGACAGCGAGGCGACGAAGGCTTCTTCGGGGTCCACGGCGGCCGGGTCCGACCACGGCACGCGCACCACGTGCGGCGAAGAAGACGCCGCTACTACCGCGCCGCCGTCGAACTGCCATTCGTGGCGGCGACTGTAGGCGTTGTCCGTGAAGCGCGCCTCACCGCGCTGCCAGACCGTCCGAGCGGTGTGCCGACTCATCGCGGTCAGTCCGCGACGAGGATTCGCATCTTCTTCAGCGTGCGCGCCAGCGTATACAGAGCCAGAGCCACGACAAAAACCAGCCCGACCGTAGTCGCGTCCGCCATATGCCGGACCAAGCCACCTTCGAGCCGCGAGAGATTCCACAGCAGCACAGCGCAGATGCCGACCACCCAGCCGAAGGGCGTGCCGTATTCCTTCACGATGACGCGGCGCCACTTGAAGGTGCCGGAAGACAGCGTTTTGCCAAGCCCGCTCAGCCGCGGCAACCAGCGCGGCACGTCGCGGCAGTAATCATCGAAGCCCGGGCCGAACTTGCCGCGCAGGAAGTTTTCTTCGGCAGCGATGATGGCCACGTACACGAACACGCCGAGCGCCGTGGCCAAGAGCCAGCAGGTCCAGGTGTTCACCGCAAAGCCCACGCCCGAAAGAATGAGCACATTGCCCACGTACATGGGGTTACGCGTGTGGCTGTAGATGCCTTCGGTGATGAGGTCTTCGGCGTACACGCGGCGATCTTTGCCACCGCGGATGATGTACTTGAAGCCGATGGTGCCGGCGCGCACCAACTGGCCTAGCAGCGCAATGCCGCCACCTACCAGTGCCGCACAAACCGGGTCTGCGTAAATGGGTTGGCCGGGCACCAGCAACAGCAGGAACGGCGCCGGGAACAGGAAGTTCCGCCAGTGGAACAGAAAATTACCGATACGGACGAGCATTACTTCACCGCTACCATGCCGCAGAAGTTGTACCACTTGAAGAACGTGTCCACGTAGCGGAAGCCGCTGCGCAGCAGGAGTTCACGGTTCTCGAGCAGCTTGTAAGGAATGAGGACGTTTTCGAGCGCCTCGCGCTTCTGGCGAATTTCCAGTTCGCTGTAGCCCACGCGCGCCTTGTAGTCGTAGTAGTACTTGATGAACTGGCGATTGAAGAGCGAATCTTCACCCAGCACCTTTTCCACCAGGATGAGGCAGCCGTTTTCGTTCAGGCCGGCGGCGATGTCGCGCACCAGCTTTTCGCGATGCAGCGGGCGAATGAACTGCAGCGTCAGCACCAGCGACACCAGCGACGCGTTTTCAATTTGCGCGCCTTCGTTCAGGTCCGCCACGCGCAGTTCCAGCTCATGCTCGAAGCCGGCCGCCGTCATCTTCTGGCGGCACTTGTCCAGCATGTCCTGGCTGTCGTCTATGCCAATGAAGCGCGTGCCCTTCGGTGCATTCGCGCCATAGAGCAGCATGGAAGTGCCAGTGGAGCAGCCGAGGTCGTACACATTGGTGCCAGCCACCATGTAGTCGCCAGCGAGCTCCGCGCTCATGCGCTGCATCTCGCCGTAGAACGGCACGGAGCGCGACACCATGTCGTCGAACACGTTCGCCACTTCGCTGTTGAACTTGAAGTCGGGTATCTCCGCCTTCTCGGTAGCGAACACTTGGTCCCGCGGCACGCCGTTCCCCTCGCTCATGGTTGTCTGCTCCTCGTTCTGGTTCTTTCAGTCGTTATTCGTTCGTGGCCGTCTGCGGCGCCTTCAGGGCACCAGCACCGTGGCGCCGGTGGTACGGCGCGCTTGAAGGTCCGTGTGGGCTTGCGCTACCGACGCTAAAGGATATTCCTGTCCCACGTGCACTTTAAGCACACCGGAGGTCACGGCCGCGAAAGTTTCGCGCGCGCCACGGCGCAAGTCGGCAGGCGCAGCAATGTAGTGAAACAGCGAAGGCCGCGTCAGGAAGAGCGAACCGCGCTTCGCCAGTTCCATCGGCGAGAACGGCGGCACCGGCCCCGAGGCATTGCCATAGGTGACCATCATGCCGAGCGGACGCAGGCTGTCCAGCGACGCCTCGAAGGTGTCGCGGCCCACGCCGTCGTAAACCACGTGCGCGCCAGCGCCACCCGTGGCTGCGCGCACTCGTGGTGCCAGGGGGCCATCGCCTTGCAGCAGTACTTCATGCGCGCCGAACTCCCGTGCCAGCGCGGCTTTGTCGGCACTACCCACCACGCCAACGACATGCGCGCCCAGCGCCCGTGCCCACTGCACCAGCAGCAAGCCCACGCCACCGGCGGCGGCATGTACCACCACTTCATGGCCGCGCTTCACGGGGAAGGTACGACGCAGCAAATACCACGCCGTCAGGCCCTTCAGCATCAGCGTGGCCGCGATGGCATCGGAGATGCCGGCAGGCAAAGGCACCAAGCGGTCGGCAGGAACGTTGCGGTAGTTGGTGTAGGCACCAGGAGCGCCCAGCACGTAAGCGACGCGGTCACCGGGGCGGAACCCGCGGACGCCTGAACCAACACTCTCCACCACGCCGGCGGCTTCACGGCCGAGCGTCAGCGGGAACGGCGCCGGGTAGAGCCCGGTGCGGTCATAGACGTCGATGTAGTTGAGGCCGCAGGCAGTCTGGCGCAGGCGCACTTCGCCCGGCCCGGGCGGTGGCACTTCTACGGACTCGACTTGCAGCAATTCCGGGCCGCCCGCCTGGTACAGGCGGACAGCGGTAGCGTTTACGGTATTGGCCATGGCACGCATGGTACTGCGCGGGCGGCCAAAGCTACCAGCACCATCCGGCAGGGAGGCCCCTGCCGGGTGGCAGCACGGGGCTTAGAGGGCCTGGTCGTCCGACTCGCCGGTGCGGATGCGCAGCACCCGCTCGATCTCCGAAACGAAGATCTTGCCGTCGCCGACCTTGCCGGTCTTCGCGGCGCCGACAATGGCCTCCAGCACCTGGTCGAGCAGTTCGTCCCTAACACCTACTTCGACGCGGGTCTTGGGGACGAAGTCCACGACGTATTCGGCGCCACGGTAGAGTTCCGTGTGACCGCGCTGGCGGCCGAAGCCCTTCACTTCCGTGACGGTCATGCCGGAGATGCCGATATCCGACAAGGCGGCGCGGACGTCGTCGAGCTTGAAAGGCTTGATGATGGCGGTAACGAGTTTCATGTGGACCGGGCTCCCCAAAGGTTCAATGGTCGCTTCCTGTTGTACAGGATTGCAGTTTCCGTGCCGACCCGACAATCCTAAAAGAATCAACGGCTTGAGCATAGCGCACTGCGCGCGTCGCACCAAGGCGGCGCAGCTTTGGCCTACGCCACGCACCATCGTGGTGCGAAATGGTCTCGGCGCAGCGGCCACCGCCCCCGCGGTCGGTCGATTACACTTCAGGGATGAACGGACATATCGTGATTGTGGGTGCCGGCCATGCCGCCGCCCAAGTGGTGGACTCGCTGCGCCGCGAAGGCTTCACCGGCGCCCTGACCTTGGTGGGCGATGAACCTCACCTGCCGTACCAGCGCCCGCCGCTCAGCAAGAAATACCTCGCCGGCGAACTGCCGCTGGACCGCCTGTTCATTCGCCCCGAGACCTTCTACGCCAACCATGGCGTGACGCTGCGGCTGGGCCAGCGCGCCACCGCCATCGACCTCGCTGCGCAGCAGGTAACGCTGGCGGACGGTGCGGCACTGGACTACACGCAACTGCTGCTCTGCCCCGGCAGCCACGCGCGCAAGGTCACTGCCCACGGCGCCAACCTGCCCGGCATCCACTACCTGCGCAACGCGGCCGACGTGGAGGCCATCCGCAGCCGATTCCGTCCGGGTGCCCGGGTCGTCATCGTCGGCGCCGGCTACATCGGCCTCGAAACCGCCGCCACCTGCCGCAAGGCGGGGCTGGAAGTGGACGTGCTGGAGATGG
>CALQLF020000160.1 GCA_943331345.2 Candidatus Planktophila lacus | reverse complement strand
TGCAGCGCGTTCAGCCGCTCGAAGGGGTAGGGATGGAGTTGGGAGAGATGCGGGTTCATGTCGTGGCGTTGCGCTCAGCCGGCGGCGGGCGGAGCGAGCGTCACTTCCAACCGTTCACGCAAGCGGGCGCAAGTGTCCGCATCCAGTGGGCGGTTGTCGGCGTCGGAAAGGTAAAAGACGTCTTCCGCACGTTCACCCACGGTGGAGATGCGGGCGCCATGGACGTCCACTTTCGCGTCCACGAACGCGCGGCCCACCTCGGACAAAAGACCCGGCCGGTCCGCCGCCACGAGTTCCAGAATAGTGCGCCCGTTGCGCTCGTCTTCGGTGAAGTCCACTTGCGGGCGCGTGGCGAACACGCGCACTTGCCGTGGTACGCGGCGCGAGACGATGGGCGCGCCTTGGGCACGGTCGGTGAGCGCACGCGTCATGGCCTGTTCTATTTCGTGAATGCGCGTACGGTCCGTGATGGGCGCGCCGTTGTCTTCCAGTACGGTAAACATGGCGGCGTCATAGCCATGCCGTGTAGGAGTGATGCGAGCATCGAGAATGTTCAGGCCAAGTTGGTCCAGCACAGCGGTAGTGCGCGCAAAGCTGCGGTGACGGTGCAGCGTCCAGGTGAACACGGCCGTGCCACCGCGCGTTCCCTGCGGGCGTACCGCTACCAATGGCGTCTCGTCATCGGGGGCGCGTGAAGCCAGCAGTTGGGTGTGCCACGCCACTTCCGCGGCTGCATGGCGCAGGAAATGCGCTTCGGAGAACAGTGCCCAGGTGCGCTCTACAGCGACGTGCGGCACGTGCTCCTTGGCCAACAGTTCACGGGCCTCGGCTTGGGTCTCGATTACTAGCTCTTCCGGATCCACGGGGGTTTCCAGGCCGCGCCGCAGGGCACGCTTGGTGCGCTCGTAGAAATCTTCGAAAAGAGAAGCCTTCCAGGCGTTCCACAGCTTCGGGTTGGTGCCGCGCACATCGGCGCAGGTGAGCATGTAGAGGTAGTCCAAGTGGACTTGGTCGCCGACGGTGCGCGCGAACTCGTTCACCACGTCGGGGTCGGAGATGTCTTTCTTTTGCGCGGTGACGGACAACAGCAAGTGGTGTCGTACCAGCCATGCTACCAAGCGCGCATCGTAGCGGCCGAGCCCTTGCTCGAGACAGAAGGCCTCGGCATCCACCGAGCCCAAATCGCTGTGGTCGCCGCCGCGGCCTTTGGCAATGTCGTGAAACAGCGCGGCGATGAAGGCCAGTTCGGGTTTCGGCAACTGCTGGAAGATGAGCGAATGGCGCGGGAATTCGTGGTCGAAGCGCGAGAGCGCCATGCGGCGCAGGTTGCGCAAGACGAACAGCGTGTGCGCATCTACGGTGTAGGCGTGGAACAGATCGTACTGCATGCGCCCGACGATGCGGCCGAAGGCAGGAATATAGCGGCCGAGCACGCCATAGGCATTCATGCGGCGTAGCGCGCGCGTCAGGCCTTCCGGAGCGCGCATCAGTTCGATGAACAGGCGATGGTGCCGCGGGTTCTGGCGGAACTCTTCGTCGATGAGCCACTGGTGCCGTTGCAGCGCACGCAGCGTGCTGGCGCGGATGCCCTGCAACTGCGGATTCTGCGTCATCAGCACAAACAGTTCGAGCATGGCTGAGGGGTACCGCGCGAAGGTGTCTTCGGCGGTGGTCTCGATGGTGTCGCCGCGCACCTGAAAGCGCGCATTTAGCGGTTCTGGCGGCTGGCGCTGGTCCGTGAGGAGTACCTCGCGGAACAACTGCAGGAGCAGTTCGTTCAGCACGGAGATGACCATGACCGTGCGGTAGTAGCGCTGCATGAACTGCTCGACAGCCAGCGTGTAGGTGGCATCTTCGTAGCCGAACAGTTTGGCCAGACGCTGCTGATGGTCGAACAGCAAGCGGTCTTCGCGGCGCCCGGTGAGGTCGTGCAGGGCAAAGCGTACGCGCCACAGAAAATCCTGTGCGGTCTTCAAGCGCTGCAGTTCGGCTTCGGTGAGGAAGCCATGGTCGACCAGTTCGTCCAGTGTTTCGGCGCCGAAGTGGCGCTTGGCTACCCAGGCGATGGTCTGGATGTCACGCAGGCCGCCGGGGCTGGCCTTGACGTTGGGTTCGAGGTTGTAGGCGGTGTCGTGGTAACGGTGGTGACGTTGCTGCTGCTCGCGCACTTTCGCTGCGTAGAAATCGGCTGAGGGCCACACACGGTCGTTGGCCAGCGCGCGACGCATGGCGACGAAGAGGCTTTCCGGGCCTTGCAGCAAACGCGCTTCCATCAAGGAGGTGGCCACGCTGACGTCCGCCACGGACTCGCGTTGGCAGTCGTCGATGGTGCGGACGCTGTGCCCGACCTCGAGGCCGATGTCCCACAGGAAGGCGAGGAAAGATTCGAGCCCGGGTTGCCATTGCGCGTGCTCGCCTTTGGGCAGCAGCACGAGCACATCGATGTCTGAAGACGGGTGGAGTTCCCCGCGGCCATAGCCGCCGACGGCCACCAAGGCCAGTTCGCGGGCCGCCGGGCCGGCACGCAGGTGCCACGCCGCCAGCAGCACCACATCTACCAAACGGGCGCGGTCCCGTACCAGCGTGCCGATGGCTTCTTCCGCCTCGAAGCGTCGGCGCAAATCCGCGGTGCCTTCAGCCAGCGCTGCCCGGAAAGCCGGAACCGGATCTGTGGGCGTGGCGAGGCGTGCCGCCAGGCGGGACGGGAGAGCCCAGTCCCCCGAGTTCACGGCATCCGTGGTCACGGTGCCCACTAAGAGGCCGACTCGAGGCCGCGGCGCAGGCGGTCCTCGCGGCCGAGCGTTAGCACTTCCACTCCGGTTTCCGTCACCAGCACCATGTGTTCCCACTGCGCAGACAGGCTGTGGTCCTTGGTGACCACGGTCCAGCCATCGGGCAGCAGTTTCACGTGGCGCTTTCCGGCGTTGATCATCGGTTCGATGGTGAAGATCATGCCCGGCTCGAGCGCGAGCCCCTCGCCTGGGGTGCCGTAGTGGACGATTTGCAGGTCTTCGTGGAAGGTGCGGCCAATGCCGTGGCCGCAGTATTCGCGCACCACGGAATAGCCTTCCGCCTCTACATAAGACTGGATGGCGTGGCCGATGTCGCCCAAGCGCGCGCCCGGGCGGACCACGTCGATGCCGCGCCACATGGATTCGTGGCAGACCTCGGCGAGGCGCTTGGCCTGAATGCCGGGCGGCCCCACGAAGAACATGCGGCTGCTGTCGCCGTGCCAGCCGTCCTTGATGACGGTGATATCGACATTAATAATATCACCGGCTTTCAGGCGCTTTTCGCCGGGAATGCCGTGGCAGACCACGTGGTTCACCGAAGTGCAGATGCTCTTCGGAAAGCCCCGGTAGTTCAGTGGGGCGGGGATGCAGCCCTGCACCTCGGTATGGTAGCGGTGGCAAATGTCGTTCAGTTCGTCCGTGGTGATACCCGGGCGGATGTGTTCGCCAATCATGTCGAGGGCGTCCGCCGCCAGACGCCCGGCCACGCGCATGGCGGCCTGCTCGGACGGGGATTTGAGGATCACTTGCATGGGGCGGTGGGCTCCGGGGGGACTCAAGCCGTTGAATCGGCTAGCCCCACATGGTATAAAGCCGGGCTTTTTTTCGCAATTCAATCCACACGTCGGTCGTCACGTGTGTCGGGGTGCCGGTGCTGCCCGGGGAGCCATTTTCAGGTTTCCCGCCCACACCGGTCGACACATGGGGCCGGCGGAGGAATAACCCCGGGAGTTTTGCAATGCCTATCGTCTCCATGCGTGAAATGCTGGAAGCCGGCGTCCACTTCGGACACCAAACCCGCTTCTGGAACCCCAAGATGGCTCCGTACATCTTCGGCGAGCGTAACCGCATCCACATCATCAATCTCGAAAAGACGGCGCCGATGTTCAACGAGGCCGCCGCCTTCCTGAAGGGCGTGGTCGCTGATGGCGGCCGCGTGCTGTTCGTGGGCACCAAGCGTTCGGCCCGCGAAGCCGTGCAGCGTGAAGCCGTCCGCGCCGGTATGCCTTTCGTCAACCAGCGCTGGCTGGGTGGCATGCTCACCAACTTCAAGACCATCCGCCTGTCCATCAAGCGTTTGGCTGAACTCGAGGAAATGACCGCCAACGGCACCCTCGAGCGTCGCGGCAAGAAGGAAGCGCAGCTGCTCCGTCGCGAAATGGACAAGCTGACCAAGAGCATGGGTGGCATC
>CALQLF020000159.1 GCA_943331345.2 Candidatus Planktophila lacus | reverse complement strand
GCCGCCGTTGAACTGTTTGGCCGCTGCCAGGTCCGCGGCGACCTTCTGCACGTCGGCGTCGGCGTCCACGATGACGGGCGACTTGCCGCCCAGTTCGAGGGTGACGCTGGCGAGGTGGCGCGCCGCCGCGGCCATCACCAGCTTGCCGACCCGCGTGCTGCCGGTGAAGAAGATATGGTTGAACGGCAGTTCGAGCAGGGCCGTGGCCACACCCACGTCGCCCTCAAATACGGCAACTTCCCGTTCATCGAAGGCGTCGCGGATGATCCGGGCGGCGACACCTGCAGTTGCCGGACACAGGTCGGTCAGCTTGACCATGCAGCAGTTGCCGGCGGCGATGGCGGCAGCCAGCGGGCCCATGACCAGGCCCAGGGGAAAGTTCCAGGGGCCCAGGATGAGGCAGACGCCTCGGGCTTCGTGGACAATTCGCGCCGTGTCCTTCGGGTTCAGCGAAGGCTGCACGTCGATGGGCTTCATCCACTCGTCGAGATTCGCGATGTTTCGGTCGATGTTGGAGAGCACGTTCAGCACTTCGGTGACGCGGATTTCGTTTTCGGGCTTGCGCGTGTCTTGCCGCACGGCTGCCACGATCTCCTCGGTGTGCGATTCCACGGCGGCCTTCAGCTTGCGCAGGCTGGCTTTGCGCTGCTCTGCGGTGGACGCCTTCATCTCCCACTGATGGGCCTTCTGTAGGGAAAAAATGCGCTGTAGGTCTGCGACTACAGTGGAAGTCGTCTGTGTTGCCATCATGGTCACCGTTGTTCTTCAGTCTGTTGAGTGCAAGTCACACTGTGACGGGTCAAATCCTAGCACCTGGACAGCGGCATGCCGCTTCAGCGCCAGTTGGCGTTCTCGCTCCAGAACGCCACGCTGTGCCGGTAGGCGTCGGGGTCGAGCGGCACGCCGGAGCCGCCTTCGGCCAGGCCCAGTGCATTGCGCATCAGGGTGATGGGGGCCATCGGTAATTCCGCCGGTTCGCGGGTGTACAGGCAACCCACCACGCCCCAGTCGGCGTCAATCGGGCTGCCCTCCGCCAGCAGTTGCTCGCGGCTGTACAGGATGGGGACCAGGTAGTCGGCCACCGGCGCTACCACCCCCTCGAACCAGCGCACCAGTACCGGCAGTTCGCCCCGTTGCCGCGCCTCGTAGCCCGAGCGCAGCAGGTGCCGGTTGGTGGCGGTGACCGGCACCGTGAGGCAGCGGGTGGAGGTCCAGTTCGCGTGCACGTGTAGCCGGCAGAACGGCGCGTAGCCGGGCAGGTCCCATAGCGGTGGGTGCTCGTTCAGGTGCCGCTCGAAGGCCTCGGCCGTGAGGTCCTGGATGGTGTTGGGCCGCGATTCCCGGGGGAACAGCCGGACACGGGCGAAATCGGTCAGGACAATGGCCATGCGCGGCATCCTACGCGCCGCGCCGTTCGTTGTGGTATCAAGAAGTTTCGAACAAAATCCACCGCCATCGGTCATACACGCCACAATAGGCAAACCGAAACGGTTTCAGCAGGGGGAATCATGCGTCGTGTCCTTTTAGCATCGCTGTGCGGCCTGGCCGTGCTGACTCTTGGCGGATGGCAGGTTGAGGCGGCTTCGAAGCCGGCCGGCCCGGCCAACGCCACCGAATGGCCGCTGCATGGCGGCGACTACAACGAACAACGCTACAGCCCCCTGAAGCAAGTCAATGCCGACACCGTCGGCAAGCTCGGACTCGCCTGGTACGCCGACATGGCCGAGAAGGGCCAGTGGCAGTCCACGCCGGTGGTGGTCGACGGGCGCATCTACGTGACGACGCCCTGGAGCAAGGTCTACGCCTATGACGCGGCCACGGGCAAGGCGCTCTGGAAGTACGACCCGAAGGTGCCGCGCGAAATCGCCGCCACGCGCCTGTGCTGCAACAACTCCAATCGTGGCGTGTCCTTCTACAAGGGCAAGGTCATCTGGGGCACGCTGGACGGCCGCCTCGTTGCCGTCGATGCCAAGAAGGGCAGCAAGGTCTGGGAGACCCGTACCACCGATATCAAGGACGACATGTCCATCACCGGTGCGCCGCGCATCGGTAACGGGCTGGTGTTCATCGGCCAGGGTGGCGGCGAATATTTCCAGCGCGGCTATCTGTCGGCGTATGACGCCGACACCGGCAAGTTCCGCTGGAAGTTCTATGTGGTGCCGGGTGATCCGTCGAAGGGTCCGGACCATGCCGCTTCCGACAGTGTGATGCCGATGGCCGCCAAGACCTGGAGCGGGGAATGGTGGAAGACCGGCGGCGGCGGTTCGCCCTGGGATGGCATCGTTTATGACCCGCAGACCGACTCGGTGATCTTCGGCACGGGCAACGGCGCGCCGTGGCCTGCAGAAGATCGCTCGCCGGGCGGCGGCGACAACCTGTTCATCGCCTCCATCGTCTCGCTGGACGCCAAGACGGGTCAGTACCGCTGGCATTACCAGGCCGTGCCGCAGGAGAACTTCGACTATGACAACACCTCGCCGCTGACCACCGCCGATCTCACGATCGACGGTCAGCAGCGCCACGTCGTGATGCAGGTGCCGAAGAACGGCGTCTCGTATGTCATCGATGCGGCCACGGGTAAGGTCATCAGCGCCAAGCTGGTCGTGCCCTACGCCAACTGGCTGACCGGCTTCGACAAGGAGAACAACTGGAAGCCGATCATCAATCCGGATTCCAACTACGGCAAGACGCGCAAAGGCTGGTTTGTCACGCCCTTCCAGACGCACGTCTGGTATCCGCAGTCGTTCAACCCGCAGACGGGCCTGCTGTACGTCGGCATCCGCTACGCCACCTACGGGTTCGTGGCCGAGTTGGGCGCCAAGATGGGCAACCAGCTGCTGGGCATCAATATCAGCAAGCGTCCGGAGATGGGTCCGCCGCCGCTTGAAGGGGGCGGGCAGTGGCTCACCGCCTGGGATCCGGTCACCCAGAAGGAAGTCTGGCGCGCAAAGGATGGCGTTGCGAATTCCGGCACCATGACGACGGCGGGCAACCTGGTGTTCCAGGGAACGGGTCGTACCAACTTCACGGCCTTCCGCGCCGACAATGGCGAGAAGCTGTGGTCGGTCGAGGCCGGTGCCAGCGTGCAGGCCGGTTCGATTACCTACCAGGTGGGCAGCACGCAGTACGTCGCTGTGGTGGCCGGTGCGCCGCGCGCCGCAGGCGGCAACCGCCTGCTGGTCTACAAGCTGGGTGGCAGCGTCGCGCTGCCGCCGACGCCACCGCCGGCGCCGCTGGTGGTCAATGCGCCGGAGAACTTCGGTGATGCCGCTACGCTCGAGAAGGGCCAGCAGCTCTGGCAGCAGAACTGCTCGCTGTGCCATGAGGGTGGTCGTGGCATGGGCGGCTTCCCGGACCTGCGCTACTCGTCGCTGTTGCAGAGTGATGCCGCGTTCAAGGCGGTGGTCATCGATGGCGTGCTGACCGAGAACGGCATGCTGTCCTTTGCCAAGGTGCTCAAGCCGCAGGACGCCGAGTCGATCCGCGCCTGGGTCACGAAGCTGGCCAACGACGTGCGCAATTCGCCGCCTGCGCCGACCTTCGGGCCGGCCGGTCCGCCGCAGGCTGTACCGGCAACGACTCCGCCGCCGGCACCGCAGACGGGCCTGCACGGCGGCTGACCGCCAACCGGCCAGCAGGATGTCGTGGGCGTTGGCCTGCGGCGTCCTGCCGAGCCTGGCGATATGACACGTCCCCACGATGCGATGGCGCCGGTCTATGACCTGGTCTACCAGGAAGACTTCGGCGAGTTCTATCACTGGCTGACCGACACCACCCTCGATGTGGTGTGTGAGCTGGTGCCAGTGGGCGCACGCATCGTGGACTTCGGTGCGGCCACGGGCCGCATGGCGCTCCCGCTGGCCCAGGCCGGCTATCGCATCACGGCGGTAGAGCCCAGCGGCCCCATGATCGATCGTCTGCGCGAGGCCGCCAGCGGCGCTGACATCGAGTGCGTGCCCTTGTGTAGAGCATTTTCCTATGTATGCGCCGCCGTTTTCATCTTTTTACACTATAAAATAGCCATTTCCCTATGTATGTGCCGCCGTTTCTATAATTTACCACTTATGTAGAGCATTTTCCTATGTATGCGCCGCCGTTTTCATCATTTTACACTATAAAATAGTCATTTTCCTATGTATGCGCCGCCGTTTCAATAATTTCCCACTTGTACAGATCATTTCCCTATGTATGCGCCGCCGTTTTCATCATTTCCCACTATAAAACAGCCATTTCCCATTAT
>CALQLF020000158.1 GCA_943331345.2 Candidatus Planktophila lacus | reverse complement strand
GGCAATATCTTCATGACTGCGCTCGGTACGCAAAAAAGCCACCACACCGCGCTGATGGTAGTCGCGCAGGTTGGTGGCAATACCGCTTGCCTCGCGCAGCGGGGAATCGGCGCCTTCCGCCGCCACCACCAGACCGGTACGCAGCGTAGTGCCATCTGCGAGCGTCACCAACGCACGTTCGGCATCCGCCGTGAACGACTCGACCGCCGAGGCGTACACCCGCACACCTGCGCGCACCGCCGCCGCATGCAGAGCCGCCTGGAGTGTGGCCACTTCCGCTAGGTGACCTAGGTCAGGCTCGCCCATCTCGCCGGCGGTAAACGTTAGCGCACGGGGGCCATCGGCCTTATCGACGCTGTCCCACACCCGCATGCCTTGGTAGGCATGGGCGCGCTGCAATACTTGCGGCCATACGCCACAAGCCTCCAGCAGACGCTGTGAAGCCCGCGACAAGGCGAACACCCGCAGGTCCCAATCCGCGTGCGGCGCCGGCAAGGCGGGCACACGCGGCTCTACGAGACCTACGCTCAAGCCACGAGTCGCCGCCTGCGTCGCCAAGAGCACCGCAGTGGCTGCGCCGACCACGCCAGCCCCCACCACCAACACATCGGCGTCGCGGCGAGTCTGGCGACGCGCAGTGCGCGGCTGGGTGCTCATGGGGTCGCCTCCCGCGCTGCACGCACGGCGGCAAGTAAGGGCAGGCCGCGAGCCAACCGCGGCAGTTCGCCACCACCGCCCGTGGACAGCGTGGACATCGCCGCCTTCGCCGGCGGGAGCACATCGAACAAGGACAACCCCAAACTGCGTGCCGCACGCAGCGGCCCGAGCTTGGCGCCGAACAACTTCACCAAGCCATCGGTGAAGCGCACCAGCAAGCGACGGTCGGCAGCGCGCCACGCGGCGTAACGCTGCAGCACTGCAGCGCTGCCCGGATCGCCATCGGGTGGCCCAAGCACATCCGCAACGCACTCGGCCAGCGTGATCGCATCGCGCAGGCCCAAGTTGAAGCCCTGCCCCGCGATGGGGTGCAAGCCTTGCGCTGCATTACCGATGATGGCCACCCGTTCACTGACCAGCGAGGCGGCCTGCACGAGCGCCAGCGGATAAGCCAAACGCTCACCGGGCGCACTGAACAAGCCAAGGCGCCAGCCGAAGGCCTGCTGCAACTCCGCGAGGAACGCCGCGTCGTCTAGTGCCCGCACGCGCGCCGCGTCTGCGGGCGCCAGCGTCCATACCGTCGCAACGCGCTGGTGCCCGAGTGCCGGCGGCAAGGGCAGCACGGCAATGGGACCCGAAGTGGTGAAGCGTTCGTAGGCAACGCCAGCGTGCGGCTTGCCAGCGGAGACTTGCGTGATGAGGGCCACCTGCCCGTAGTCATCGGCAGTGGCTGTCACGCCGGCCGCTTCGCGGACAGCGGACTGCGCGCCATCGGCTGCCACCACCAAGCGCGCCGCGAGCGTGGTGCCATCGTCGAGCATCAGGTTCACGCATTCTTGCGCGCGTTCCAGGCCGACCACCCGGCATGGCGCACGCAGTTCGACAGCCGGGTGGTCTTGCAGTCGCGCCCACAAGGCAGCGCCCAGTGCGCGGTTGGGCACCACATAGCCCATGGCTTCCAATCCTTGCTCTTTGGCGTCGATACGCGCGGCACCAAAGCGGCCACGGTCACTGATATGGATGCGATGGATGGGAGCCGCCTGCGTCGCTACCGCTTCCCAGACGCCCAGCGTGGTGAGGATGCGACGGCTGCCATTCGACAAGGCTGAGGTGCGACCGTCGAAGCTCGGGCTCTGGCCAGTGTCGGGCGGAGTGGCCTCCAGCAGGACGACCTTGCGGCCAGTAGCCGCTAGCGTATCGGCCAAGGCCAAGGCCAGGCAGGCGCCCACCATGCCACCGCCAACGATGGCCAAGTCAACCACTGGCGCAGGGGCAGTAGCGCTCATCGGCGGGCCGCGGCGATAAACGCTTCGATGCCGTCGGCGTCCTTCACCAAGGCGCCAGTGAGCACCTCTGGGGCGCCGCGCGTCACTGCCACATCGTCCTCGATGCGTACCCCGATGCCACGGAACTCGGCGGGAATACGCTGGTTGCCCGGTGGGAAGTACAGGCCCGGCTCGATGGTAGTGACCATGCCCGGAGCGAATTCGCGCCAAGCATCCGCCACTTTGTATTCGCCTACGTCGTGCACGTCCATACCGAGCCAATGGCCCGTACGGTGCATGAAGAATTCGCGGTAGGCGCCTTGCTTCACCAACTGCGGCACCTTGCCCTGCAGTAGCCCCAACTCCACGAGGCCAGCGGTAATGACATTCACCGCCGCCATATGCGGTTCGTCCCAGTGGCGGCCCGGCCGAACTTGTTCGATGGCAGCGAGATTGGCCGCATGTACCAGTTCATAGACGGCGCGCTGCGCTTTCGTGAAACGGCCGTTCACCGGGAAAGTTCGCGTAATGTCTGAAGCGTAGTACTCGTACTCGCAGCCAGCGTCGATGAGTAGCAGGTCGCCGTCGTGCAGCGTGGCGCCATTGTCGCGGTAGTGCAGGACGCAGGCGTTGTCGCCGCCACCCACGATGGGCGAATAGCTAATGTCGGCGCGGTGGCGGTGGAACTCGTGCAGCAGCTCCGCTGCCACTTCATATTCCGTCCGCCCGGGAACAGCGAAACGCATCGCGCGCTCATGCGCTCCCACGGCAATGGATGCCGAATGGCGCAGCAAGCCCAATTCGTCACGGCTCTTCACCAACCGCTGTTCATGCAACGGGTGGTCCAGCGCCACGAACTCCTGCGGCGTGTGCAGACCAAATTTGGCTTGGGTCCGCAGGCCATTCACCCAACTGAAAATGCGCTGGTCGAATTCGGGGTTCAGGCCCACCGAGTGGTAGACCGCACTGCAACGCTCGATGAGGCCCGGCAGAATTTCGTCGATGTCGCTGATGGGAAAGGCATCATCGGCGCCGTAGTCGCGCACGGCGCCTTCCGGGCCGGCACGCGAGCCATCCCAGAGTTCCCGGACCGCGTCCCGGTCGCGCACGAACAAAATGAACTCACCCTGCTCACGTTCCGGTACCAACACCGCTACCGCTTCCGGCTCGGCGAAACCGGTCAGGTACCAGAAGTCGCTGTCTTGACGGTACTGGTACTCCACATCGCTGTTGCGATGCCGCACCGGCGCCGCGGGCAGGATGGCGATGGTACCCGGGCCCATCTCTTTCATGAGTTGCCGGCGGCGGCGCGCAAATTCTTCGCGGCGCAAACGTGGCGCGGCAAGCAGCGGCGGGACGGCGTTCATGAGGACAGCACCACTAGTGCCGCGGGGCCGCACCGGCAGCTGCCAGCCCGAGCGCACGCTCGCGCAGCGGCGCGAGTTCTTCGAACACCAACTGTGTACCGGCGCGCACATACTCCACGAGCTCGGCATAGTCAGCCTCGGCGGACTCCTGCTCTTCCACCGTAGGCTCTAGGTCCGAAGCGCGTGTCAGTTCGGTGAAGTCTTTCAACACCTCGCCTATCTCGCCGGGGATGCGCTCCGGCGCCGGCAAACCGCCCGCACCGAGGCCATAAAGAAAACCCGTACACCAGGAAATAAGCGCCCGCACGCGCTGCGGCAAAGGCGTTTCGTCGTCTGGCAGCAGCGGCGCGAACTCCATGGACTGCCCGCCCAAGGCTTGCGAGGTCTCGTGGAATACGTTCTCGAGCAAGGCCACCAGCGCAAGGCCACTGTCCTCGTCTGCGTCTTCCTCTTCCGGCATGACTTCTGCGAGCCAGTGTTCGAAGCGATAAGCCGCTACCGCGCAGAGGGAACCGGCCAGGCAGCCGTGCGCTTCCGCCGCGTCGACCGGGGAGCCGGCCGCCGCGAAACTGCGGTCCAGATGATGAAAAGGGGCGATGGAGGCCATCCCTGCATCTTACCGCAGGCACGGGTATGCCAGCCGCATTGACTCCGCGAGGCCTGCGCCCCAAGATGCGCCCATGAGCGACACCAACCCCACCGCCATCGAACAGGAACTGAAGCGCCTCGAGCGCCGCCTGGACGAACTGCTGCGCGCGGTGGATCTGCTCCGTGAGGAAAATCGTGCCCTGCGCCAGCGCCAAGATGCACTGAGCGCGGAACGTTCGGCCCTCATGCAGAAGAACGAGCAGGTCCGCACCCGCGTCGAGGCCATGATTGGCCGTCTCAAATCCATGGAGCAGGGAACGTGAGCAATGCCGCCCCCAAGCCGCCCACGGAAGCCGTGGTGTCACGCGTC
>CALQLF020000157.1 GCA_943331345.2 Candidatus Planktophila lacus | reverse complement strand
CGCGCCGGGAAGTGCCGCGGCATCGCTTGGTCACCGAAGCGGTGCACCGTGAAGGCGGCAAGATTGCCATGCAGATTCTGCACGCCGGGCGCTACGGCTATCACCCGCTGTGCGTATCGGCCAGCGCCATCCGTTCGCCCATCAGTCGCTTCACACCGCGTGCTCTCACCACTTGGGGTGTTCGCCGGCAACGTGCTGCCTACATTCGCTGCGCGACGTTGGCGCAGGAAGCGGGCTACGACGGCGTCGAGGTGATGGGTTCGGAAGGCTACTTCCTGCACCAGTTCATCGCTCCGCGCACCAACCATCGCACGGACGAGTATGGCGGTAGCCGCGAGAACCGTCACCGGCTCGCGCTGGAAGTGGTGCGCGGCATCCGCGAAGCGGTAGGGCCGAATTTCATCATCATCTTTCGTCTGTCCCTGCTCGACCTCGTGGAGCAGGGCAACGACTGGGAAGACATCGTGGCGCTGGCACAAGGCCTCGAGCAGGCGGGCGTCACCATCATCAACACCGGCATCGGCTGGCACGAAGCGCGTGTGCCTACGATCGCCACTTCCGTGCCACGTGCCGCGTTCACTTGGGTAACCGCCAAGCTGCGCAGTGCTGTACGCGTGCCGTTGGTGTCCACGAACCGCATGAACGACCCCGCCATAGCGGAGCAGGTACTGGCGGCGGGCCACTCCGACATGGTGTCGATGGCGCGCCCATTGCTCGCCGATGCCGAGTTCGTGAACAAGGCCGCTGCCGGCCGCGCCGCGGCTATCAATACCTGCATCGGGTGCAACCAAGCCTGCCTCGATCATGTGTTCGAGCAGAAGCGTGCATCTTGCCTCGTGAACCCACGCGCGGTGTACGAAACGGAATTGGTGGTCCGTCCGGCTGCATTGGCGAAGCGCATCACCGTGGTGGGCGCCGGGCCGGCGGGTTTGGCTTGTGCCACCACGCTCGCGGAGCGCGGCCATACCGTCACGCTGGTCGATGGTGCCAACGAAATTGGCGGGCAGTTCAATATCGCCAAGCGAATTCCGGGCAAGGAAGAGTTCCACGAGACGCTGCGCTATTTCCGGACGCGTCTTGATGAGCTGAAAGTGGACGTGCAGCTGGGGCAGCGAGTGGATGCCTCGGCCCTGCAAGGCGCAGACGAAGTCGTACTGGCCACTGGCGTCACGCCGCGCCCGTTGGCTTTGCCGGGGGCGGACCACGCGAAGGTGGTCGGCTATCTGGACGTGCTGCTCGGGCGTGTCACGCTGGGGCCACGCGTGGCCATCATCGGCGCCGGTGGCATTGGCTTCGACGTCGCGGAATTTCTCACGCACCCCGCGGATGAGGCGCACCCAGCCACCATTCCCGCCTTCCTCGCGCAGTGGGGCATCGACCCGCAAGCCGAGGTGGGGGGTGGCCTCGTGGGTTCGCCCACTTCGCGGTTGCCTTCGGCGCGGCAGGTCTGGCTGCTGCAGCGCAAGGAAGGCTCGCCCGGCAAGGGCCTCGGCAAGACCACGGGCTGGATTCACCGGGCCGTATTGAAGCGACGCGGCGTGCAGGCTTGGGGTGGCGTCGAGTACTTGAAGATCGACGACGCCGGCCTGCACCTGCGGGCAAGGGGCAGCGAGCAGGTGCTGGACGTTGACCATGTCGTTGTCTGCGCCGGCCAGGAACCGCTGCGTGAACTGGAAGCGCCTTTGCGCGCTGCCGGCAAACCCGTGCACATCATTGGCGGGGCTGCGCTCGCCGCAGAACTCGACGCCAAACGTGCCATTCGCGAAGGCACGGAACTGGCCGCGCGCCTGTAAAGTCATCCGCCATGAAGCCCCGCCATGGTCTGCCCGCCAGCCCCGTCCCTGAACGGAGCGATCAGCTGTCGCTGTTCGACGTGCAGCCGACGGAGCCGACGTGGGAAGTGAAAGTCAGTGGGCGTACTCGCCGCCTGACGGTTCGCGTGTACCCGGGCGGCCGCGTGGA
The DNA here is from genome assembly GCA_943331345.2 of Candidatus Planktophila lacus. Lineage (GTDB taxonomy): Bacteria > Pseudomonadota > Gammaproteobacteria > Steroidobacterales > Steroidobacteraceae > CAIOHZ01. Next base: position 2,299 of record CALQLF020000157.1, on the reverse strand, counting down.
GATTGTGGTGCCGCCGCGCACTAGCCCGAAGGCCATTGAGGGCTTCGTGGCGCGCCATCGGCGCTGGATTGATGCGAAGGTCGAGGAGTTCCGGGCGCGCTTGCCTGCGGCGCGCAAGCTGCCCGAACATATCGACTTGCGCGCTACGGCAGAGCGGTTGCAATTGCACTGGTCCGTTGCCACCGGCAGGCCGAGCATCATTGAAGGCGAGGGCGGTTTGCATTACCGCGGCCCCTTGGATTGGAAAACCGCCACGCCCGTGTTGCACCACTGGTTGCTGGACGCCGGCAAGCGGCGTTTGGTGCCGTGGTTGGCCGAGGTGGCTATTCACCAAGGCTTTGCCTATTCACGCGCACAGGTGCGTCGCCAACGCACCCGTTGGGGCAGTTGTTCGCGTTCGGGCACCATCAGCCTGAACGTCTGCCTGCTGTTTCAGCAGCCGGCGGTAGTGCGTTACCTGTTCATCCACGAGCTTTCCCACACGCGCCACATGGACCATTCGGACCGCTTCTGGGCCACGGTGGGCCAGCACGAACCGGACTGGAAAGTGCTCGACAAGGAACTCACCCGAGGCTGGCAGGGTGTGCCGGACTGGGTGTTCGGCTGAAGGCACCCCCGGGCGGGTATACTTCACGCGTTTGGATCATGAAACGCTGCTGAAGGCTCGCTGATGTCTACCCGTCTTGTCGATACGAATGTTCTTGCCGCCGATGTGTTGCCCACGCCCGCCGAGGTGAAGCAGCAACTGCCGCAGCCCGAGGGCATCGAAGAATTCGTCTACCGCTCGCGCGAAACCGTGCGCGCCATTCTGGAAGGCCGTGATCCGCGCCTGTTCGTGGTGGTGGGCCCTTGCTCCATCCATGATATCGCCGCTGCCAAGGAATATGCGCTGCGTCTGAAGGAACTGGCGAGCCGCGTTCAGGATTCGCTGTTCGTCATCATGCGCGTGTACTTCGAGAAGCCGCGCACCACGGTGGGCTGGAAGGGCCTCATCAACGACCCCGACATGGACGATTCCTTCCATATCGAGAAGGGGATTGCCAAGGCGCGCGAACTGCTGCTGTGGCTCGCGGAAAACGGGTTGCCAGCCGCCACCGAGGCACTGGACCCCATCATGCCGCAGTATCTGGGCGACCTCGTCACATGGACCGCCATCGGCGCCCGCACCACCGAAAGCCAGACGCACCGCGAGATGGCCAGCGGGCTGTCGACGCCCGTGGGCTTCAAGAACGGTACGGACGGTTCGCTGTCGGTGGCCATCAATGCGCTGCAAAGCGCGCGTAGCCCGCACCATTTCCTCGGCATTACCGAGAGCGGTCAGAGCGCCGTGATGCGTACCCGTGGCAATGCTCACGGCCACCTCGTGCTGCGCGGCGGCGGCGGGCGTACCAACTACGACAGCGTGAACATTGCGCTTTCGGAGCAGGAACTGCGCAAGGCAGGGCTGCCGGCGAACATTGTCGTGGACTGCAGCCATGGCAATTCCAACAAAGACCCGGGCTTGCAGCCCTTGGTGGCCGAGAACTGCGCCAACCAGGTGGTGGAGGGCAACCGTTCCATCGTCGGCCTCATGCTGGAAAGCCATTTGCACTGGGGCAGCCAGCCTATCCCGGCGGACCTGTCGCAACTGAAGTATGGCGTTTCCGTCACCGACGCCTGCATCGACTGGCCGACCACGGAAGGCCTGCTGACGTCTTTGGACGAGCGCCTGCGCCCCGCCATGGCAGTGCGCACGCCGCGCGGCTAACACTCGCATGCGGCCAGGCCCGTTGCCGCCGGGACTGGTGCTGGCCGTTGCCCTGCTGTCGGTTTCTTTCGGTGGCCTGTTCGCCCGCTGGGCCGCCATGCCCGCTTTGGCAGTCACCGCGTGGCGGGTAACGCTCGCGACGCTCATCGTCTGGCTGGCGCGGGCGGTGTGGCATCGGTTTCGGCCAGCGCCGGCCGCTGAGTCCCACCTTGCTCGAGATGTCCTCCGCGCACGCTGGCAAGCCACCGCCTGTGGCTTGTTGCTGGCGCTGCATTTCGCTACTTGGATTACTTCGCTCGGGTACACCACCGTGGCGGAAAGCACGCTGCTGGCGGACTCCACACCCGTGTGGGTACTGCTGGTCGGCTGGGCAGTTCTCGGGCGCCGGCCGCAGCCGCGCCAATGGGCGGCTTTGCTGCTGGCTGCCGCCGGCATCGTCGTCTTGGTGGGCGGTGAAATTTCGGCAGGCGTCAGTTTAGGGAACCTGCTGGCCGTGGCGAGCGCAGTGTTCATGGCGCTGTACTTGCTGGTGGCCGAGGCAGCCCAACGGGT
>CALQLF020000156.1 GCA_943331345.2 Candidatus Planktophila lacus | reverse complement strand
CTCCTCGCGCCAGTCCTCTTCGTGTTCTTGCGCATCCTGCAGGGCATGGCGCTGGGCGGTGAATGGGGTGGTGCCGCCATCTACATCGCCGAACACGCCCGGCATGCCAAGCGCGGCTACCTCACCAGCTTCATCGGTCCGGCAGCCAGTATCGGCCTTGGCGCCGCCATGCTGGTGACGCTGGGCGTGCGCACGCTCACCGGCGAAGAAGCCTTCGCGGTGTGGGGCTGGCGTATCCCGTTCCTGTTGTCCGGCTTCCTGCTGGCCGCGTCCTTGTGGATTCGTCTGCAGCTGCATGAAAGCCCAGTGTTCGAAACGCTGCGCAAGGGCAATACGCGCTCCAAGTCGCCCATCCGCGAATCGTTCGGCCAGTGGCGTCACCTGAAGCTCGCCATTCTGGCGCTGTTCTCCATGATGATTGCGCAGGGCGCCATCTGGTTCACCACCTTCTTCTATTCGCAGTCCTTTCTGGAGCGCATCCTGAAGGTGCCGCCCCGCGAGACCGACCTCATCCTGCTCACCGTGCTGGTGGTGTCGATACCGCTGTATGTGTTTTTCGGCAAGCTGTCGGACCACGTTGGACGCAAGCCCGTCATGCTGTTCGGCATCGTCTTGGCGGCCGTGGCTATCTTCCCGGTGTTCTCCGGGCTGCGCGAGGCGGCGCATCCGGTATTGGCACATGCCGTGGCGACGCAACCCGTGGTCGTTCAAGCCGATGCGGCCGGTTGCACCACCCAGTTCGACCCGGTGGCCGCGGCCAAGGCAGTTACCCAGTGCGACCGTGTGCGCGAAGCACTGGCGAAGCGGGGTGTGCCTTACCAGTTGGCTGCCCCGACCCCGGGCAACACCGACATCATGGTGATGGTGGGTACCACGGCCACAGCCGTAGGCGCCACGACCACACCCGAGGCGCTGAAGGCGCAGATGACCGCGGCGCTTGCCTCCGGCGGCTATCCGGAATCCGCCAAGCCACAGGACATCGACTTCCCGCGGGCGATCGGCCTGCTGCTCATCCTCGTGGTCGCCGCTACGGCCCTCTACGGCCCGCAGGCGGCCTGCCTCGTGGAACTGTTCCCGGCGCACATCCGCTACACCGCGCTGTCCTTGCCGTACCACATCGGTACCGGTTGGGTAGGCGGTTTCCTGCCCGCTACGGCCTACGCGCTGACGCTGGCCAATGGCGACAGCCTGTACGGCCTCTGGTATCCAGTCACCTTCGCCACGGTGGCCGCCGTGGTCATGCTGCTGTTCCTGCCGGAAACGCGTCACCGCAGCATTCATTAGGAAACAGGCAGCGGGGCGTTTGCTGTGCTAGCATGCGCCCCCTCATCCGTGCCGGGATGGCGGAACTGGTAGACGCACCGGACTCAAAATCCGGCGCCGTGAAAAGCGTGTGGGTTCGATTCCCACTCCCGGCACCACCCTTTCTCTGGACGAGGCTGCCTTGAAGTTTTGCAGCGAGTGCGCGCAGCCGGTCGAGGTCCGTGTCCCGCCCGGGGACGCCCTGCCGCGCTACGTCTGCACTAGTTGCAGCCTCGTCCACTACGAAAACCCGAAGCTCATCTTGGGCTGTGTGCCAGAGCATGAAGGCCGCTTGCTGCTGTGCAAGCGCGCCATCGAGCCGCGGCTGGGCTTCTGGACTTTCCCCGCCGGGTTCATGGAAAACGGCGAAACACTTCAACAAGCCGCGGCCCGCGAATGCCGCGAGGAAGCCAACGCCGAAGTGGTGGTGGGTTCCCTGCTGAGCGTGGTGCACGTCCTACATGCCCACCAGGTGCACGTGAACTTCCGCGCCACGCTCGCCAACCCGGAATTCGGGGTGGGTAGCGAGAGCCTGCAAACCCTCCTGGTACGCCCCGAGGATATCCCCTGGGGGCAACTGGCCTTCCCCAGCGTGGACTTCACCTTGCGCCACTGGCTGCAGGACCGCGCGGCCGGCGTGGACAACCACCACTACACCACCTTCGACCGCCGCACGGCCTTGCCTGCGGCTATGGCAAAATAACGCGCGCGGTGGCTTGCTCGTTTCGGGCACTACCGCCTCAGACTTATCTCCGGAGTTGCCCAGATGGCGTTCGTCGTCACCGAAAACTGCATCAAGTGCAAGTACATGGACTGCGTGGAAGTCTGCCCTGTGGACTGTTTCCATGAAGGCCCGAACTTCCTCACCATCGACCCGGACGAGTGCATCGACTGCACCTTGTGCGAACCCGAATGCCCGGCCGAGGCGATTGTCTCGGAAGAAGATCTGCCTGCCGGCCAAGCGCACATGAAGGCGCTGAATGCCGAATTGGCGCGCCTGTGGCCGGTCATCACGGAAAAGAAGCCCGCCCCCGCCGACGCGGACGAGTGGAAGGGCAAGCCGAACAAGTTGAAATTGCTGGAGCGCTAAGCGCCCTTGAGGAAACCCCTGGAGCGCCAAGCGCTCCCAGTGGCCTAGCAGGGCGGCGTCAGCCGCCCTTCTGCAACTGCGCCAAAATATCTTCCGGCGAACCATTGCGAATGTTCATGCCGTCTTTCGTGTAAAGCGCCGGCGTGCCTTCCAGCCCCACAGCGGCACCTAGTTCGTACTGCGCTTTCACGGGGTTCTTGCAGGTACCTGTTGCCACATTCGCGCCCGTCTTGGCAGTGGTCAGCGCCTGCTGGCGATTGGTGGAACACCATACCGACTCGACCTTGCGCGCGCTTTCCGTGCCCAGCCCCGTCCGCGGGAACGCCAGATAGCGAATGCTAATCCCCATGCCGTTCAGTTCAGCCATGTGGCCATGCAGCCGCCGGCAGTAGGCACAGTCCACATCGGTGAATACATACAGTTCGTACTTCGGCTTCGGTGCCAGGAACGGAATGGTGTCCTCGTCACGCACAGCGGCCAGCAAGCTCTTGCGAATACCTGCCTTGCGCGCGTCCGTGAGGTTGTTGCGGCTCGCCAATTCGAACAGTTCGCCCGAGAGCATGTAGTTGCCGTCGGCAGACACATACAACACTTCCGTGCCTTCGCTCACTTCATAGAGCCCAGGAATGGGCGTGTCGCGGACGTTCGCGGACTGAGCACCAAAACGCTTGGCAATTTCGGCACGGGAAACAGGCGTGGCCGGGGCGACTGCGGCGCCCTTGGCAGGTGCGGACGCCGCAACCACGGCGGCTTCACCGGCGACGGACTCGTCACCACGAGTAGTAGCGAACGCAACAGCGGCGAAAGCCACCGATGCGCAAGACACGGTGGCCAAGGTACGCAAGCGACTGGAAAACAACATGGGAGTCCTTCGGTGAGCGGGCCGGCAGAGCGCGCAATCAAGCCGGGCCGGGGGAAAACGGCTCGGGCAGTTTAACCCCCAATCGCCCGTCAATCACCCGCCACTCACCCGCCACTCAGCCACGCGGGTGATGCTGACCGTGGACGTCCTTCATGCGGCGACGCGCCACATGGGTATAGATCTGGGTGGTCGACAGGTCGCTATGGCCCAGCAGCATCTGCACCACCCGCAAGTCGGCGCCGTGGTTCAGCAAGTGAGTGGCAAAAGCATGGCGCAGCGTATGCGGCGACAAAGCCATCTCCACGCCAGCCTTCAGGGCATAGCGCTTGATGATGTGCCAGAAGGCTTGCCGCGTCATGCGATCGCCACGGCGCGTGGGGAAGAGATAATCGGTGGTGCGGTCCAGCAGAATTTCCGCGCGCGGTGCGCGCAGGAACTCCACTAGCCAGTGCACGGCTTCGTCGCCGAGCGGAATGAGACGCTCGCGGTTGCCCTTACCCACAATGCGCAGGACGCCTTGCGGTACGTTCACCTGCGAATGTTTCAGGCTGACCAGTTCGGAAACGCGCAGACCGGTGGCATAGAGCACCTCCAGCATGGTGCGGTCCCGGTGGCCAAGCGGTTCGGAGGTTTCCGGCGCCCGAAGCAACGCCTCAACTTGAGTCTCTGCCATGGTTTTAGGCAGCGAACGACCAATCTTCGGGGTGGAAATCTGGGTGGTCGGGTCTTCGGGAAGGGCGCCTTCGCGCACCAGGAACCGGAAGAAACGCCGGAAGCTCGACAACTGGCGAGCCGTAGAACGGGGTTGGGCGCCTTGGTCTACCCGCCAGGCGATGTAATCCTTGAGTTCGTCCCGCACGGTGGTTTCGATGCCGCGCCCTTCCGCCTTCTGCCAGCGAGCCAGCGTCAGCAGGTCCGCCTTGTAGGCAGACAGGGTGTTTTCCGAAAGCCCGCGCTCCATCCAGATGGAGTTCAGGAAACGGGCAATGACAGGGCCACCCTCATCCGAGGGACCGATGGGG
>CALQLF020000155.1 GCA_943331345.2 Candidatus Planktophila lacus | reverse complement strand
GGGAGAGTTCACGGCATAGCCCACCAGTTCCCAGTTCACCAAGTCGCGACTGTGGTGGATGGGCAGCGCCGGGAAATACTCGAAACTGGAATTGACGAGGTAGTAGTCCGGCCCCACTCGCACGATGGAAGGGTCGGGCTTGAAGCCAGCAAGGATGGGGTTCTGGAACGTAGCCGCAAGCGCCGCCGCAGGCAGGCACGCGAGCAGCAACCACGAGACGCAGGCGCGGAGGAAGCTGAGCAGAAACCGCGCCATTGCAGACATGTGGCTACCCGAAGTTGAAAGAGTGACTGGGGTAGAGATTAACGCCTGGAACGCGGCGCCGAGGAACCGCCCGGCCGCGCAGCGATCCGGTGAAGGGATTACCCGGCCACTTTTTCATTGCCGTAGCGCCGCAGCCCCATGCGCCGTATACTTCTGCCATATACCTTCGGGGAGAACTTTCCATGGCCATCGGCACCGTGTTCGTCAATAACCGCACTCAGGCTATCCGCCTGCCCGTCGACGTGCGTCTTCCCGAAGGGGTACGCCAGGTGGCCATTCGCATCAAGGGAAATGAGCGAATCATCGCTCCCGTCGGACAGACGTGGGACAGCTTCTTTTTGAACGGCCCGGCGGTAAGTGACGACTTTCTGCCCGAGCGCGCGAGCCAACACCAGCCTGAACGCGAAACACTTTGAATGTTGCGGTACCTCCTCGACACCAACATCGTCATCTACGTCTTGAAAAGGCGTCCAGTGGAGGTCTTGGCTAAATTCAACACCCATGCCAGTCGCATGGCCATTTCGTCCATCACGTTGGCGGAACTCCTGCACGGCGCGGAGAAAAGCAGCCGTGCCAGCGACAACCTGTTGGTCATCGAAGATTTTTGCGCCCGCTTGGAGGTTCTGCCCTATGGCGTCAAAGCCGCCCAACACTACGGCGCCATCCGGGCCCACGTGGAAAAACTGGGCCGACCGATAGGGGTCAATGACCTGCACATCGCTGGCCATGCACGCAGCGAAGGCTTGGTGCTGGTGACGAACAACTTAGCGGAGTTCGAGCGCGTTCCTGCACTAGAACTTGAGAACTGGGTCTAGCCAACCCGCGTACGCTGTTCAAGCTTTGGCTTCCGGATGTTGTTCGGAACAACCACCCCAAACTGCAGGTGTGACTGGACCTGAAGTTAGCGTCTGCAAGTACCGGAAACGCGAAGTTACTTTAATTCGTCGAATTCTTGTTTTAGACGAATTTAAGGAACATATTTCGCACATGCCAAACCGCACCCATTACCAGCGCATTCTCGATCTGGCCGGCCAACGAGGCATGCTGCGCGCCCGCGATCTGGACACCATCGGGGCACCCCGAGTCGCTCTCGCGCGCCTGACAGCCTCCGGCCAACTGGAAAAGGTCGCGCGTGGCGTCTACCGGCGAGCGGGTTCGCATGGCTCGGAGCACGAAAGCTTTGCGGCCGTTGCCGCCAAGGTGCCGCAGGCCGTGTTCTGCCTGCTTCAAGCACCGCAACAAGATTGGCCTTGATGTCGCCATCGAGGCGCTGAAGAACGCCAGGTCGTCCAAAAAAGCAACCATGGACGACATCTGGCGCTCGGCCGAAACCTGCCGAGTGGCCAATGTGATGCGCCCCTTCATGGAGGCCATTGGATGACGCCAGCAAAAGCGCCGAACCCACGTTGAAGCTTGCGGCTAGAGTTTCAACACCACCCGAACTGACGTCAAACGCTCATTCTCGTCAAACGCGCCAGCACGAGAGCCGCCCGCCCCGGGTCAGTCAGCAGACCCGGTAGTGCGTTCAGAAATCCGGGCTGAGCGCATAGGGCCGCAAGGGCATCCGCAACGCTCTGGCGAAGCTCCGCAGGGGAAGCGGCCAATTCGGCGACCAACTCCTCACGACCGTCCACGATGTTCATTACGTCCTCGAGATCGTGGCTGAGCAGAAAATCTCCGCCACCACGATCGGCAAACGCTTCGAGCTTGGTAGCTACGAACGCCACGGCGCTGACCAGCCGAACGACAATGCCCTCGCCTACATCCACGAGAACGGCGGTCTCCGCAGCATACGGATACCAACGGTTTGAGAATCCGAGGACCTCGGTCTCCACCGGCATCAGGTCGAACTGCAAACCGGAGTCTCGATGAATCCAACGACAAATCACATCGCTAGTCGAGTCGGGCGCGAACCCTTGCAGCGCCAATTGCTTCTCTATTCAATGGAAATTTCCGCGGGCTGTACTCACCAAAGCATCCACATCGCGCGTAGCGCGCACTTTTTCTGCCGCGGGGTCAGTAATCAGCAACCCCGCCACGGCACCGCCAACGAAGACCACCTGCTCGCGAAGGTGACCCAGTGCTTGCGCGATGCACCGCAAATGCGGCAGGTTGGGATCAGAGATGGTCATGGTCGCCAACTTCCTGGTCCAAGTTCAGCTCGGTCTGAAGCAGTTCGGCGGCCAACCTCCGCTCTCGGGCGCGACCCGTGCGCAGGGCATCGACGAGCGCGAGCAAACGGTGCAGAGCGGGGTCAGACAGGGCAGCTTGCGGTGCGCTTCGGTAAAGCGGCGATAGCGTGGGCCCTCTGCTGCCACCCTCCGGATGGGCCCACACAGGCGCATCGCCTGGCTCCGCCCTCAGCAGGTTCGCCAAGGGTTCGGTGCCAAACGCCGTAGGCACGCCGCGCTTGACCGGGCCGGCCGTGGCTGGCCACACGTAACGCACGCCATGCAGCAGAAATTCAAGCAATTGGGGGCGCAGAGGGGACCACTCGCCGCGCGCCGGCGCCACGGCCAGTCCGCAGGCCACGGCACGCTTGACGCTGGCGTGCGCCTCCGAAGCGCTAAGCGACAGGGCTTCACCTAATCCGGCGTAGGTCCATCTCTGCGGCGGGTGCGCAGCCACCTTCAGCAGCACCAGCAAGTCTTGCGGCTTCAGCTCCATTCCTTACCCATATTCGTGATTCGCGAATAGCGAATATCGCTCATGGAAAGTCGTCTGGCAAGTCGATGCGTGGTGTTTGGTGACGGCGGGTCTGCGCTCGCCGACGATTGGCTGCACGGAATGGATGGGAATAGCCGCTCTGTCGGGTCCAATCCGCATCGGCCGTAGAGGGAGGTGCGCCCCGTTTTGGATATGGTGGCTAGGGAGGGAATCGAACCCTCGACCCCGGGGTTATGAATCCCGTGCTCTAACCGTCTGAGCTACCTAGCCACGTGCCGGAGGAAACCGCCGGGCCCCGGGGACGGTTGGCCATTCCGGGGAGCCGCATATCATCGCGGGCTAGGGTCTGGGAGTCAACCTCCCGCATCCAGCCCTATGTCCAGCGCGCGCACGGAGTGGGTCAGGGCGCCGACGCTAATCACGTCCACGCCGGTGGCGGCGATAGCGGCCACGGTGCCCAGGTTCACGCCACCGCTGGCCTCCAGTAGGGGGCGGCCGGCGCCCAGCGCAGCGGTGCGGGCCACGGCGGTTCTCAGGTCCTCGAGGGTGAAGTTGTCCAGCAGCACCACGTGGGGGCGCTCGGGCAGGGCTTCGTCCAGCTGCGCCAGCGAATCCACCTCCACTTCCACCACGCGCATGTGGCCGGCGGCGGCACGGGCGCGGCGCAGGGCTTCAGCCACGCTGCCGCACACGGCAATGTGGTTGTCCTTGATCAGCACCGCGTCGTCCAGCCCGTAGCGGTGGGGCATGCCGCCCGCGGCCACCACGGCGGCCTTCTGCACAACGCGCAGGCCCGGCAGGGTCTTGCGGGTGGCGGCAATGCGCACCGGGTGGCCTTCCGGGGTGCGGGCGCTGGCCACAGCGTCCACGAAGGCGCGCGTCAGCGTGGCCACGCCAGAAAGGTGGGTCATGAAGTTCAGGGCGGTGCGCTCAGCGGTGAGTACGCTGCCAGCCGCGCCCCGGATACGTGCCAGCACGGTGCCGGGCTGCAGCGCCGCGCCTTCGGGGAGCAGCGGCGTGAACTCGAGCGCCGGGTCCACCAAGCGGCAGGCCAGTTGCGCGGCCTGCAGGCCCGCCAGCACGCCGCCTTCGCGGGCCACGAAGCGGGCCTCCAGCGTCTCGTCGGCGCGCATCAGGCTGGCGGTCACGTCGCCGCCGCTGCCCAGGTCTTCCAGCAGCGCAGCGCGCACCAGCGGTTCCAGCAGCAGTTCAGGCAACACGGGCGGTTCCTTGGGGGTTGGGTTCGGGGTAGTCGCTGCGGTAGTGGCCGCCGCGGCTCTCCTGCCGCTGCAGGGCGGCGGTGGCCACCAGACGCGCGGCCACGAGCGGGTTGGCCTCGCCGTAGG
>CALQLF020000154.1 GCA_943331345.2 Candidatus Planktophila lacus | reverse complement strand
TTCGCGCCTGCGCTGCGGCAGGTGCCGCTGCGGAAGCTATCCCAGCCGAGGCCCCCCATGTCCGCGCGTCAGCCTGCCGTCATCGCTCCGTCCATCTTGTCTGCGAACTTCGCTGCGCTTGGCGCCGATGTGGACGCCGTGCTGGCCGCCGGCGCGGACTGGGTGCACTTCGACGTGATGGACAACCACTACGTACCGAATCTCACCATTGGCCCGCTGGTCTGCGAGGCCTTGCGCAAGCATGGCGTCAAAGCGCCTATCGACGTGCACCTGATGGTGGAACCGGTGGACCGTCTGGTGCCCGATTTCGCCAAGGCCGGCGCCTCGCTCATCAGCTTCCATCCGGAGGCGAGCAACCATGTAGACCGCACCATCGGGCTCATTCGCGGTGAGGGCTGTCAGGTGGGCTTGGTCTTGAACCCGGCCACGCCGCTCGCTTGGTTGGACCACACGCTGCCGCAACTGGACCTGGTGTTATTGATGAGCGTGAACCCGGGTTTTGGCGGCCAGAAGTTCATTCCGGCGACGCTGGACAAGCTGCGCGCCGTGCGTGCGCGCATAGATGCGCAGGTGGCGACGGGTGGCCGCGCGGTGCGCTTGGAAATTGATGGTGGCGTGAAAGAAGACAACATCGCCGCTATCGCGGCGGCCGGCGCCGACACTTTCGTGGCCGGCTCGGCCATCTTCAATTCGCCGGATTACGCCACGACCATCGCGGCGATGCGCCAATCCATTGGCTAAGCCGATTGGCTGAAGAGTCGGGAGCAAGCTCCCTCCCACATCAGGCCGGCATCAATTCATTTCGGGTGAATAGTCGGGAGCAAGCTCCCTCCCACATCAGGCCGGCATCAATTCCACATCGAGCCGGCATCAATTCATTGTAGGAGGGAGCTTGCTCCCGACAGGAGTTAGCCCGCGGCAGCGGCCTTCAGGGCCTTCACGTCGCGCGGCGGCATGAGGCCAGGCTTCTGACGCGGCTTCGGACGGGCGCCGAACACCACGATGGTCTTGCCGGTGGCCTTCAGCAGGCCCTGATCTTCCAGCGCCTTCAGCACGCGGCCCGCCATTTCGCGCGAGCAACCGACGAGGCGCGACAGTTCCTGACGGCTCACCTTGATCTGCATGCCCTGCGGATGCGTCATGGCTTCCGGCTCGTTGCACAGATCCATGATGGCGTGCGCCACGCGGCCGGTGACATCGACGAACGCGAGATCGCCCAGCTTGCGATTGGTGCGGTCGAGGCGTGTGGCTAGCTGCGTGGCCAGTTCGAAGATGAGGCCCGGGCTTTCCGCGGCAATCTGGCGGAAGCGCTGGTACGTCATTTCGGCAAGTTCGCAGCTTTGGCGGGTGCGCACCCAAGCGCTACGCGTGGGCTGTTCGTGGAACAGACCCATTTCGCCGAAGAACTGGCCCTTGCTCAGGTAGGCCAGCACCATCTCATTCCCTTCTTCGTCCTCGATCATCACTTCGACAGAGCCGGAGATGACGTAGTAGAGGACGTCGGGGAGGTCCCCGGCGTGAATGATGACGGTCTTGGAGGGTACCGAACGAATGCGGCAGTAGCCCAGAAAGCGGCCGATGGCCGGCAGTTCGTGGAGGATCCGAGTACCTTCATCCATTTTTCATGTCCCCTGGCAGCCTAGAAACAGCCGACGGTTGATTTCAGTAGCCGTTGTTTTAGAACATATTATGTCGTGTGGCAATAGGCGGCTGCATTGCCCCACGAAGCCACACACTATATTTAGGGTTATCGGCAACCTTGCAGAACCTTTCAGACGCGGTAGGCCACCGTGGTCATGACCTTGCCGGCCACGCGCATGGCGGCGCGGACGGGTGAGGGCAGTTCCGCTGCGCCGCAGTCACGGGCAGCCGCGCCGTGGGCCGCTTCATCGGCCCGCATCTGCGCCACGACGGCCCGGTCCGCGGTATCGCCGGCCGGTAGGGCTTCTAAATGTTCGGTCAGATGCGCCTCGACCTGTCTTTCGGTTTCCACGACAAAACCCAGACTGGTCCGGTCATTCACGAGCCCTGCGAGCACGCCCATCGCCACCGCGCCCGAGTACCACAGGGGGTCGAGCAGGCTGGGTCGGTCGCCGAGTACCGTCAGGCGTTCGCGGCACCAGGCCAGATGGTCGCCTTCTTCGCGGGCGGCACTGCGCAGGTGCTCGCGCACCGCGGGGTCTGTCGCGGTGAGGGATTGACCGTGATAAAGGCCTTGCGCCGCAATTTCCCCGGCATGATTGACGCGCATCAGCGCCGCGGCGTGCTGCCGCGCGGCCCCTTCCGGTTCCTGATGAGAGGCGTCCGCTGCCGGCGTTGGGCAGGGGCGCCCGGTGCGGTGCGCTTCACGCCCCCCGTTGCCCCCCGCGAGCATGCGCAGGGCGTCGTCGGCGAGGCAGATGAGGCGGTCGCGGGCGGACAGGCTGGGGTGCATCAAAAAAACTCCTTGCTGGGCAGGAGTTTACACTCTGCATGCGGTTGCTCGTCAGGGGGCTTTGCAAACGCCGGGAAGTGCCTGTATTATTCGCGGTCTTTCCTGCCCCCGGCACCGCCGAGGCCCGCTTTACGGGTCCGGTCCGGGAGCAAGCGTTGTAGAGGTTCACGATGAAGACGGTGTTTGCGAACGCCCAGAATGCCCGCCGCGATTGGCTCGTGGTGGATGCTGCTGGGAAGAACCTGGGTCGCTTGTCGACCGCCATTGCCATGCGCCTGCGCGGCAAGCACAAGGCCTTGTTCACTCCGCATGCGGATGTGGGCGACAACATCATTGTCGTGAACGCTGAGAAGATTGCTGTTACCGGCAACAAGCTCACGGACAAGTTCTACTACCACCACACGGGCGCCATCGGCGGCATCAAGAGCATTTCGCTCGAGAAGCTGTTGAAGGAGCATCCGGAACGCGTCCTGCAGTTCGCCATCAAGGGCATGCTGCCGAAGGGCCCCATGGGTCGTCGCATGTTCAAGAAGTTGCACGTGTACGCCGGCGGCGCTCACCCGCACGCAGCGCAGCAGCCCAAGGCTGTCGAGCTCGCGTAAAGCGCGCCCCACCGAATCCCAAACGGAAATCGCTCAATGCCCACTACTTATTACGGCACCGGCCGCCGCAAGACGTCCACCGCCCGCGTGTACCTCACCGCCGGCACTGGCAACATCGTCATCAACGAGCGCACGCTCGAGCAGTTCTTCGGTCGCGAAACGGGGCACCTTATCGTGCGCCAGCCGCTGGAACTGGTGCAGATGCGCGACAAGTTCGACATCACCGTGTCGGTCGAGGGCGGTGGCATCACCGGCCAGGCCGGCGCCATCCGTCACGGCATCACTCGCGCCCTGATGAGCTACGACGAGACGCTGCGCAAGTCGCTGCGTGTCGCCGGCTTCGTCACCCGCGACGCTCGTGAAGTCGAGCGCAAGAAGGTCGGCCGTCGCAAGGCCCGCCGCGGTACGCAGTTCAGCAAGCGCTGATTCTCGCCGCCACCGGTTCTTGGGGAATCGTCTAACGGCAGGACAGAGGACTCTGACTCCTCTAATCTAGGTTCGAATCCTAGTTCCCCAGCCAAACCTCCGGGTCGCAACGTGCAAGCGTTGCGGCCCGTTGTTTTTTGGGGCTCTCTAAACGGCTCGATCGCGGTGCCCGGTTGGGTTGCCCGGTTGTGCGCGGTATGTCGCCGGGTCACACTTCGCTCATGTTCGCCTCGCGTTTTTGGTTTTGTCTCTCGGCGCTGGTCGTTGGCCTCGGCAGTGCCTGGTGCGTGCTGCGCTTCGGCGGGGGTGCAACCATCGCAGCGGGGGCATGGCAAAGTCAGGTACTTGCCGGCAGCGTGAATGCGGACCCTTACACGCGCGCGCGCGTAGCGCTTGGTGGATTGCTGGCGCTCGGGCCCGAGGAAACCATTTACTACGTCGCGTCCACGGACGATTCGGGCAAGCCGTTGTTGGCCCGTTGTCATTACCGCGTCACTGGGCCTGCGCCAGCTGCGCGTTGGTGGAGCGTCACCGCCTATGCCGACGATCGCTTCTTGTTCCCCGACTCCCAAAACCGCTACAGCATCAACAACGCCTCGCCCGGGTTGCCGCCCGGCCAAGTGATGTTGGTGACCGGACCCACCCCGTCGGCTGCTGGACCTTGGTTACCAACACCGGGTAACAGCGGCTTACTGTTGGTGTTGCGGTTGTATCAGCCCGGGCCGGTGGTACGCGCGAGCGTGGCAGCATTAACCCCGTTGCACATTCAGGCAGAGGAACCTTGCTCATGAGCCCGGCACGCGTGCGTGTTTTGCGTTGGGCGTTGTG
>CALQLF020000153.1 GCA_943331345.2 Candidatus Planktophila lacus | reverse complement strand
GCCTGCCGTGCCGGCTGGGTCCCTCGCAGACATGGCCTTGGTGTTGCACTGCGCCGGGCCGTTCTCGGCCACTTCTGCGGCCATGGTGGAAGCCTGCCTGCAGGCCCGCGCGCACTATCTCGACATCACTGGCGAGATTGACGTGTTCGAGGCGGCGCATGCGCGCGATGCCGAGGCCCGTGCGGCAGGCATCGTCGTCTGCCCAGGCGTGGGCTTCGACGTGGTTCCCTCGGACTGCCTCGCCGCGTCCTTGGCCGCGGCATTGCCGGGTGCCACACATCTGGCGCTGGGCTTCATGGGCGGTGGTGGCTTCAGTCGCGGTACGGCCAAGACCATGGCCGAAGGTTTTGGTTACGGCGGGCGCGTCCGCACCGCTGGCGTCATCACGCCGGTGCCCTTGGCCTATCGTTCGCGTCGTGTCGATTTCGGTGACGGGGCGGGTGCGCTGCACGCTGTCACCATTCCTTGGGGCGATGTCAGCACCGCTTACTTCTCCACGGGCATTCCGAACATCGAAGTCTATTTGCCGATGTCGCCGGGCCGTGAAAAGGCATTGGCGCGTATGAACTGGGTGCGCCCTTTGCTGCGTCTGAAGTTCGTACAGAACTATATGAAGCGCAAGATCGACGCGCAGCCACCCGGCCCCACGGACGAGCAGCGTGCCACTACGCGTAGCTTCCTGTGGGGTGAGGTGCGCGATGCCGCCGGCCGTACCGTTACCGGCCATCTCGCTGTCGCCAACGGCTACACCGTTACCGTTATCGCGGGGCTGGGCATTGCTGAGCGTTTGCTGCGTGAACCGGCGCCGGCGGGTGCCATTACGCCGTCGCGCTTGATGGGTGCCGGTTATGCCTCCAGCCTGCCGGGTAGCGAACCTGTGCGTCTGACGGATGCGGTGCAGAGTTAAGCCGCTCTAAGTCCATGCCGTTCCAGCAACCTTTCGGGCCGCCGCGTTGGCTGCGGCACCGTCACCTGCAGAGCATGTTGCCCTCGCTCGGCTTCCGCACGCGCCGGGTGATGGTGCGTGCGCGTGCCGTGGTGGCAGCGAGCGAGGAAGTGCTGCTGGAGGTTGGTGGAGGCGTGCGGTTGCAAGGCTTCCATGCGCGGCACACCACGCCTGCCCGCGACTTGGTCGTGCTCCACCACGGTTGGGAAGGGAGCGCTGAGTCCAGTTATATCCTGTCGTTGGCAGCCCGCCTGTGGGCAGCGGGTTTCGACGTGTTTCGCTTGAACATGCGCGACCATGGCGATACCCATCATCTGAACGAAGAGTTGTTCCATAGTTGCCGTCTCGACGAGATGCTCGGGGCCATCCAGGCCATTGCCGCCCGGGCGCCGGAGCAGCGCTTGTCGTTGGTGGGCTATTCGCTAGGGGGCAACTTCGCGCTGCGTATCGCGGCGCGCGCGCCGGGAGCGGGCATTGTGCTGCGTAAGGCCGTAGCCATCTGCCCGGTTCTCGACCCGGCTGCCACGCTCGACGCTCTGGAAAAGGGGCTTTGGATTTACCGGCACTACTTCATCCGCAAGTGGGCGCGTTCGCTGGAACGCAAGTCGTCGGCTTTCCCTGGGCGCTACGACTTCAGCGAACTGCTGGCCCAGCGCGGCCTCACCTGTATGACGGAACGGTTGGTTCTCCAGTACACGGGCTTCCAGTCCATGGCCGAATACCTGCGCGGTTATGCGCTGGTGTATGGCTTTCTCGACGGCCTGCAGGTGCCGTGCCGCCTCATCACGGCGCTGGACGATCCCATCATTCCCGCGAAGGACCTGAGCCGGTTGCCTGCCAACCCCTTCCTGAAGGTGACGCCAACGCCGCACGGCGGGCATTGCGGTTTTCTCGAGACGCTGGATGGGCGAGCGTGGGTGGATACCGAGGTTCTGCATGAACTGCAGAAAGCTTGAATGAACCCACGCCTTTGTGGTGGTCTTGTCGATAGGATGGCGGCATGAAACCGATGCTCCCCTTGGTGTTGGCGCTGGCTTTGCTGGCCGGCTGCACGAACCCTGAAGAACAGGCCTTCAAGCGCGCCCGCATGACGGACACGGTAGTGGGCTGGGAAGATTTCCTGCGGCACTTTCCCGATGGTGCCGAGACCGACGCGGCACGCAAGCGTCTCGTGGAGTTGCATGAAGACCGCGAATGGCAGCGGGCCGAACTCGCCGACTCCGTCGACTCCTATCAGGAGTACCTGCGGGGTTACCCGCAGGGCCGTTTTTCCGGCGAGGCGCTGGTGCGCATTGCCAACCTGAACTTGCGCGAGATTCCGGACCACGAGCCAACACCCGAGGAACTGCGGGCGGCGCATTTGGCCCAACTCGCCGGGAAGCCGGTCGGCGTGGGTGAGAGCCCGGAAGGTGGGGCCGTTGCGCCCGCCACGCCGCCTGCTCAGGCTCCCGCTTCGGCGCCCGCAACGCTGCCGAAAGGGCCGACGGCCCTCATCCACCGTGGCCCACCGCAAATCGTCCGCCTGGTGCCGGTGAAGGAAAAGCCAGCCCCGAAGCCGGTACCGGTGGCGAAACCGGCGCCCGCAAGGCCTCCGACCAAGGCTCCAATCGCGGCCCCGGCCCCGGCCAAGGCCCCGACCAAGGCCACTGCTGGTCAGGGCTGGGCGGTGCAGTTGGGTGCCTTTGGCAAGGGCGAGGCCGCCGCTTTGCAGCATTGGCAGCGGCTACAGCGTCTGGTGCCAGCCGTGGTCGCCGGCTTGAGTCCCGATGTCGTAGCGCCCGCCCCAGGCAAGGCCTTCCACCGTCTGCGGGTAGTGGGGCTGAGCCGGGAGCGCGCCCGTGAGGTCTGCGTTGCCGTTCGCGGTGCCGGGGAAGGTTGCGTGGTAACGGCACCATGAGTTGGCACCATGAGTTGATTGGGATGGGGTGATGCGTCCATTTTGCTGTAGTGCAGCATTAATGCTGCGTCACAGCATGACCTGAAAGCGAGGGTCTGCTAGGGTACGCGTCCGCTTTCAGGGGATAGACCCATGACCCGCTCGCTGCCCGATCATCACGATGCACTCGCTAACGGTGGCCACAACCCGGCTGGCCTGTACCACCCGTCGTACGAGAAAGACAGCTGCGGCTTCGGTCTTATCGCCAGCCTCGACGACCAGCCCACGCATTGGGTCGTCCAGACGGCCATCACCTCACTGGACCGCCTCGAGCACCGCGGCGCGGTAGCCGCCGACGGCAAGACCGGTGACGGTTGCGGCCTGTTGCTCAAGAAGCCCGAGCGTTTCCTGCGTGCGGTCGCGGCGGAGTCGGGCATCGCGCTCGTCGAGCGCTTCGCGACCGGCCTCGTGTTCCTCAGCCGTCTCGAAGACAGCGCGGCCCGTGCTCGTCAGGTGCTGGACGCGCAACTGGTTCGCGAGGGCCTCCAAGTGGCTGGCTGGCGCGTGGTGCCCACGGACACGAACGCCTGTGGTGCCGAGGCCATGCGCACGCTCCCGGGCATCGAGATGGTGTTCGTGAACTGCCTCGAAGACATCGACGAGGCCGCCTTCAACCGCAAGCTGTTCATGGCGCGCCGTCGTGCCGAAAAGCAGTTGGAGCAGAAGGACCCGGTGTTCTATCTGCCGTCGCTGTCGGCTAGCACGCTGGTCTACAAGGGCATGGTCATGCCGGCGCATCTGCCGGAGTTCTTCCCGGACCTGCGCGACCCGCGCATGGAAACCTCGGTGGCCGTGTTCCATCAGCGTTTCTCCACCAACACCTTGCCGCAGTGGCGCTTGGCGCATCCGTACCGCCTGCTGGCGCACAACGGTGAAATCAACACAATCTCTGGCAACCGTAGTTGGGCGGTAGCGCGCGGGCCTATCTTGCGTTCGCCGGTGCTGCCGAACCTCTCGGATGTGCTGCCGCTGGTGTCCATGACGGGCAGCGACAGCCAGAGCCTCGACAACATGCTCGAAGTGCTGCTCATGGGCGGCCTCGACGTGATGCACGCGCTACGTCTGCTCATCCCGCCGGCGTGGCAGAGCGTGGATACGCTCGACCCGGACCTCCGTGCGTTCTACGAATTCCACGCGCCGCACATGGAGCCGTGGGATGGGCCGGCAGGCGTCGTCACCACCGATGGTCGCTATGCCGCTTGCACGCTCGACCGCAACGGTCTGCGTCCCGCGCGTTGGGTCATCACGAAGAACCGCCATCTCACCATCGCCTCTGAAATGGGCGTGTGGGATTTCCGTCCGGAAGACGTGGTGCGCAAGGGCAAGCTCGGGCCTGGCGAGATGCTGGTGCTGGACTTGCAGACGGGCGAGTTGATGGACAACTCGCGGGTCGATGACCTGCTGAAGAACCGCCACCCGTACAAGACGTGGTTGAAGAAGGG
>CALQLF020000152.1 GCA_943331345.2 Candidatus Planktophila lacus | reverse complement strand
GGCGGCTGTGCCACTGGCCGAGGTACGCGCCGCGGCCTTGGCACGTGCTCCCGCACCGCCGCTGCGGCTGGATGGCCGCTTTGACCTCATTGCAGAGCTCAAGCTGCGTTCGCCGGCGCTCGGGCAACTGGGCACGCTGCAGCAAGACGCTGCGCTGGAACAACGCGTAGCCGCTTATGCGCGTGGTGGCGCCGCAGCGGTCTCCGTGCTTACCGAGCCCGACCGCTTCGACGGTAGCCTTGAACACTTGCGCCGCGCCGTGGCCGTGCTGAATCCGCTTGGCGTTCCCGCCATGCGCAAAGATTTTCTGGTGGCACCGTACCAGTTGTACGAAGCGCGCGCAGCAGGCGCGGGTGGTGCGCTGCTCATCGTGCGCATGCTGCCCGCGGCCGTGTTGGAAGAGATGCTGGATGTGGCCGCCGAACTCGGCCTGTGGATTTTGCTTGAGGCCTTCGACGAAGCGGACATCGCCGTGATGAACGCGCTGGTGGCGCGCCGCCAAACGCAAACCGGGCTGCTGCTCGGCGTGAACAGCCGCGACTTGCAAACGCTGCAAGTAGTGCCGGAACGTTTGTTGACGATGGCGAACCTGTTGCCTGCGCATTTGCCTCGTGTGGCGGAAAGTGGCGTCGGTAACGCCGCCGATGCCGCCGCCATGGCGCGTGCTGGCTGGACCATGGCGCTGGTAGGCACGGCGTTGATGTCCGCCACTGCCGGTGCCGAGCCGCTGGCGCAAGCCATGCTGGCAGCGGCGCGTGAAAGTCGGGAGCAAGCTCCCTCCCACAAAGAACCAATCGTAACTGTAGGAGGGAGCTTGCTCCCGACTCTTCCCGGTGGGAGCGAGCTTGCTCGCGACAGCACTGCCGCTACTTGTGGGAGCGAGCTTGCTCGCGACGCTGGTGGCGGCGCATGAGCCTCTGGGTGAAAGTCTGTGGCTTGCGAAACCCTGCGGATGTCGCAGCGGCCTGTGCTGCTGGCGCCGATGCCATTGGTTTCGTGTTCGCGCCTTCGGTGCGGCGCGTGTCGCCAGCGGAAGCGACTGTCGCCGCTGCGGCAGCCCCTGCGAACGTGCAGCGCGTAGCGGTCTTCCTGCACCCGACGCAGGCCGAGTTGGACGAAGTGCTGGCGGGCTTCAAGCCTGACATCGTGCAAACGGACGCAGCCGATTTCGCGACGCTACAGGTACCGGCTGGTATAGCTGTGCTGCCGGTGGTGCGTGCCGGGGAGAGTCGGGAGCAAGCTCCCTCCCACAACGGAAGTCGGGAGCAAGCTCCCTCCCACAACGGAAGTCGGGAGCAAGCTCCCTCCTACAAGGAGTTGGGGGCAAGCTCCCTCTTACAAAGCGACATCCCTGTAGGAGGCAGCTTGCTGCCGACCCGCTGCCTGGTGGAAGGGCCGCGCAGTGGCACGGGGCAGGTGGCGGACTGGACCTTGGCCGCCGCAATAGCCGCGCGCACGCAAGTGGTGCTGGCTGGTGGCCTGCATGCCGGCAATGTCGCTGCGGCCGTTCAAGCGCTGCGCCCTTGGGGCGTAGATGTATCGAGTGGTGTGGAAAGCGCTCCAGGCGTCAAGGACGCCGCGCGTATCCACCAGTTTGTCTTTGCTGCGCGGCAGGCCCATGCGGCCGCAGTGGCTTCAATGAATATAGTTGGAACCTGAGGGAAAGCAGATGGCTATGGCAATCGACGCGGCGCAGGCCGCAGAGTGGCTGGACCGCGAGCTGAAGGGCGACTACCCCGACGCACGCGGCCGTTTTGGACCTTATGGTGGCGCCTATGTGCCCGAGACGCTCATTCCCTCGCTCGAGAAACTCGCGGCTGGTGTAAAGCGTTGGCTGTCGGACCCGGACTACCTCGCCGATTTTCATCGCGAGCTGAACACGTTCGTGGGCCGGCCGACAGCGCTCACCTTCGCTCCCACCTTGTCGAAGAAGTGGGGCGCGGAAGTGTGGCTGAAGCGCGAAGACCTCGCGCATACCGGCGCCCACAAGATCAATAACGCCATTGGTCAGGCGCTGCTCGCCAAGCGCTTGGGCGCCACGCGCATCGTCGCGGAAACCGGCGCTGGCCAGCATGGCGTGGCCAGTGCCGCCGCTTGCGCGCGTCTTGGTTTGCCTTGCACCGTTTACATGGGCGCGGTGGACATTGAACGTCAGGCGCCGAACGTGGGCCGCATGAAGTTGCTCGGTGCCACCGTGGTGCCGGTGACTGCCGGCGACCAGACGCTGCGTGCAGCCGTGGACGAAGCGCTGCGCGATTGGGTGACGAACCCGGACGGCACGTACTACTTGCTCGGCTCGGCCATCGGCCCGCACCCATACCCGTACATCGTGCGTGAATTGCAAAGCGTCATCGGCCGTGAGGCCCGCGAACAGATGCTGAAGCAAGCGAATGCTCTGCCGGATCTCGTCGTCGCTTGCGTGGGCGGCGGCAGCAACAGCATCGGCATGTTCCATCCGTTCATCAAAGACACTAGCGTGCAAATCCTCGGCATCGAAGCCGGCGGCCGCGGCGCGGGCCTTGGTGATAACTCCGCTACGCTCAGCTTTGGTCGCCCTGGTGTACTGCAGGGCTGCTATTCCATGCTGCTGCAAGACGACGATGGCCAGATTCAGGAAACGCATTCGGTGTCTGCCGGTCTCGACTACCCCGGCGTGGGCCCGGAGCACGCACTGCTGCATTCTGCTGGCCGCGTGAGCTATGAAAGCGTCACCGATGATGAGGCGCTCGAAGCGCTTGCGGAGTGCTGCGAAGCGGAAGGCATCATTCCTGCCATCGAAACGGCGCACGCCTTCTTCGGTGCCCGCCGCTACGCGCACGCCAACCCGGGCAAGCGCATTCTCATTTGCCTCTCTGGCCGTGGCGACAAGGATATGCCCACGCTCCAGAAGACCTTGTTGAAGGGGAAGATCTGATGAGCACTCCCGCTGAAAGCATCAGCATGGCCATTCGGGCTGCACACGACGAGGGTCGTCCGGCGTTGGTGGCGTTTGTCACTGCCGGTTTCCCGAAGGTGGAGCAGTTCACCGACAATCTGCTGAAAGTGGCCGATGCTGCCGATGTGGTGGAGATTGGTGTGCCCTTCTCGGACCCTATGGCCGATGGCGCCACCATTCAGTTGGCCAGTCGTGCAGCTTTGGCGCAGGGCGTGTCCATGGTTTGGATTCTGGAAACCGTAGCGGCATTGCCGCGTCGCCCCAAGGCGCCGCTGCTACTCATGAGCTATTTGAATCCTTTGTTGTCTTACGGTCTCGACAAACTGCCGGCGGCCGCTCGCGCTGCGGGCATCAGTGGCTTCATTGTTCCGGACCTGCCGCATGAAGAAGCTGCGGACCTTGAAGCGGCCCTCGCGCACGAAGGTTTGGCGCTTATCCAGATGGTCACGCCGGTCACTCCGCAAGCGCGCCTCGAGCGCCTGTGTGGTGCGGCGAAGGGCTTTGTCTACGCCGTGACCATGACCGGCACCACGGGTAAGAACGTGGCAGTGCCGGAAGAGGTGACTGGTTACCTCGACCGCGTGCGGGCCGCTTCGAATGTACCGGTATGCGCTGGCTTCGGCATTCGCGCCAAGGAACAAGTGGCGCTATTGGCAAGCCATGTAGACGGAGTAGTGGTGGGCAGCGCGCTCCTGGAAGTGTTGGAACGCGGTGAAGACCCGGCGGCGTTCCTGGCTTCGCTGCGCTGAGAGTTGTTTGTAGGAGCGAGCTTGCTCGCGACTCTTGGGTCGGCAGCAAGCTGCCTCCCACAGGGGAACCATCCTTGTAGGAGCGAGCTTGCTCGCGACTCTTGAGTCGGCAGCAAGCTGCCTCCTACAGTGGCAATGTCGGCAGCAAGCTGCCTCCCACAGGGGAACCATCCTTGTAGGAGCGAGCTTGCTCGCGACTCTTGAGTCGGCAGCAAGCTGCCTCCCACAGGGGAACCATCCTTGTAGGAGCGAGCTTGCTCGCGACTCTTGAGTCGGCAGCAAGCTGCCTCCTACACTCGCGACTCTTATCTGCCCCGCTTCCACCAGCGTTCCATTTCCATGAACGTGAACGAAGCGGACCAGGTGACGAGCAAGAAGCCGGTCAGCGCCTCGGTGCCTACCATGAAGCGCATGGTGCCGTGCGGCAACACGTCCCCCAGCCCTAAGGTGCTGTACACCACGGCGCTGAAATACACATAGTCGGGGAGTCCGGCTGCGCTGCCGTTCAGCAGTTGCAGCATGCCGCGGTCGGCATCGCTGCTAAGCCACCAGTACCCCAAGCCGAATATCCAAATTTCCACAATGTGCAGCAGGATGAGGCTGAACATGAGCACCAGCAGGCGTGGCCGCCGCCAGTGCGCATGGATGCGCAGTAGCAGGCGGTCCAGTCCGTTCAGCACTTC
>CALQLF020000151.1 GCA_943331345.2 Candidatus Planktophila lacus | reverse complement strand
CATCTTGTGGAACTCTGCCGCGAATGAACCGGGTTATTGCAGTTGCCAACCAGAAGGGCGGGGTGGGGAAATCCACCACGAGCATCAACCTTGCGGCCTCTTTGGCGGCCACCAAGCGGCGTGTGCTGCTCATCGACCTGGACCCTCAAGGCAACGCCACCATGGGCTCGGGGCTCGATAAATCCACTTTAGAGCGTTCCATCCTGGAAGTGCTGCTGGCGGAATGCACGCTCGCGGAAGCCACCGTGCCGCTGCAGCCGGCGGGCTTTGCCTTGGTGGGCGCGAATGGCGACCTTACCGCTGCCGAAGTGCATCTGATGGCGCTGGAAGAAGGCCGCCAGCTGCGCCTGAAGAATGCGCTGGCGCCCGTGCTGGACCAGTACGACGTGGTGCTCATCGACTGCCCGCCGTCGCTGAACTTGCTGACGGTGAACGCCTTGGCCGCCGCGGACAGCGTGCTGGTGCCCATGCAGTGCGAATACTTCGCGCTGGAAGGGCTCGCCGCGCTCATGTCCACCATCGAGCAGGTGCGTGCCTCCATCAACCCCGGGCTGCAGTTGGAGGGCATCCTCCGTACCATGCACGACCCGCGCAACACGCTCACGAACGAGGTGAGCGCGCAGCTCATTCAGCACTTCGAAGACAAGGTGTTCCGTACCGTCATTCCGCGCAACGTGCGCCTGGCGGAGGCGCCGTCGTATGGCTTGCCAGCCCTGTACCATGACAAGGAAAGCCGCGGCGCGCTGGCTTACCTCGCCCTCGCCGGCGAGATGATTCGCCGCGACGAAGAAGCAGCGGCCGGCGAGCCCGCCGAAGCGGAAGCAGCAGACTAATGGCAATGAAGAAAGGCGGTCTCGGCCGCGGTTTGGAAGCGCTGCTCGGCAGCACCACGGCCAAGCAAGTGGCGGCCGGTGCGCAGGCGCGCGCCCAGCAGGCCCCAGCGCCCACAGCTCCCGTGGCACCGCCAGCCCCCGCGGCTCCCGCGGCGCGCCCGGTGGCCCCGGGTGCCGTGGCGCCCCCCTTGGGCGAAGAGCTTGCCTATCTGCCGGTGGGTGCCATGCAGCGTGGGCAGTACCAGCCCCGTGCGGACATGCGCGAAGACTCGCTGCAGGACCTGGCCGAAAGCATCAAGGCGCAAGGCTTGGTGCAGCCCATCGTGGTCCGGCCGGTGGCTGTGGCCCGCGGCGAAGCTGCCCGCTACGAAATCATTGCGGGTGAACGCCGCTGGCGCGCTGCGCAACTGGCGGGCCTCACGCAAGTGCCTGTTTTCATTCGCCAAGTGGCGGACCGCGCCGCGGTGGCGATGGCGCTCATCGAGAACATTCAGCGCGAAAACCTGAACCCCTTGGAAGAGGCTCGCGCGCTGCAGCGGCTCATCCTCGAGTTCGGCGTGACGCACGAAGAGGCCGCTCAGGCGGTTGGCCGTTCGCGCGCTGGCGTGTCGAACCTGCTGCGCCTGCTGGAATTACCGGAAGCCGTTCGCGCGCTGGTGGAAGGCCGGCAGCTGGACATGGGCCATGCCCGTGCCTTGTTGGGCCTGCCCGATGCCAGCCGGCAGCAAGCGCTGGCCGAGCAGGCCGTGGCGGGCAAGTGGAGCGTGCGCGAAACAGAAGCCCGCGTGCGTGCCGCGACGACGAAAACGCCTCCGCAGCCCCCGAAGCCCGTCGACCCGGACCTGCGCCGGCTGGAAACGGACCTCTCCGACCGCCTCGGCGCCCGGGTGCAAATTCGCCAGGGGGCCAAAGGGCACGGCCAGCTGGTCATCGACTACACCAGTCTCGATGTGCTCGACGGCATCCTGGCGCACCTGCGCGGTCGCGACCTCTAGTCGGCAGCAAGCTGCCTCCCACAGGGCGCTCGCGACTCTTGGTTTTTCCGCAGCGCCCGCGGCTTGAAGCACTGCAAAAATCCCCCTATACTGCGCGGGCTCGAAGCAGGCCTTTGTCTGCGTCGGGCACCACGTTGAACGAGAGGGCCACTGGGCACACCCCTTGCGGGTAGCGTCGGTGGTTCTTTTTTTGTGGCTTCCACCCCGCCAGGAGCGCAAATGCACCCGCAAATGCCCGCTTCCCGGCGAATGGTGTTGGCCTACGCAATGTGGCAGGCGGTGGCTGGTGCCGTAGTGGCGCTGGTGCTGGTCTGGTTCGCGCCGCCCCACGGCGGCCTTAGCGGTGCCTTCGCGGCACTGGCGGGGGCAGCAGTGGTGGCCAGCGGTACGGTGGTGTTCGGTTGGCGCCTGTTTCGCCCCGGCATCGCTCCGGTGCCGCAGCTGGCGCGGGCTTGGTACTCCGCCGAGGTTTTGAAATGGCTTTGGGTCGGCTGCGGTTTGTGGCTGGCTCTCGGAAAGGTGGCGTTGGCCCCCCTGCCGGTTCTGCTAGGCGTTATCGCTGCGCAGATCGGGTTCTGGGTTGGGTTGGCTAGGGTCAAGTGAGGCGCTGATGGCGACCGAAGAAACTGGCGGCGGAATGACCGGCTACATCAAGCATCACCTCCATCACATGGAAGTGAACGGCTTGCATGTGGACAGCATTGCCGTGAAGCTGGCGCTGGCGCTGTTCTTCGTGGTGCTGTTTCTGCGCGTCTCGCGCCGTGCCACGGCCGGCGTGCCGGGCAAGCTGCAGTGCTTCATCGAAATGCTCGTGGAATTCGTTGACCAGATGGTCAAGGAAACCTTCCACGGCCGCGGCAAGCTGGTGGCGCCGCTCGCGCTCACCATTTTCTGCCTCGTGTTCCTCATGAACTTCATGGACATGCTCCCGGTGGACCTGCTCCCGGGTGCGTACCAGGCGCTCAGCGCCCACCCGCACGAGGCGTACCTGCGCATCGTTCCCACCGCGGACCTGAACACCACGCTCGGCATGGCGTTCACCGTGTTCCTGCTCATCCAGTACTACGGCATCAAGCACAAAGGCCTGGCCACGTTCTTCGGCGAGTTCCTCACCGCCCCCTTCCATGCCGAAGGCGTGGTGGGCAAGATCGCCTGCGCCGTGCCCAACCTGCTGCTGCGCCTCATCGAAGAAGCCGTCCGCCCCGTGTCGCTCAGCCTCCGGTTGTTCGGCAACATGTACGGCGGCGAGCTCATCTTCATCCTCATTGCGTGCATGACTTTGGGCGCCAGCCTGTCGTCCGGCCTTACCTACGTCATGATGCCCGTCCAGTTTGTGGCGGACTTCATCTGGACCGCTTTCCACGTGCTGGTCATCACGCTGCAGGCATTCATCTTCATGATGCTCACCATCGTGTACCTCAGCATGGCGGCCGAGCACCACTAAGCGTTTGTTTTACTGTTTCCTTTTCCAGACTACTGATTCAACGGAGTAGACCATGGCTATTGAAAATGTCGTCCAGGTTGCGGATGTGATGGGCATGACCGTCATCGCGGCCGGCCTGCTGATTGGCCTCGGCGCCCTGGGCACCGCCATCGGCTTCGCCCTGCTGGGCGGCAAGTTCCTCGAGGGCGCCAGCCGCCAGCCGGAACTCGCCCCGATGCTGCAGACCAAGATGTTCCTGGTCGCCGGCCTGCTCGACGCGGTGCCCATCATCGGCGTCGCCATCGCGCTGCTGCTGATCTTCGCGAACCCGTTCATCAGCCAGTTGATCGGCTAATAAACCCCCACGCGGGTTTGTTCCTGGCGGGTAAGGCGGCCTTTATCGGGCCGTTCCCCGCCGCGAACCGGGACGCTCGCGGCAGGCCCAGCTTGTCGCGCGTCGTCGCCCACGTCAGGAGCTTTCAGGCATGAATATCGGCATTACGCTGGTCATCCAGGGTCTCGCGTTCTTCGCGGTGGCCTGGCTCGTCATGACGTTCGGTTGGCCGAACATCATGAGCGCCATCGAGGAACGGCAGAAGAAGATCGCCGACGGCCTCGCCGCCGCCGATCGTGGCCAGAAGGACCTCGACGACGCCAAGGCTCAGGCCGCGGAGATCGTCAAGGAAGCGCGTGTGAAGGCGGCCCAGGTCATCGACCAGGCTAACCGTCGCTCGAACGCGCTGGTCGACGAGGCCAAGGGCACCGCCTCCGCAGAAGCGGACCGTGTGGTGGCCGCTGCCCGCGACACCATCGCCATCGACTCGGCCCGCGCCCGCGGCGAGCTGCGCACTGAAGTGGCCGCTTTGGCAGTTCAGGGCGCCAGCCAGTTGCTCGGTCGCGAAGTGAACGCGGCCGCCCACGCCGACCTGCTCGAGCGCCTCGCGGCGCAGATCGAGCAGGGCGCAGCGGCCAAGTAAGGCACCGGGGAAACGTCCATGGCGGAAAAAGCCACCATCGCCCGTCCCTACGCCCGCGCGGCATTCGAGCACGCCCATTCCCGTGGCCGGTTGGCCGCGTGGTCGGACCTGCTCGGTATCGCAGCGGCCGTGGTCGCGGACGATCGCGTGAAGGCGCTCACCCAGAACCCCACCGTGGCCTCCGGCCAAGTGGCGGAACTGGTAGCTGGCATTGCCGGCGAGCGTTGCGACGCGGAAGGCCGCAACTTCCTGCTGGTGCTGGCGGCAAACCGCCGGCTCGGGCTGCTGCCGCAGATCATCGAGATCTACGAACAGCTGCGCAGCGAAGTGGAAAACACCCTGGACGTTCAGGTCACCACCGCCTACGCGTTCAACGAGGCGCAGCGCGCGCGGCTTTCCGCCGCGTTGTCGCGTCGCTTCGGTCGCGAAGTCCGTCTCCACGAAACCGTGGATG
>CALQLF020000150.1 GCA_943331345.2 Candidatus Planktophila lacus | reverse complement strand
GGTCATCACCGGCTACATCGCCAGCGACGCGCGCGGTATTCAAACCACGCTGGGCCGCAATGGCAGCGACTTCTCCGGTTCCATCTTCGGGGCGCTGCTAGCCGCCCACGAAATCATCATCTGGACGGACGTAGACGGCGTGCTCTCGGCGGACCCGCGCAAGGTGCCGGACGCGCAGGTCATCGATTCGCTGTCCTACAACGAAGCGATGGAACTGGCGTACTTCGGCGCAAAGGTCATCCATCCGCAGACGATGGCCCCGGCCGTTTCACGCGAAATCCCCATCTGGATTCGCAACACCTTCGCCCCGGAGAAAGCCGGCACGCAGATTTGCGCGAACCCCACGTCCACGCTGGCCGTCAAGGGCATTACCAGCATCGAAGACGTGGCGCTGGTGAACCTGGAAGGCGCTGGCATGATCGGCGTGCCGGGCACGGCGCAGCGCCTGTTCGGTGCCCTGCGCGACGCGCAGATCTCCGTCATCGTCATCTCGCAGGGCAGTTCGGAACACAGTATCTGCTTTGCCATTCCTGCCGTTCAGGCGGAAGCCGCCGAGCAAGCCGTACGCCGCGCGTTCGATGCCGAACTGCGTGAAGGACAAATTCAGCGCGTCGAGGTCACGCTCGGCTGCGCCATCCTTGCCGTGGTGGGCGATGGCATGGCCGGCACGCACGGTGTGGCTGCCAAGGTGTTCAGCGCCTTGGGCGACGCCTCGGTGAACATCCGCGCCATCGCGCAGGGCGCCAGCGAGCGCAACATCTCGGTGGTCATCGATGGCCGCAACTCGGCGCGTGCCTTGCGTGCGGTGCACTCAAGCTTCTACCTCTCTCCGAACACCATTTCCATTGGCCTCATCGGGCCGGGCGTGGTTGGCCGTGTGTTGCTGGAGCAGTTGGCCACGCAGTTGGACCACCTCCGCAGCGAGGCGCGCCTCGACTTGCGCGTCCGCGGCATTGCCAGTTCGAAGCAGATGTACTTGGTGGATGGCGAAGTGGACCTCTCGCGTTGGCGCGAAGACTTCGCCGCGAATGCTGTGCCGCTCGACTTGGAGGTGTTCGAGAAGCACATTCACGCGGACCATCTGCCGCACGCCATCATCGTCGACAGCACGGCTAGCTCCGATGTGGCCGCGCGCTACACGCGCTGGCTGGGCGCGGGTATTCACGTGGTGACGCCGAACAAGAAGGCGAATAGCGCACCGCTCGCGCAGTTCCACGGCATGCATCGCGCGCGTCGCGAGGCGGGCAGCCATTACCTTTACGAAGCCACTGTGGGTGCCGGCTTGCCGGTTATCCAGACGCTCCGCGATCTTCGTCAAACCGGCGATACCCTGCGCTCCATCGAAGGTATCTTCAGCGGCACACTCGCGTATTTGTTCAACCGCTTCGACGGCACGCAGCCCTTCAGCGCCATCGTGGCCGATGCGAAGACGCGCGGCTACACGGAACCGGACCCGCGTGACGACCTTTCCGGCATGGACGTGGCGCGCAAGCTCACTATTCTGGCGCGCGAGGCTGGTCTCGACATCGAGATGTCCGAGGTCGAGGTGGAGAGCCTGGTGCCTGCGTCGCTGCAAGGCGGCACGCCCGAGGCGTTCATGGCTGGCCTACCGGCCTTCGACGCGGTGATGGCGCAGCGTCTCGCAGAGGCCCGTGCCGCAGGGCAGGTGCTGCGCTATGTAGCGCGGCTCGACATGGCTAACCGCAAGGCCACGGTAAAGTTGGCAAGCCTCGAGGGCACCCATGCCTTCGCCCACATGGCGCTCACTGACAACATCGTGCGCTACGAGACTGCTCGTTATTGCGACAACCCCCTCATCGTGCAGGGTCCGGGCGCTGGCCCGGAAGTGACTGCCGGTGGTGTCTTCGGCGACTTGCTGCGTTGTGCGGCCTTCCTTGGAGCCAAGCTGTGACTGCATCTTCCATCGTTACTGCCTTCGCTCCGGCTTCGGTCGGCAATGTCATCGTCGGCTTCGACATCCTCGGGCATTCGGTAGATGCCGTTGGCGACCGCGTCACGGCGCGCCGCATTGCCGAGCCGCTCGTAC
The DNA here is from genome assembly GCA_943331345.2 of Candidatus Planktophila lacus. GTDB lineage: Bacteria > Pseudomonadota > Gammaproteobacteria > Steroidobacterales > Steroidobacteraceae > CAIOHZ01. Next base: position 2,645 of record CALQLF020000150.1, on the reverse strand, counting down.
GCATCACGGCTATCACCGGCACCGATGCCGAACTGCCGCTGGAAGCCGAGAAGAACACCGCTGGACGTGCGCTCATGGCCATGCGTGAAGCGCAGCAGTTACCGTTCGGTTTCGAGATCAGCATTCAGAAGGGCATTCCGCTGGGTTCGGGTTTGGGTGGTTCAGCGGCCAGTGCGGTAGCCGCCGTGGTGGCTGCGAATGCGCTGCTCGATGCGCCCTTGCCCAAGCTGGAACTCCTGAAGTACGCCATGGCGGGCGAGGCCGTGGCCAGTGGTTCGGCGCACGTCGACAACATTGCGCCTAGCCTGTTCGGCGGCCTGGTGTTGACGGTGGGCGTGGACCATCCGCGGACCAAGCAGATTCCGGTGCCGGAAACGATTCGTGCGGTTCTGGTGCACCCGCATATGTTCCTGTCGACGCGCGAAGCCCGCGGCGTGCTGTCGAAGAACGTCACCCTCTCAGATCTTGTGTGGCAGTGCGCGAACCTCGCCGGCTTCATCTCGGCTTGCTACACCGACGACCTGGCCATGATGCGCGACGCCTTCGAAGACGTAGTCATCGAACCGCAGCGCGCCAAGCTCATTCCGGGCTTCGCGGAAGTGAAGGCGGCTGCCATGGACCTAGGCGCACTGGGTTGTTCCATCTCTGGTGCTGGCCCGACGGTTCTGGCCTGGTGTGAAGCCCCGCAGGCGGAAGCCATTCGCGCCGCCATGGTGCAGGCGTTCCGCAACCACGGCCTCGAATCTGATGCTTGGGTCTCCAGCCTCGGTGCTGCCGGCGCCCGCGTGGAGGCTGCATGAGCACGCCCATGCTTTACCAGAGCACGCGCGGCCATGGGGTGCAGTTGACGGCCGGGCAGGCCATTGCCCAAGGCCTGGCCCCGGATGGCGGCTTGTATGTGCCGGTGGCTATGCCCAGCTTCGAACTATCAGCCTTCGATGGCGCGAACACGCTGCCGGAAGTGGCTGAGCGTTTTCTGAAGCCGTTCTTTGCTGGCTGCGAACTGGAAGCCCGCGTGCCGGAGATTTGCGCGGACGCGTTCAACTTCCCGGTGGAAGTGTTGAATCTGCCACCGCGTGACGGTGGCCGACAGTTCCTGCTCGAACTGTTCCATGGTCCTACGGCGGCTTTCAAGGACTTCGGTGCGCGCTTTCTCGCTGCTTGCATGGAACGTCTGCCGCACGCTCCGGACCGCCGTACGACCATTCTCGTGGCGACTTCCGGCGACACCGGTGGTGCTGTCGCTGCTGCCTTCCATGGCCGCCCTTGGGTGCGCGTGGTGGTGCTGTTCCCGAAGGGCCTCGTTTCGCCGCGTCAGGAAAAGCAGCTCACTTGCTGGGGCGACAACATTCAGTCGCTGTCCGTGCGCGGCACGTTCGACGACTGCCAGCGCATGGTGAAGGAAGCCTTTGCGGATGCCGCATTGCGTGAACAGCATGCCTTGACGAGCGCCAACAGCATCAACCTCGGACGCTTGTTGCCGCAGGCCACGTACTACGCTTGGGCTTCGTTGCGGCATTTCCGCCAATACGGCACCAAGCCGAACTTCATCATTCCTTCGGGCAATCTGGGTAACAGCATGGCTTGCCTGTGGGCGCGCGCTGCGGGTTTGCCCATTGGCGAAGTAGTGCTGGCGCACAACGCGAACCGCACCGTGCTCGACTTCCTCACTTCCGGTGACTGGCAGCCGCGCAACAGCACGGCCACGCTGGCCAGTGCCATGGACGTGGGCAACCCGTCGAACATGGAACGCCTGCGCCAGATGCACCCAGCGCTGGAGGCTGTGCGCGGCGCCGTTCATGCCACCACCACCAGCGACGCCGCCATCCAACACTACATCGTGGCGGAAAAGGCCGTGCACGGCGAAGTGTTCTGTCCGCACACGGCGGTAGCCGCAGATGCCTGGCAGCAACTCTCGCCTGAGCAACGCGCGCAGGATTGGATGTGGGTCGCCACGGCGCATGCCGCGAAGTTCCCGGAAACCGTCGAGCCACTGGCCGGCCCCGTGCCCGTGCCGCCGGCGCTTGCGCGCTTGTTGGACCTGCCTTCGCACGCCACGGAAGTGGACGCGACGTTGGCGGCGCTCACCATGCAACTGAATGCGGTCGGCTGAGGCTTACGAGTGCAGCGTATTCAACTTCAAGATTGGCAGTGGGCAGCGGGCGCGGGTGCGCTCGGCTTTGTGCTGCTCGTCTGGATTGCGTATTTGGCCATTCGTGCCTGGCGCAAGCGCCGCGCAGAACGCGAGCGTCTGGCGCGTATCGATAGCGTGTGTTTCAGGCGCTTGTCTTCGGTGCTCGTGCCCGATGGCAGCGGTGGGCAATTGCACCTAGACCATCTGCTGCTCATGCCGCGTGGCTTGCTGGTCGTCGCGGAGCGCGACCTCGAAGGCGTCATCTTTGGCAGCCAGCTCATGGACGACTGGGCGCTCATGCCGACGGGACGTGGCGCACGCATTACGTTTGCGAACCCGCTACGTCCTTTGTTCGATCGCTTGGCCGCAGTCGGCGCATTGGCCGGTACGGGCGTGCCCGTGGAAGGCCGCGTGGTGTTCCCCGATGGCGCACAGTTTCCCAAGGGCCACCCGCCCATGGTGCTGCGCGACAGTTCCTTCGCCACGGACTTCCCGGTGGTGGACCGTTCGC
>CALQLF020000149.1 GCA_943331345.2 Candidatus Planktophila lacus | reverse complement strand
TGCGCTGGCGATCTAGTGCTGAATACCCCGGCTGAACACTACCGCCTTGACGTGCTCGCACGCACGGACATGCTCTCGGTCGAAATGCCCATTGCGCCGCTGGAACAGCGTTACCCGGATATTCGTGAAGCGCTGGGACAGCGTCTGCCCGGGACGTCCAGTGCCGTGCAGATGCTGCACTCGTATTTGCTGTGCTTGTGGCAGAGTGGCTTCGCTGCGGATGTCAGCGACGAGTGGCTGGAGGATGCCGAGGCCGTGTTCTATTCACTGCTCGGTGCCGCTGTCCGCAACGGGCGCCGTGGCCCCGCTACGGCGGTCACCAAACCGCTAGTACATCGCTTGAAAGCCTTGGTGCAGGCTCGCCTCGAAGATGCGGACCTCGGTACCCATCGGCTGGCGCGCGAGGCCGGTGTTTCGCCGCGCTCGGTACAAAACGCCTTTGCCGAGGTGGGCCTGACGCCCTCCATGTACATCACCCACTGTCGCTTGGAAAAGGCAGCCTCCCTATTGTCCGTGCAAGCGGGGCGGGCTGTTACGGAAATTGCTCACGAGTGCGGTTTCAATGACAGCGGATATTTTTCACGCTGCTTCCGCGCGCACTACGGCGTGGCGCCCAGCGCCTGGCGTAAGGGCTGATTGCCCTGCGCTTGGCGCAAGGGCTTATTCACGTCGGCGGCAGGTAGCGCCAGGCAGTGTAGGCCTGCGCTGCCATGCGCAACTCTTCGGCGAGTGCGGGTTGGGCCGTGGCCACGCGCTCAGCGTAGCTGAGTTCTCCTTCGCCCACAGCGCGTGGCAGGCCCGCTTTGGCTGCTCGCCGGCAGGCCCGGTGCCATTGCCGTTCCAACCGGGAAGGGCGCCGCCAGTTTCCGGTGCGCACCACCATCACGAACAGCACCGCTCCTGCCACGCCCAGTAATGCGACGAGCGCCCGGACGACGCTGCCGAGGCCGTCCTCGCCGAATCCTAATTTCGCCGCCAGTTGTTCCTGGGTGGCTCTATCGAATTGCAGAAACTGCTGTTGCCAGGCAGTACGTGCCGCGTCTACCAAGGCGCGTGCCTCACCTAGCCACTGCCAACGTGAGGACCATCGGCCGGGTACGGGTTCATCTGCGCCTAGCGCACTGTCCAGACCTTGTTCCACGCGTTCCGGGGCTACTGCGGCGGTGGGGTCGATGCGCACCCACCCTTGCCCGCGCAGCCAGACTTCTACCCAAGCGTGCGCGTCCGCCTGGCGCACCAGCAGGTACTTGCCAATGCGGTTCCATTCGCCCCCCTGGTAGCCGGTGACCACGCGCGCTGGAATGCCGGCCGCACGGGCTATTGCTGCCAGCGCTGAGGCGTAATGACCACAAAATCCCTGCTGGGTGCCAAACAGGAATTCGTCCACGGCATTGGTGTTGTCGAGTTGCGGCGGCGTGAGCGTGTAGGTGAACGGCGGCTCGCTGAAGCGCTGCAGCACGGCTTGCAATAGCGCCCGGTCGCTTGGGTACATGGAGCGCAACTGTGCCACCCAAGCCAAGGTCTGTGGGTTGGTGCCTGCCGGCCATTGCAGGGCGCGGCGGCGCAGCGATAGCGGCAAGTCACCTTCGACCACCGCGGTGGGATAACTGATGGCGCCATAGGCGAGCAGAGAGGTCACGGGCTGCTCTGCTTGTACCGTCAGGTCCCAGCCCTGGCTGGCTCGTGGCAGGTCCCAACTGACCCCGCGTTCCAGCAGTGGCAGATAGTGGTGTTGCGTGGGTTCCAGCAACACCCGGTAGGCGATCGCTTGGCCCTGCGGTTGTGGTGCCAGCTTCGGGTAGGGCGTGCCGCGTGCGGCGCGCCAGGTGCCGCCATCGAAGTCGTGCAACACGGGCCCGCGCCAATAACGCTGCGTACGCGGCGGCAACTTGCCGGTGAAGAACACCCGCATCACGGGGTCGTCGGACAGGGATAGTTCGCTGATGTCCCCGGGATGCATCTCGTCGCCCAGACCGCTCAGCGCACGTCCATCCGTCGGCAGAGACCAGAAATGCCCTTCGATACGTGGTACGAACAGAAACAGCAGTACCGTGATAGGCAGACCGTAGAGCAACGTTCTGCCGGTCTGCCGCAGGAGTGGCAGTTCGCCGGTGCTGCCCGGTGGGCGGGCGCGTGCCACCAGCGCCGCTAGTGCCAACCACAAGGTACCCAGCGCCAGCAGGGTGGTGGTGGGTGCGCCGCTGGTCAGCACGGCGGCGTAGGTGAGGAAAGCCGCCAGGAAGAACAGCACCCCGAGATCGCGTCGGTCGCGGGTTTCCGTCAGTTTCAGGGCTGCCATGGTGACCAGCAAGGCGCTACCGGCGGCCAACCCGTTCCAGGTACGGAAGGCGGCCAAGACGCCAAAGGCTGCTACCAAGGCCAGCAACAGCTTCAACCAGCGGGGCGGCAAGGGCCAGTGACGCGTAGTGACCAGCCAACGCCACAGGAGGCTGGCCGCCAGGAAGACGCTGACCAACCAAGGCACATGGCCCCAGAGCAAGGCGCCCGCTGTACCGAGCGCCAGCAAGGCTGGCTTGAGGGTGCGTGGGTCGAGTGCGGTATTCGGTGGTGGTGGCACTTCCGCGGGCCGCAACGACGGAGCAGATTGGGTTTGCTCCGGTGGTGCCTGCCACGCGCGTTCCATTACCACCGGGCGTCCTAGCCGAGCGGACGCGCGCCAAGCGATGCGTTGCCAGCCGTCGCCTTCCCGCCAAGCGCGCAGGCTGACGATGTCGCCGTCGCCCGTCGGTGAGGCTGTCAGTTGCTCGATGTCACCGGCATCGCCACGCCGTGGCGTAGTGGCGCTCAAAGGGGCTGGTGTGGGCGGTGGCGGATGAATCCAAGTCCAGGCGCGGAACAGCCCGAGTGGATACCGGGTGGCGAGACGAACTCGACGCAGTCCTGACGTGGACGGCTGGGTCCAATGAAGGTGGACTGTTTGTCCCGGCACGAGCGACACCACCCGCGGCTGTGGCAACCCGGGACGCGCCGGGCCGTCGATTTCGAGGTCAGGGCGTGGTCTGCTGTCCGGAATTCGCAAGGCCAGATGAAAGTCGACGGGACCGGTGGGTGCAGTGGTGTGCGCTGTCCCTTGCAGGTGCCCGACGACGCCTTGAAGGTTGGCGTGGGCTTGGTGCATGGCAACCCAGCCGGCGGCAGCCAAAATGAAGGTCAGCAAGAGGGCGAGATTGTTGCCGTAGTTCAACCCGCCTACCAGCATGGCCAGCAGCATGGTGGCGTAGGTGAGCCCTAGGCCGGTCGGGACGATGTACAGGCGACGTCGGTGCAGTTGGAACTCGCCGAGGTCCGCTCCTTGGCGGCGGAGTGTCCAGCGTGCAACGGCTTGCCGGAACCGAGACATGCCTGCGGTCTTCAGGGCACGGGGGTATGGGCGAGGAGTTCCGTCAGCACGGGCAGGGTGGCGGCGGGGTCGCGTTGGGCGCCAGTACTGCCGCGAACTTGCACGCGGTGCGCGACCACGGCCACGAAGACGGCCTGCAAGTCTTCGGGGATGACGCCGTGCCGCCCATTCAGCAAGGCTTGCGCTTGCGCCGCGCGCAGCAAGGCCATGACGGCGCGCGGTGAAAGCCCGCCCTCGAGCAAGTCGTGGTGCCGTACCGCGCCAACCAGTGTTTGCAGGTAATCGAGCAGGGCGGGGGAAGCGTGGACACGCCGCACGGCTGCCTGAAGTGCCAGCAACGCTTCGCGGGACAGGCACGGCGAGAGGCGTGCCACCAACTCGCGGCGATCTTCGCCAAGCAGCAACGCGCGTTCATGCTCGGCAGTCGGGTAGCCCAGCGAGAGACGCATGAGGAAGCGGTCGAGTTGGCTTTCTGGAAGCGGGAAGGTGCCTGCTTGCAGCAAAGGGTTTTGCGTGGCGATGACGAAGAATGGCACGGGCAGCAAGTGCGGTTCGCCGTCGACGGTGACCTGCCGCTCTTCCATCGCCTCAAGTAATGCACCTTGCGTACGCGGGGTGGCGCGGTTCAGTTCATCTGCCAGTAACACCTCCGCGAATACCGGGCCGGCATGGAACACGAAAGTGCCGGTGCTGGCATCGAACACCCGGCTACCGGTGACATCCGCGGGGAGCAAGTCGCTGGTGAACTGGAGACGACGGAACGCCAGCCCGAGGACGCGAGACAAGCTATGTGCCAGCGTGGTCTTGCCGACGCCGGGCAGGTCTTCCAGCAGCAAGTGGCCGCCGGCGAGCAAGCACGCCAGCGACAGTTCCAACTGTGGGCGTTTACCCAGAACAATCCCTTCCAGCGCTGCCAGCACGGGCTGCAGCGTTTGCCGGGCGGCCTTCGCTTCCTGGCTGCCCAGCACCATGGCTTAGGCTCCTGCCAGCGCGCGCACGCGTGCCAACTGGGCGTCGAAGGTGGCCAGTTCCTGAGCGAACTTCGCAATGCGCTCCCGCTCTTGCGCCACCACCGCCGGCGGCGCGTTAGCGACGAAGCTTTCCTTCGACAACTTCGCTTCCGCCTTGGCGACTTCAGCGGCAATCCTGGCGCGTTGCTTCTCGAGGCGGCCAATTTCCGCGGCAACGTCGATAAGCCCAGCCATGGGGACCAGCAATTGCATCTGGTCGACCAACGCAACGGCGGATTCCGGCGTTGCGGCGCCCGGGGCGACGATTTGCGGTGGCTCGGTGTTAGCGAGGCGCTCGATGGCGCGACTGTTCGCCGCGAGGCGAGTCAGTTCGATGGGCGAAGCGTCCTTCACCAGCACAGCGAAGCGCTTGCTGGGTGGAATATCCATCTCGCCACG
>CALQLF020000148.1 GCA_943331345.2 Candidatus Planktophila lacus | reverse complement strand
GCTTCATCCCGATTGAAAGCAATGCCGGCGACCAAGGGAGCTTCCACGGTAGTGTCCTCTGCTGTGATGAGCGTGCCTTCACTATCCTCGAAGCTGAGCGCGACGCGCAGCTTCACGTTGTACTTGGCCGCAAACTCCACCGCACGCAAGTGCAGCACGCGCGCACCTTGCCCAGCCAGTTCCAGCATTTCCTCGAACGTCAGCCTTGGCAGACGGCGTGCCGCCGGCACCATACGCGGGTCCGTGGTGTAGACGCCATCCACATCGGTAAGGATTTGGCATTCGTCCGCACCCAGCGCCACGGCCACAGCGACGGCGGTGGTATCGGAGCCACCGCGCCCGATGGTGGTGATATCGCCGGCCGAGTTGATGCCCTGAAAACCCGCGACGACCGGTACCGCCCCTTCTGCAATGATGGCCGCGAGGCGTTGCCCGTCGATCCCTTCGATGCGCGCCTTGCCATGCACGGCGGTGGTGCGCATAGGCACCTGAAAGCCCACCAAGGAACGCGCCGGAACACCGGCATCATGCAGTGCCATCGCCAGTAAAGACACCGACACCTGCTCGCCTGTAGACAACAGGCTATCGAGTTCGCGGGGATCGGGATGCGCACTGACTTCGCGAGCGAGGTCGACCAAGCGGTCCGTATGGTCACCCATAGCGGAAACCACTACCGCTACGTCGACGCCCCGCGCGCGTAGGCGCGCGATGCGCGCCGCCACCTTGCGAATGAGTTCAGGCGAACCGACCGATGTCCCGCCGTATTTCTGGACGATGAGCGGTCGGCGAGACATGGCGAAGGGCTAAGCGCCCAGCTTCGCCGCCACCCAGGGCTGCACACCAGCGAGCGCCCCGGCCAGCTTGTCCGGATCTGTGCCGCCGGCCTGAGCGAAGTCCGGGCGACCACCGCCCTTGCCACCCACCTGCGCTGCCACATGCCCAACGAGCTCACCAGCCTTCACGCGGCCGATGAGGTCCGCGGAGACGCTAGCGACCAAAGCCACCTTGCCGTCTTCCACGGCGGCCAACACCACCACGGAACTACCGAGCTTGGCCTTCAGACCGTCAACCACGCCGCGCAGCGACTTGGCATCCGCGCCGTCGATACGAGCTGCCAACAACTTGATACCCGCAACGTCGATAGCCTGAGCAGAGAGGTCACCGCCCTGCCCGCTGGCGAGCTTCGACTTCAACTGCTCCACTTCTTTCTCGAGCCGGCGGGAACGCTCCAACAGCGCCTCCACTTTTTCGGCGACATCTTCGCGGGTGCCACGAACCAGTTGCGCTACAGCCTTCAGTCTTTGCTCATCCGCGGCGACAGCGTCCAGCGCGCCCTGCCCGGTAACTGCTTCGATACGGCGTACGCCCGAAGCGACACCAGATTCTGCGAGCAGCTTAAACAGGCCGATATCGCCAGTGCGGGAGACGTGCGTGCCACCACACAGTTCGGTAGAGCGTTCGCCAATGCTGAGCACGCGAACTTCGCTTTCGTATTTCTCGCCGAAGAGACCAATGGCACCGGCGGTGATGGCGTCTTCGTAAGCCATGACACGCGTTTGCGCAGCGCCATTCGTGCGTACTTCGAGATTCACCCATTGCTCAATGCGCGCCAACTCTGCAGGCGACACACCCTGGAAATGGCTGAAGTCGAAACGGAGACGGTCCGCGGAGACGAGCGAACCCTTCTGCTGCACATGGGCACCGAGCACTTCACGCAGCGCGGCGTGCAACAGGTGCGTAGCCGAATGGTTGCGGCGCGTGGCGTCGCGACGCTCCACGTTGACCGCCGCTTCCACGCGTGCCCCCACTTCAAGGGCACCACCAGACAAATGCCCGACGTGTGCGTGCTGCTTGCCCACCTTGACGGTGTCGCTGACGGTGAACTCGGCAGCGCCGGACAGTAACAGGCCGGTGTCGCCCATCTGGCCACCGCTTTCGGCGTAGAACGGGGTTTGGTCCAGCACCACTTGGCCGGACGCGCCCGCTTCCAGCCGCTGGACCTGCGCCCCATCGCGAATGAGCGCCACCACCGTACCAGTGGCTGCGGTGTGTTCATAGCCACAAAAATCGACGCGGCCTTCCAACTTCACGGCGTCACGCAGGTCTACGCCGAACTTGCTGGCAGCACGCGCACGGTCGCGCTGTGCTTCCATGGCTACCGCGAACCCGGCTTCGTCGATGGCGAGGCCACGTTCACGCGCAACGTCCGCGGTGAGGTCCATGGGGAAGCCGTAGGTGTCGTACAGCTTGAATACAGTTTCGCCGGCGATAGTAGTGCCTTCCAGCGCCGCGATGGCGCCTTCGAGCAGGGCCATGCCATTCACCAGCGTTTCGGCGAAACGTTCCTCTTCCTGACGTAGCACTCGGGCCACATGGTCGCGCGCCGCGCGCAGTTCCGGGTAGGCCTCGCCCATCACAGCGTCGAGGTCTGCCACTAAGTCCGCGAAGAACGGCTTTGACTGGCCCAGCTTGTAGCCATGACGAATGGCGCGACGAATGATGCGACGCAGGACGTAGCCGCGGCCTTCATTGGAAGGCAGCACGCCATCGGTGATGAGGAAGCTGCAGGCACGGATGTGGTCCGCGATGACGCGCAGGCTCGGACTGGCGGCATCCGTGCTGCCAGTGACGCGCTGCGCCGCCTGCAGCAGCGACTGGAACAGGTCGATATCGTAGTTGCTGTTCACGCCCTGCATGACGGCGCTGATGCGCTCGAGGCCCATGCCGGTGTCGACGGCGGGCTTCGGCAGCGGCGTGAGCACGCCATCGGCGGAACGGTCGAACTGCATGAACACCAGGTTCCACACTTCGACGAAGCGGTCGCCATCTTCATCGGGCGTGCCGGGTGGGCCACCGAAGATGTGCTCGCCGTGGTCCCAGAAAATTTCCGTACACGGACCGCAAGGACCCGTGTCGCCCATGGACCAGAAGTTCGACTTCGCGCCCATACGCGTGATGCGGGCCGGGTCTACGCCGACTTCCTTCGACCACAGATCGAAGGCCTCGTCGTCGGTTTCGTAAACAGTGACCCACAAGCGGCTCTTCGGCAGGCCCAGCGTGCCCGTGAGGAAGTTCCAAGCGAAGTGGATGGCATCGCGCTTGAAGTAGTCGCCGAAGCTGAAGTTGCCCAGCATTTCGAAGAAGGTGTGGTGCCGGGCGGTGTAGCCGACGTTTTCCAGGTCGTTGTGCTTGCCACCGGCACGAACACAGCGCTGGCTCGTGGCGGCGCGGGTATAGCTGCGCACATCTTTGCCGAGGAAGCAGTCCTTGAACTGCACCATGCCGGCATTCGTGAACAACAGGGTTGGGTCGTTGCCGGGCACCAACGAACTGGAAGCGATGACCGCATGCCCCTGCTCGCGGAAGAAATCGAGGAAGCGGGCGCGTACTTCGGCGCTGCCCATGAAGGGGACGGGAGGGGCGGGGCGTGCAACGGTCATGAGGCGGTCTCTGCTGGTACGGGGCTAATCCACGTGGGCGGAGTCCTCGGGCATGTCAGCGTCCAGGTCCAGATCTTCCAGATCGACCCGGTCCACGACGAACGCCATGCGCACCTGCGCTGACGTGAAGCCGCGATACAGCAGGAAACGGGACTGCCGGGCGCGCTCTTCGAGCGTGCCGGGCGGCTCCACCCCGAACCTCCGACGGCGCAAGGCCTGCGCCCGCTCCGCCCACACCGGTGCCGCTTCGTTGATGGCTCCGGTGACGAGGTGTTCGGGTAGCCCCTTGCCGCGCATTTCCTGACGGATACGACGGGGACCCTGCCCACGACCTGAATGGTACGCGACAAAATGCTCGGCGTAGCGCCCGTCGTCGAGGAAGCGAGCGTTTTCGAGCGCGGCAATGGCGCTTTCCACGGCAGTTGCACTAAAGGGAACCGCCAGCAAACGGTCCCGCAATTCCGCCGACCCGTAGTCGCGCCGGGCGAGCAGCGCTATGCCCTTTTGGCGAGCGGCCTCTGGGTCTTGTTGGCGGGACGCGGCAGCGGCAGCCGCCTCGGCCGCAGCCTCTTCAGCGGCCGCGGGGTCGAGCGGGAAAAGACTGCCTTCCCCCGCTCGCGGACCACGCGCCCCGGACGGGCCACTCCGGCGACTGCCGGCGCGGCCGCCCCAACGATCAGGGCGCCGCTTCACCCGATGCCTCGGAAGAGCCACGGCGCACCGGGAGCATCTTCTTGCGAATCTGCGCTTCGATTTCTGCGGAAATGGCCGGGTTGTTGCGGAGGAACTCGCGGGCGTTGTCCTTACCCTGACCGATACGCTCACCCTTGTAGCTGTACCAGCTGCCCGATTTCTCCACGATGCCGTGGGTGGCGCCGAGGTCGACGACTTCGCCCTCATGGGAGATGCCGGCGCCGTAGATAATTTCGAATTCCGCTTCGCGGAACGGCGGCGCGACCTTGTTCTTCACCACCTTGACGCGGGTGGCGTTGCCCACGACTTCCTCGCCGTTCTTCAGCGCACCAATGCGACGGATATCGAGGCGCACAGAGGCGTAGACCTTCAGCGCGTTGCCACCGGTGGTGGTTTCCGGGCTGCCGAACATGACGCCGATCTTCATGCGGATTTGGTTGATGAAGATGACGATGGTGTTGGAGCGCTTGATGTTGCCGGTGAGCTTGCGCAGCGCCTGCGACATGAGACGGGCGTGCAGACCCACCTGCAGTTCGCCCATTTCGCCCTCGATTTCCGCCTTCGGCGTGAGGGCGGCGACGGAGTCGACGACGACCACGTCGACGGCACCCGAACGCACCAGCATGTCCGTGATTTCTAGC
>CALQLF020000147.1 GCA_943331345.2 Candidatus Planktophila lacus | reverse complement strand
GCCTATATCGTGCAGGTGAGCCTCGGCGACCTGCCCCATGGCAGCATCGGTTACCAGACCATTTTCGCCGCGGGCTTGGTGCTCATGATCATCACGCTGCTATTCAATGTTGCCGGGTTCTTCCTTACCCGCAAGTTCCGGGAAGCTTACTGATGGCCACGCCAACTTTGCCTTCCAACGATTTGCAGACCGTCCGTCGCGATGTCGCCAGCCGCAAGGTGCGAGACCAGTTGTTCGTGGTCGTGGGTTTGCTAGCTCTGTTTGCCTGCCTGCTCTCGCTTCTGGTGCTGTTCGGCAAGCTGGTCATGGATGGCTCCGACCGTTTCACTTGGGAGTTCGTCAGTTCTTTCCCGTCGCGCCGCGCGGTTCATGCCGGCATTCTCGCGGCGTGGGTTGGCTCTTCGCTGGTGATGCTGGTGACCGCCTGTACGGCAGTACCGGTGGGGGTGATGGCTGCCATCTACCTTGAGGAATACGCGCCGAAGAACTGGTTTACCGGCATCATCGAAATCAACGTGACGAATCTGGCCGGCGTGCCGTCCATCGTTTACGGCCTCCTCGCACTCGGCTTGTTCGTTTACAAGTTCGACTTGGGGCAGAGCATCGTCACGGCAGGCCTGACGCTGGCTTTGCTGATTTTGCCGGTGGTTATCGTTGCCACGCGCGAAGCAGTACGCAGTGTTCCGCGGGCCATTCGCGAAGCTGCCTACGGGCTTGGCGCCACGCGCTGGGAAGTGACGAAGGACCACGTGCTGCCCTATAGCACCGGCGGCATCCTGACGGGCATGATTCTTGGCCTGTCGCGTGCCATCGGTGAGACGGCGCCGCTCATCACCATCGGTGCTTTGGCTTTCATCGCCTTCCTGCCCACGCCACCCATCACGGACGTCGCCCCTTACGTCAGTTTCACTTGGCTGACGGATCCGTTCACCGTCATGCCTATCCAGATGTTCAATTGGGTGTCCCGACCGGACCCGGCGTTCCAATCGAACGCCGCGGCCGCTGGTGCCATCCTGCTCGGCATGACATTGCTGATGAACGCGGTTGCCATTTACATCCGCTTCCGCTTCCGCAAGTCGATCAATTGGTGATGGGCCCTAATTCATTTTCTCGGCCTATCCTCCTACTACACTCAGGTCTCAACCCATGGAAACTACCATGAGCACCCCGTCCGATTCCGCAATTGCTGGTGGCCACGACGCGCCGCGTATCGCCATCAACATGGACGGGCAGCGTGATGTGGCACCCCGCAATGCGGCCAAGGCCCGTGCGGAGGGGCTCAGTTTCTATTACGGGGCACACCGCGCGCTGAAGGACATCAACCTTGAAATCCCCGAGCGGATGGTCACGGCACTGATTGGGCCTTCGGGTTGTGGCAAGAGCACGTTCCTGCGCTGCTTCAATCGCATGCACGACCTAACGCCGAATACGCGTTATGACGGCGCTATCCACTTCTACCCAGACGACTTCAACCTCGTGGCCAAGGATGTCGACCCCATCGAAGTACGCATGCGTATCGGCATGGTCTTCCAGAAGCCGAACCCCTTCCCGAAGAGCATCTTCGAGAACGTGGCCTATGGCTTGCGTCTGCGCGGCGTGCGCAACCGCGCACTGCTGGAAGAGCAGGTAGAGGCGGCGCTGCGTGGCGCCGCTCTTTGGGAAGAAGCGAAAGACCGCCTGCAGGCTTCGGCGCTGACGCTCTCTGGTGGTCAGCAGCAGCGTCTGTGCATCGCACGTGCACTGGCCACGCGCCCCGAGATTTTGTTGTTCGATGAGCCCACCTCCGCGCTGGACCCCATTGCTACCGCGAAGATTGAGGAACTCATCGCCCAGTTGCGTGACCAAGTGACGGTGCTCATCGTTACGCACAACATGCAGCAGGCTGCGCGCGTTTCCGACTTCACCGCGTTCATGTATCTGGGCGAGCTGGTGGAAGTGGGTGACACGAGCCGCGTCTTCACCAATCCCTCGAAGAAGGCGACCGAAGACTACATCACCGGCCGCTACGGCTGATGATGCCGCCGGAGCCGGCAGCGTCCCAGGCGGCGTCTCCATTGACGTCGCTGTCGGGAACTGGCGGCATGGCAGTAGCGGAAGCGACTGCAGCTGGCGAAGGGCATACTTCGCGCGTTTATGACCAAGCCATGCTCGGCTTGCGCATGCATTTGCTCGAGATGGGTGGCTTGGTGCTTTCCCAAGTGGCCGGCGCCGTGCGCGCCTTGTTGACTGCCGATGCCGGCCTTGCCGGCGATATCCTCGACCGCGAACAGGCAGTGAATGCCTACGCCGAGCGTGTCGACCGTGCTGCCATGGCCCTCATCGCGCTCCACCAACCGGTAGCCGGAGATTTGCGTACTGTTCGTGCGTTGACGCGAGCGGCCATAGATTTGGAGCGCGTCGGTGATGAGGCCAAGAAGTTGGCCTACCTCACGCGCGGTATTGCCTTGGGTTCCCGGGTCTCGCTATCCAACGGTGTGCGTCGCCCGTTGCGGGTGATGGGGCAAGTGGCGGCAGCCATGCTCCACGACGCCGTGGATGCACTGGACCGAATGAGTGTGGAATCGGCACAGCGCGTGCTAGCCCGCGATGCGGAGTTGGACGCCGAGTTCAATGGTGCGCTGCGCTTGCTGGTGACGGAAGGCATGGAGGACCCGCGGTCCTTGGCTGGCATCGCCGATGCGGTGCTGGCACTCAAGGGTATTGAACGCATTGGCGACCACGCCAAGAATGTGGCCGAGCAGGTCGCCTTCATCGCGGGTTAGTACCCGCGGCCGTAGCTGTCGTATTTGCTCAGTCGCGCAGCAGTTCGTTGATGCTGGTTTTGGCGCGCGTCTGCGCATCTACCCGCTTTACGATCACTGCTGCCGAGAGCGAATACTTGCCGCAAGCGGACGGCAGGGTGCCTGGCACCACGACCGCACCGGCCGGCACGCGACCGTAACTGACCGTGCCGGTAGCGCGGTCATAGATTTTCGTGCTGGCGCCAATGAATACGCCCATCGATAGCACCGCGCCTTCTTCCACCACGACGCCTTCGACTACTTCCGAGCGTGCGCCGATGAAGCAGTTGTCCTCGATGATGGTCGGGCCTGCCTGTAGTGGCTCCAGCACGCCGCCGATGCCCACACCGCCCGACAGGTGCACGTTCTTGCCAATTTGCGCACACGAGCCCACGGTGGCCCAGGTGTCGACCATGGTGCCGCTGTCCACATAGGCGCCGAGGTTCACGTAGCTGGGCATCAGCACGGTGCCTGGTGCGATGTAGGCACCACGCCGCGCCACAGCCGGCGGCACCACGCGCACGCCACCAGCGCGCAATTGTTCTGGCGACTGGCTCGCGAACTTCAGCGGTACCTTGTCGTAGAACTGCGTATAGCCGGCGTCGATAGGCGCGTTGTCATGCGTGCGGAAGTAGAGCAACACGGCCTTCTTCAGCCATTGGTTGACTTGCCACTGGCCGTCTACTTTCTGCGCCACACGCACGCGGCCAGCGTCGAGCAGGTCGAACACTTCTTCCAGTGCCTGCCCGAGGTCGGCGGGCACGTCGGCAGGTGCCAACTGCGTACGCTCTTCCCACCAGTGTTCGACGAGCGTTTGCAGGGAAGTGGTGTCGAGGGTCGTCGAGGTCATGGCAAGGTCCTGTTCAATGCAAAAAGCACTTAAAAAAGCGGGTGGTAGGTCAGGCGGTGTTCAGCGCCGCCAAGCAGGGTGGAACGCGGCGATACGATGCGCGGCCTCCAGGCAGTCGGCGACCGGCGCTACCAGCGACAGGCGCACGCGACCGCGACCGGGATGGCCGCCGGTAGCGTTCGGACGCCCGAGGTATTCACCAGGCAGTGACGTGACGTTCTGCTGTTCCAGCAAGCCACGCGACCAAGCCGTGTCGCTGCCTTCCGGTGCATGACCCGCGGCGTCGCGCTGCGCGTGGGCGACATCCAGCCACAGGTAGAAGCCTGCGTCGGGCCAGTCTACGGGCATGACAGCGCGCAGCACCGGCACGACGGCTTCGAACTTGGCGCGGTAGAGCGCACGGTTCGCCGCCACGTGCGCGTCGTCGTTCCAAGCGGCGGCGCTGGCGGCCAGCACGTGGCCGGGCATGGCGCAGCCGTGGTACGTCCGGTAAAGCCTGAAAGGCGCCAGTAGGGTGGGGTCCCCGGCGACAAAGCCGGAGCGCAGGCCCGGGACGCTGGTGCGCTTCGAGAGCGAATGGAAAACGACGAGGCGCCGGAAGGCGGTGTTACCCATCGCCACGGCCGCCTGCAGGAAGCCCGGCGGCGGGTTGGATTCGTCGAGGTAAATGTCCGCGTAGCACTCGTCCGCAGCCACGATGAAGTCGTATTGCTCGGCCAGTGCCAAGGCACGCTGCATCCACGCGAGCGAGGCCACGGTGCCGGAAGGGTTGCCCGGCGAGCACAGGAACAGGACTTGGCAGCGTTGCCACATTTCTGCTGATACTGCCTCGAGATCCGGCAGGAAGCCGTTGCTGGCGTCGGTGTCGAGGTAGACCGGCTCTGCTCCGGCCAGCAAGGCGGCGCCTTCATAGATTTGGTAGAACGGATTCGGCATGAGCACGCTGGGGGCGGCTGTGGCGTTAGCCTTGCCCTTTGGGTTCACCACCGCTTGCACGAAGGCAAACAGTGCCTCGCGCGTACCGTTCACTGGCAACACCATGCGGTCTGCCAACACGTGTTCGCCAACGCCATAGCGGCGCCGCAACCAACCGGCCACGGCTTCGCGGAACGCCGGCGAGCCTGCCGCTACCGGGTAAGTCCCGAGTTCGGCGAGGTTGGCCGTCAGCGTCTCCAGCACGAAAGCCGGCGGGGCATGCTTGGGTTCGCCGATATGCAGCGCAATGCGTGGGAGGTTCGCCGGCGGCACTACCCCCGCCTGCAGCGCGTTCAGCCGCTCGAAGGGGTAGGGATGGAGTTGGGAGAGATGCGGGTTCATGTCGTGGCGTTGCGCTCAGCCGGCGGCGGGCGGAGCGAGCGTCACTTCCAACCGTTCACGCAAGCGGGCGCAAGTGTCCGCATCCAGTGG
>CALQLF020000146.1 GCA_943331345.2 Candidatus Planktophila lacus | reverse complement strand
TGCGGGTGCTGCAGCACCGCGTTCAGCAGGGTGGCGGCGGTAATACCCCCGAAGGGCCCGATTTGGTTCGCGTAAGGAGCGCTGGTGTGCGCTCGATAGGTGTCTGCGTCGATAGGTTCGAGGCGGATGGCAGTGTCAAAGAGATGCATGCCGCCATTTTAACCTCGAACCCGGCTACCAGCAGCCGCGGCAGCCTCTGGGCGCAGCTGCCCGGGGGCTCAGCAGCCCTCGGGCTCAGTAGAGCCGGTTCAGCACCACCTCGCCGTTGTTCACCACCACCATGGGCTCGAACAAGGTGCTGGTGTCGAGGCGCGGGTCGCGGTCCACCACGAGCAAGTCGGCTTCGAGCCCCACCGTCACGCTGCCTGTGCGCGCTTCGATGCCAAGTACGCGTGCAGACTCAAAAGTGGCGGCACGGATGGCTTCGAGCGGCGTGAAGCCGAGTTTCACCAGTTCTTCCACCTCATACCCAGGGCGGACCCGGGCGCTCTCTCCCTCGCCATAGTCGCCATCGGTTCCCACGGCCACGGCGACGCCCATGGCATGCGCCTTGCGTACCGCTTCCCGCAAGGGCCGCATCATGGCGTGTGTTCGCAACTGCAGGGCCACATCGTCGGCAGCGTCGCCGTGTGGGTCGCCTAACGGGCTCATGATGGCCAACGTGGGCACGAAGAACGTGCCCTTTTGCTTCATCAGCGCCAGCGTTTCGTCGTCGATCCATGTGCCATGCTCGATGCTGCGCACGCCTGCGCGCACCGCGGCGTTGGCCCCACTGCGGCCATGCGCGTGGGCGGCCACGTAAATGCCTTTGGCTGCCGCCTCCTGCACCACCGCCTGCATCTCTTCCATCGTCAGTTCCTGACGGCGCGGATCGGTGGCCGCCAGCCCTGCCCGCTCACTGGCTCCCACCTTCAAAACATCGGCGCCACGGGCGATAACGGCGCGCGCCACTTCGCGAACATTGTCGACGCCATGTAGCGGCTGTGCGTAGTACCGGCCGAACTGGGGAAAGCTCAGGATGAAAGGCTCACCTAGCACTGGACGGATATGGCCAGCGGAAGCCAGCAGCTCCGGCCCCACTACATCGTGCTGACGGATGAGGTCGCGGGTGGCCAGCCCCTTCAGGTAGGCATCGCCCAGTACACGTGCGGTGGTAACTCCCGAAAGCAAGGCGCGTTTTGCAGAGGCCGGATCGCCAATATGCGCATGCGCATCGACATACCCCGGCAACAGATACGCGCCTTGCAGGTCGATGCTGGTGGCCTGCGCGGGCCCGCCTTGGCTGGCGACAGCCTTTCGGGCATTGCCGGCAGCGGCCGAAATGCTGGCGATACGCCCGTCCACCACACGGACGTCCACCAGTGGCACATCCGTGCCACCGCGGCCATCAATGAGATGAGCGTTGACTAGCTGCAATTCAGCGGCAAGCGACGGCGAGGACAGTAAGACCATCGCTACAACCATCAGCCACTTGGTGGGGTGACGCATCCGAGTTTCCTCCAGTCCTTAACCATTCCGTCTTGGTGAAAGGTTATCCTGAGGCAACGGGGGTCCGTTGGAGTTTTTCAAGGAACATGGCCTACGCACACACAGTGGCTGGCACGAACTGGCGCTTCGCGACGCTCCGGGAACTGCTGGCCAAAGCTTCCCCCCTGCGCTCGGGCGACCTGCTGGCCAGCGTAGCGGCTGGCTCCGCCGCAGAACGGGTGGCTGCCCAGTGCGCCCTCGCTGAAGTCCCTTTGCGACAGTTCCTGAAGGAAGCCGTCGTCCCGTACGAGCAGGACGACGTCACACGGCTCTGCATCGATACCCACGACGCCACGGCATTCGCACCCGTGGCGCACCTCACGGTCGGCGATTTTCGCGACTGGCTACTCGGGCCCGCGGCAGACACAGAAGTGCTCACCGCCCTAGCTCCAGGCCTTTTGCCTGAGATGGTCGCCGCTGTCAGCAAACTGATGCGCCTGCAGGACCTGATACTGGTAGCCCGCAAGTGCAGCGTGGTAACGCGCTTCCGTAACACCATCGGTCTGCCGGGGCACCTCGCGGTGCGCCTACAACCCAACCACCCCACCGACGATTTGCGCGGCATCGCGGCGGCCACGCTGGATGGCCTTTTGCTAGGTTCGGGTGATGCCGTCATTGGCATCAACCCGGCAGGCGACGACCTGCAGACCTTTGTCGGCCTGTGGCAAATGCTGGACGAAATCATTCAGCGCTACGGCATTCCCACGCAGTCGTGTGTCCTCACCCATGTCACCCAGCAACTGCGCGGCATCGAGGCCGGCGCCCCGGTGGACTTGGTTTTCCAATCCATTGGTGGCACCGAGGCCACCAACGTCAGCTTCGGGGTGACGCTAGCGGTACTG
This sequence comes from Candidatus Planktophila lacus, assembly GCA_943331345.2. GTDB lineage: Bacteria > Pseudomonadota > Gammaproteobacteria > Steroidobacterales > Steroidobacteraceae > CAIOHZ01. Next base: position 2,672 of record CALQLF020000146.1, on the reverse strand, counting down.
CAGGAAGCCCGCGAAGCGGCGCTGTCGCTCGGTCGCGGCACCGTGGGCAACCACGTCATGTATTTCGAAACGGGACAAGGCAGCGCGCTTTCCGCCAACGCCCACCACGGCGTCGACCAGCAAACCATCGAAGCGCGGGCGTACGGAGTAGCACGCCATTTTCAGCCCTTCTTGGTCAACAGCGTGGTTGGGTTCATTGGTCCGGAATACCTTTACGACGGCAAGCAGATTATTCGTGCGGGGCTCGAAGACCATTTCTGCGGCAAGTTGCTGGGCGTCCCCCATGGCGTGGACATCTGCCACACCACCCACGCCGAAGCCGACTTCGACGACATGGATGCGCTGCTTACGCTCTTGGGCACGGCAGGCGTGAATTTCATCATGGGCATTCCCGGCGCAGACGATGTGATGCTGAACTACCAGAGCACTTCGTTCCATGACGCCCTGTATTTGCGGGAACTGCTCGGGCTGAAACGTGCGCCGGAATTCGCGCAATGGCTGGAGGGCGTTCGGTTGGCTGACCGCGACGGCAGGGTACTCACCGCCACTGCCGAGCACCCCTTGCTCGGCATGATGGCGCCACGAGAATTGCCATGAGCGAACTCGTTCGCAGCTTGCGCAGTTTCACTGCGGCCCGTATCGGCCTGCAGGCCGCGGGGCAATCGTTGGCGACGCGTGAGGTCTTGCAACTGGCTCAAGACCACGCGCTGGCCCGCGACGCCGTGCACGCCACCTTCGACACGGAGCCACTGCAAACCGCATTGGCCGCGATGGGACACCCGGTGCAGTCAGTGAAAAGTCTGGCGGCAGACCGTGCCACTTATCTGCGTCGCCCGGATTTCGGGCGCCAACTGGGCGCGGAAGACGCCGCCACCCTGTCAGCAAGCCAACTGCCCGGCTCCCCGCAGCCCGCGGTGGTCGTGGTCATCGCCGACGGCTTGTCGGCCGCGGCTCCAGGCGCACACGCGCTGCCGTTAATTCGCGAACTGGCGGCGCTTTCGCCAGCGCGTTGGGCCAACGTCCCAGTCGTGCTGGCCAAGCAGGCTCGCGTGGCTTTGGGTGATGCTGTCGGCGTGGCACTGCAGGCCCAATTGGTGCTCGTGCTGATTGGCGAGCGCCCCGGCATGAGTGCGCACGATAGCCTCGGTGCTTACCTCACCTACGCGCCCCAACCCGGCCGGACCGACGCGGAACGCAATTGCGTCTCGAATATCCGCCCGCAAGGGCTCGGTTACGCGCAAGCGGCCCACCAACTGCATTGGCTCGTCGAACAAGCACGTTCCCGGGGCGTCACCGGCATAGAACTCAAGGACGAGAGTGGCCCCGCACCCTTGCACATCGGCGCGCCTCCCGCCAACATCGGGGCATGAGCCTAACCCGTCGCGACCTCCTCACCTCCGCCGCCCTGCTGCTCGCCAGCCCGCGCGGTGCCTTTGCTGCCAACGAAGCCCGCCCCGGCGGTGCCAGCGCAGCGCCCACGGCAGACCACCCCTATCTGCTGCACTGGAACGAAAACCCTTACGGGCCACCACCTGCGGCACGCGAAGCCATCGCGGGCACCATCCAGCAGACTTGCCGCTACCTGACCCCAGACGACGAGGACGCGCTGATTGCCCTGCTGGCGAGCCGGGAAGGGGTTACGCCACAGCAAATTGTCACGGGCACGGGTTCAGGGGAACTGCTGCGTGCCTTGGGCCTGATGGTTGGACGTCAGGGCGGCGAGATTGTCACCGCGGACCCCACCTACGACGAACTGGTGGAGTACGGCCGCCAGACCGGCGCGAAGATTGTCGCCGTGCCGCTCGACAAGAACCTGCGGCAAGACCTCGACGCCATGCAGAAGCTCGTCACCGAAAAGACGCGCCTCGTGTACCTGTGCAACCCGCACAACCCGAGTGGCACGGGCTTGAACGCCGGGCGCATCGCCAGCTTCATCGAAGCGCTGCCGCCGCAAGTCATTGTGGTGGTGGATGAAGCCTACATCGAGTTTGCCAACGGTCCCGGCGTTCGCTCGCTGGTGCCCTTGCTGCGTACCGGCGCGAACATCGTCGTGCTCCGCACCTTCTCGAAGCTTTATGGCATGGCTGGCCTGCGTTTTGGTTACGCCATCGCGCCGAAGGCGGTGGCCGAAGCCTTCGGGCCGCTGCGCATGACGTGGTCCAACGTGTTCGCGGCACCAGCGGTGCGCGCGGCCTTGGGCGATGTGGAGTTCGCCTCCAACACACGCCGCCGTATCCAGGCGAGCCGCTTGGCCATCACGGGTGAACTGGCGAACTTGGGCCTGCGCTTTGCAGAGCCGCAGGGCAACTTCGTGTTCTTCGACACGGGCATGCCCCACGCACGCTTCGCCGAGCTGATGAAAGCCGAGCATGTCATCGTAGGACGCAAGTTCGCGCCCTACGACAGCTGGTGCCGCATTACCGTCGGCACGGAACCGGAAGTGGACTGGTTCCTGAAATCGCTGCGCAAGGTGATAGCCAAGGGGCTGTAAGCGCCTTACCCCTGCAAGCCCTGCGAGGCCAGATACTCGTCGTAGGTGCCGTGGAAGTCTTCCACGATGCCGCCCGGCTTGATTTCAAGACTGCGGGTTGCCAAGCCATTAACGAACTCGCGGTCGTGCGAGACGAAGAGCAAAGTACCCGGGTACTTCTCGAGGCCAATCTGCAGCGACT
>CALQLF020000145.1 GCA_943331345.2 Candidatus Planktophila lacus | reverse complement strand
GCATCCTGTACCACCCAGCGGTCCAGCAAGGACATCAAGCGGTAACGCTCCGCGGCGTCCATGAATTCGCCAGGGAAGGCCAGCTTCCCGCCTTCCTCGGCGAGACGCAGGAACACTTCCAGCGCGGGGCCATCGGCGGTTTCAGGGCCAGCAGCGAGGATGGGCTGCACATGCAACTCGAAGCGACCGTCGCGCAGCGCATTCTGCAGACGCTGCAGCCAATGAATTTCGCCGCGCTGACGGGCCGCGGCTTCGTCGCGCGCCGAATAAACATGCACCGACCCGGCACCCGAGCGCTTCGCCACATAGCAAGCTGAATCCGCTGCGCCCATGACATCTTCGAGGGTGCCACTCTCGCGGCTTACTTCCACCAGACCCGAGGAAACGCCAACCTGGAAGATGCGGTCCTTCCAAACGAAACGGTGCTCCATGATGGCGCGCGAAAGATTGCTGGCAATCTGCGTGGCCTTCTCGAGCGGACAGCCCACCAGCAGCAAAGCGAATTCGTCCCCGCCGATGCGTGCCACCGTGTCACTGTCACGCACCGACTCGCGCAGCAGGGCCGAAAGTTCGCGCAGCAGTTGGTCACCGGCGTTGTGGCCACTCACGTCATTGACCGCTTTGAAACGGTCTAGGTCGAGGAAACACAACACGTGGTGCTGGCCACCGTGACGCGCATTTTCCATCGCCTCGTGCAGGCGACGCTCGAATTCGCGGCGGTTCACCAAGCCCGTCAGCGCATCGTGGCTGGCTTGGTAAGACATCTGCCTGGCAATGCCGCGCGCTTCGGTGACGTCGTGCAACAGCACCACGCAACCCTGCGGCTCGGGACGATCACTGCGCAACGGCGCCACGGTCAGTTCCACCATGCGCTCCGAACCGTCCTGCTTGCTCAGTACCATGGCGCGGCGTGAAGCAGTAATGCGCGCGCCCGTCGTCAGGCACTGGCGTACGGGGTCGGCCAACATGCGACGGTCCGCTTCTTCCATCAGTGGCGCGGCTTCCTCAAAGGGACGACCAGCCATATCGGCCAAGGGCCGCCCGAGCAACTGCTCAGCCGCACGGTTCGCGTAGTCGATACGGCCGGCAGGGTCGGTGGTAATGACACCGGCCGAGAGCGAGTCCAGCACCGTTTGCCCCAACAACCCACCCGTGCCACTGGCGCTCGACTGTCCCACGCGGGTCGGCAGCATATCGACGGCGGTGAACAACACAGCGGGGCCACGTACCAGGTCCACGCGGGTCCCGGCCAACTCCATCCGCGACACTTGGCCTTGGCGATCCGTGACTTCCACTTCGTAACGCTCGGCGGCCGGCAACCCGCGCAGACGCCGGGCCACGTTGTCCACTACCAGTTCGGTGTAGTCGGGCGTGACGAATTCGGCGAGGGAGCGGCCGAGAATGGCGGACGGGCTTTCACCCACCAAGAAAGCGAAGCGGCTGTTGACCTGAACGATGACATCGGTGTGGAGCACCACGGCGTCGTGGACGCCATCCACCAACCGGTGAAACAGTTCGCCGGCATCCAGCACCTGCGATTCCAGCTGCCGTTGGCAAAGGCGCGTTACCGCCCCGGCCACGGCGGAGAGATCGGTCGCGTCCTCTTCAACGAAGGCGGGCAATTCACCCACGGGCGTGGAATCGATGGCGTCAACCATGGATTCTGCAGACGCATGCCGGCGGCGACCGGCGCGCCACATGGCGACCAGTACCAAGGCGGCCACGACCAGCGCGGCAGCGAGACCCCACAGGGCCGGCTCCAGATAGTCCATCATCGACACGTGTCTGCCTTCCCCTGCGCCACCCGAGTACATCGCCCGGCAGCATCACGGCAAGAAAATCCCTTCACAGGCGAGAATACCGGACGCCATCGCCGCGCAGCGGCCGTATTAACCATAATCACCTTCGCGTAATCCAGAATGCGATGAAGTTCCCGCGCCGGAAAACCGTCCGTGAAAACCGCAATCCGCTTGCCGCTGTCGCCGCTGCCCCGTAACCTATCGGATTGTTTGAACCCTGCCTGAGTTCCCGGTGAATCCCATGAATCTTGAAGCCACTCGCCAACAGATGATCGCCCACCAGGTTCGCGCCTGGGACGTGTTCGACCAGACCGTTCTCGATGCCCTCGCTGGCGTGCCCCGTGAACTGTTTGCGCCCGCGGCCTACGCCGCCGTGGCCTATGCCGATACGGACATCCCCTTGGCCCACGGCGAGGTGATGCTAGCGGCCAAGTGGGTTGGGCGTGCGCTGCAGGCGCTGGCTGTCCGTCCCGGCGAGTCGGCCTTGGTGATCGGTGCCGGCAGCGGCTATGTTCCGGCCTGTCTGGCCCGGCTCGGCGCGCAAGTGCGGGCCCTGGAAATTCACCCGGACCTCGCCACAGCCGCCCGCGACAATCTGGCCAAGGCCGGCATTGGCGGCGTCGAGGTCGAAACTGCCGACGGTCTGTCGCTCCAAGAGCAGTCGCGCTACGACGTGGTGTTTGTCACCGGTTCGCTCCCCATCGACGACGAGCGCTTCCGTCTGGCGCTGAAGCCGGGCGGGCGTCTGTTCGTCGTCGTCGGCGAAGCGCCCACCATGGAGGCCTTGCTGGTCCGTCGCGACGCCGAACAGCGCTTCTCCAGCGAAATCCTCTTTGAAACCGTCGTGCCGGCGCTCGCCCATGCGCGCCGCCCGTCGGCCTTCCAGTTCTGACCTTTCGCGAGGCTGCTGCATGTCCACCCCCAGCGTCGGCGCCATGACGCCCACCGAGTTCGTCGCTCGCCAGCAAGCCGGCGGCAATCTGTTCCTGTTGGACGTTCGTGAACCTGCAGAACTCGTGGCTGCCAGTGTTGCCGGTGCCGTGCACATCCCCATGGGCGATGTGCCGGCGCGTCTCGGAGACCTGCCGCAAGATCGCGAGATCGTGGTCCTGTGCCACGTCGGTGGTCGCAGCCTGCGCGTGGCGAACTTTCTCGCGGCGCAGGGGTTCCAACCTGTCACCAACCTGACCGGCGGCATTACCGCCTGGGCCGCGGAAATCGGGCTCTGAGGCCGCGGCCAATCCGCCTACCCATTCAATCATCGAAAGATAGGTGTTATGCTTAAGTACAACACCATATCGGCAAAGGGAAAGTCCATGAAGCGTCGTCGGTTCCCCACCCTGCTCTCCTTCGCCAGCGGTCTCGCCGCTGGTGGTGCCCTGCTCCTTGCCGTGCCCGTGGCGCAAGGCGCGGACCTGAGCGAGGTCTACCAACAGGCCCTCCGCAATGACCCGCAATTGCGCGAAGCCGAAGCCATCCGCCTCGCCGCGCTGGAATCCAAGCCGCAGGCGCTCTCGGCTTTGCTGCCGCAAATCAGCGCCGGTGGCTCCTACTCCAAGGACCAGACCAATGGTTCGCAGGTGGTTTTCGACGGCCGAGCCTTCACCACGCGCTCCAGCGAATCGGACCTGACCACCAAGGGTTGGGCCCTCACGCTCCGCCAGAGTTTGTTCAAGTGGGACAACTGGGCGGCCCTGAAGCAGGCCGACGCGCAAGTAGCGCAGGCTGAGGCGGACTACCACACAGCCCAGCAGCAACTGGTACTGCGCACGGCGCAGGCCTATTTCAACGTGCTTGCCGCCCGCGACACCCTCACCGCCGGACAGTCCGCGCTGGAAGCCATCACGCGCCAACTCGAGCAGGCTGAAAAGCGCTTCGAGGTTGGCCTCATCGCAGTCACGGACGTGCAGGAAGCCAAAGCCGCGCATGACCAAGCGAACGCCACGGTCATTGCCGGCAAGCGCGCGTTGGCCACACGCCTCGAAGAACTGCGCGAACTGACCGGTGAACCGGTAAGCGAACTGAAGGCTCCCGGCGATGACATGCCGCTCACGGCGCCGTCGCCGGCCGATGAGGAGCAGTGGGTACGTCAGGCCTTCGACCAGAACCTGGCGCTCACCTCGGCCCGCCTGTCAGCGGATGTGGCTCGTGAAGGCATCAGTGTCGCCAAGGGCGGCCACGGCCCCACCATCGACCTCGTCGCTCGCAAGTCCGGTTCCAACACCAACGGAGACACGGCCACTGCGACCACGCTTGGTACCTTGAACAACCCCATCGATACGAACTCTGACGCCGACAGCATCAGCGTGCAGTTCAGCATCCCGCTGTATTCGGGCGGAGCGACACAATCGCGTGTGCGTCAGGCGGTCTACCGTCATCGCGCGAGCCGCGAACGTCTGGAACGTGTGGCGCGCGAAACGGAACGCGATGCACGCGATGCGTACCTAGGTGTCACCAGCGAAATGGCGCGCGTCACGGCACTGAAGCAGGCCGTGGCCTCTTCGCAGGTGGCTTTGGAAGCCACTGAAGCCGGCTACGAAGTGGGCACCCGCACCGCAGTGGATGTCCTGGAAGCGCGCCGGCGCCTGACGGATGCGCAGACCAACTACGCACGCAGCAAGTACGACTATCTGCTGAATGTATTGCGCTTGCGTCTCGCTGCCGGCTCGCTGGATGAAGGCGCGCTGACGCAGACCAATGCGCTGCTTACGCAGCCGGCGCCTGTCAGCCGATAAGTCAGCCGACAAGTCAGTCTATGGCGTCGAGAATGGCGCGTAGCGCACCGCGATTGGCATCCACCACGCCAATCGCGGCCAGCCCGCGCCGTTGCCGCAACGCCGCATCTGCGGCGAGTGCCTGCAGACTAGCGCAAAGCCCAGCTGCGTCTTCCACCCATTCCAGCGCCTCGCTGGCACACAACGCCGCCGCCACTTCCGAGGCGTTGAAGACCTGCCGCCCGCTCAGCACCGGCAAGCCAAGCGCCGCCGGCTCCAGCAAATTGTGGCCGCCTACCGCGACCAGACTACCGCCAACGAACGCGGCATCGCCGGCGGCATAAAGCGCCAGCAACTCACCCAGTGTGTCGCCCAGCAACACAGCCGTACCCGCTTCCACGTGCCCGCCCTCACTGCGCGCAACAAATCGTAACCCTGCTGCCTGAATATTCGCCGCCGCCGCTGCGAACCGCTGCGGATGCCGCGGCACCATCACCAACAAAGCATCAGGCACCGTCTGGCGCAGCAAACCGTGCGCCGCCAACAAAACCTGCTCCTCACCTTCGTGAGTACTGCCTGC
>CALQLF020000144.1 GCA_943331345.2 Candidatus Planktophila lacus | reverse complement strand
GGGTATCGCTATTTTTTTCGGTTAAACGTAAGGAATGTGACGGAATGCGCAGGAAACGCTAGACCACCTGCAGGGGGATACAGAGCTGGTACCCCGTACCTCGCACCGGTTGCAGGCACTCCGGCGCCGCGCCGGCCAGCAGCAATTTCTTGCGCAAGCGCGACAGACGCACTTCTACGCGTGCCTTGTCGTTGCCGGTAGTTTCAATCTGCAGCAGTTCGAGCAACTGCCAGTTTTCGAGTTGCTGTTCCGGGGCACGCACCAGCGCTGCCAGTACTACGGCTTCGTCCGCTGACAGGCGTTGTTCACCTGCCGGCCCCGTCAGACAGCGCCGGAGGGGTTCCAGTGTCATGGGGACCTGGGCCCCTTGTGATACTTGCTGCGAGCGTTGTCCGCAGCGCGCCACGGCCGCCAGCAGTTCGCGCGGGTCCACTGGCTTGATGAGGTAAATGTCTGCACCACTCTCGTAGCCGGCCACACGGTCTTGAATGGCCGACAGAGCCGTCATGGCGATGATGCCCAGCCCGGGCTGGGAACGGCGCAGACGTTGCATGAGCTGCAGACCGCTCTCGCCGGGTAACTGGATGTCTAGCACCGCGACATCGATACGGGCGAGCGCCACTTCGTCCCCTAGCGCCTCTGCGCTTTCCACGCCCACTACTAGGTGCCCAGCGGTGGTCAGCATCTCGACCACGGACTCGCGCAACAACTGGTGGTCCTCGACGACGACAATATTCAGCAGGGGATCCAAAGTTTGAACCTCGTGGTGCCCGGTAGCGGCTCATAAGTAATGTGGCCGTTCAATCGCTCTATCAGTTGCCTAGACAGGTAAAGGCCAAGGCCTGCGCCAGAGTACTGGTGTGCGCCCGGACTGCGATAGTACTTCTGGAACAGGCGCTGCGGGTCTGGCAAACCAGCGGGCCCGGAGATGTTGTCCACTCGTATGGCGAGGCCAAGGTCTCCGTTCAGTACTTCGGGCAGAACCTGCAGGCGAGTAGTTCCGGTAGTCATGCCGTACTTCAAGGCATTGTCCAACAACACGGAAATGATCAGGCTGAGAATTCTGCGGCGGGTGACTGCGGTAGGGGAATCGGCGGCGATGTCCAACTGCACTCGTTCCGGTGCCCGGCACTGCTGCACAAGCAGGGGAACCTCCATTGAAGGGCTCCAGCGGTCGGGGGTTTCCGCTACGGCGTCTGCTTCCAGATGGGCTGCTTGGAGGCAGCGTTCCACTAGCGAATCCATATTGCGGATGGCTTCTTCGGCGCGTGCTCGTGCCGCCGGCATGGTGCGTGCGGCGTCCAGCGAGAAACGCAACACGCCCAGCGGTGTGCGCAGTTCATGGGTGAGCATCAGCAACAAGTCGCGGGTTTCGGCATGCTGTTGGCTCTGCAGGGTGGCTTCGCGTTCTGCTTGTTCGCGCGCGAGTCGTTCGGTCAAAGCAGTCGTCACGGCTTGTCGGGAATCTTCCGCAGCCTCTACCAAAACGCTGGCACCCATGACCAAGTAGAAGACCATGGCTAACACGAGGGCGGTGTCTGGCGTCAATTCCGCCAGCGTGCCGACCGTACTAAGCCAAATCACGAGGATGAGGCCGACTATGCCCCAATTGGCACGGTTCAGCGGCATTCCTCCAAACGCCATGCCCGGCAGCGGCAGGCTGCGGGAAATGCTACTCAGAGCGATGATGAAGGACAGGGGCAGAGAAATAAACAACAGACCCCAGACGATTTCGGTGTAGTCGTGCAGGGCGCCAAAAGCCGACGAAACCATGGCCACTATCCCGGCTCCGGTGAGCACGGCGAGGGCGCTGTGCCAGCGTGACCATTGTTTGCCGGGCGACAGCAACAGCAGCATGAAGACGAGAAAGCCGACCGGAACTGCCAGCCGCCAGAATTCCAGGGGCAAAAGAGTGGTGGCTACCTTGATTTTGCCAATGCTAGTGAATGATGGTGGCGCCAACGTCGTCGCCCAGAACGTTAGGCGTGACAGTTGCTGAACCACAAAACCGATGGCCAAAAAGTCCCAACCGCGGTTGCCGATACGGAACAGCGCGAGCAGGCAAGAGAGGACACCCAATCCGCCCGCCGTGAAGACCGACGCCGTCTCGATGAAGTTGAGAGCAACCGCGCTCGCCGTAGTGGCAACGCGAAAATTCACTCTGGGGTAGCCTGCATGGGGCACGAGCCGAACATAGGCCTCGGTGGTTCCCGGGCAAAGAGGGAAATCCCGCCAGTCGGAGAAGGAGTCTAGGGGCTTGTCATGGGGTATCGGTTCCGTTGCGGGGCAACCGTTCGGGAAGTCGGACTGAAATACCCTGATGTCGGCGCTGCTACCGTGTCGTATTTGCAGCAACATTGGCTCAGGCGAGGGACTCCAGCGAACATGTACCCAGAAGTGGCGTCCATGCCGGTGAATGTCGAGCAAGCCATGAAATTTCTTGAAGTCTTGGCGTAGCGCCTGAACTTCAGGGAAGGTTAGACGCTGGTCAGCGTCGTCCAGAATGGCTGTTTCCGCCAAGCGGTCGGAGTGGGGAATGAACGGCGACGAACCGGCGTAGGCGCCGGCGTTGCACAGCAGCATACTTGCCAGCGCGAGAGCGCTGGATGCCAGCCGAATAAGGGTTGAGTCAGGGGAGAAGAAACCCGCGCCCGTTCGCATGGGTTCCCTCGGGGCGCCTCAGCGGCCGCGGTAGGTGATGCGGCCCTTGCTCAGGTCGTACGGGGTCATTTCGACCGTTACGGCGTCGCCCGTGAGGATGCGGATGTAGTTCTTGCGCATCTTGCCCGAGATGTGGGCAGTGACGATGTGGCCGTTCTTCAGCTTCACGCGGAAGGTGGTGTTGGGCAGGGTCTCGACGACCTCGCCCTCCATCTGGAGTGCGTCCTCTTTGGACATTCTGTGCCTGTTGCCTGCTTTGTAGAGGGCGCTGCCGGAATGACAACGCCACTTTCGCGCGCGGATTGTGCGTCAAACGCGCTCATCTTGCAATGAAACCCGGTCGAGGGGCGCTGGCGCACGGCACCAGGAAGCACCCAAGACGGCTGCGGCGGTACGCTGGGCCACCTCTGCTATGAATTCCTCTCTGGGCATCTCGAACCCGCCCAGCGAGGCCAGATGGGGGGTGTGGAACTGGGCGTCGATGAGCCCAATGCCACGCTGGCGGCATTCGCCGGCGAGAGCGAGCAAGGCGACTTTGGAGGCGTCCCGGGCTCGGCTGAACATGGACTCGCCCCAGAACATGCCGCCCAAACTAACGCCGTACAGTCCGCCCACCAGCTCACCGTCCTTCAAAACCTCGACGGAGTGGGCGTCGCCGGCGGCGTGCAGGGCGGCGTAGGCGCTGACCATCTCCGGCACTATCCATGTTAAATCAGGAGACTGTGATTTATTTTTATCAGTAGGCGACAATTCTATTATTTCAGTGGACTGATTTTGGCCAAGAGGCATCGCCCCGCGGTTCGCACAGGCCGCGACCACGCTCGAAAAATCATTATCAAAACCAATGTGATAGCCACGGTTCCTCGCTGACTGTCGCAGGCTTCTTGGCACCCGCAAGGCCTCCGGCCGGAATACCATGCGCTGTTCCGGAGACCACCAGAGGATGGGTTCACCGGTGGAATACCACGGGAAAATGCCATGGCGGTAGGCATGTCGCAGCCAGTCTGGGGTTAGCGCCCCACCGGCAGCGAGTAGTCCGGGTGGGTCGGCCAAGGCCTCACCGGCAGGCGGTAAGGAGTTCGGCGCCGCGTCCGGTGCCAGGTAAGGCAGGCGGCGGCGCCTCAAGGTTTCGCTTCCCGCAGGTGCGACGCGGCCAGCGCCCCCAAGGCGCCAGCTTCAGGCAGGTCCAGCGCCACGGGTTCGGCCTTGAACGGCACGTGTTCACCGATTACGGCGGCGTACTGCCGCACTTGCCGCGTCTCGGCCGCCACGTAGCGGCCTACGGCCTCGTGGAAACGATCGTCTGCCAGCCAGTGTACGGAGTGGGTGAGGGTAGGCGCGAAGCCGCGCGCCACCTTGTGTTCGCCTTGGGTGCCAGGCTCGAAGCGCTTCAAGCCGCGCTCCAGCGCCAGTTCCACGCCTTGGTGATAGCAGGCCTCAAAGTGCAGGCTATGCAGCGCCTCGGCGGAACCCCAATAGCGGCCATAGAGGGTGTCGGCGCCGGCAAAGAACACCGCCACGGCCACCGGTTCGCCTTCCAGTCGCGCCAGTTTCACGATGGGCTGCCCGGGCAGGGTGCGGATAATTTCCGCAAAAAAAGCGCGGTTCAGGTACGGCTCGTTGCCGCGGCGCCGGAAGGTATCCGCGTAGAATGCGTAAACCGCGTCCCAGCCGGCCTCGTCGAGTTCGGCACCAGCGTAGGTGGAGAAAGTAATTCCTGCTTCTTGCACCCGGCGGCGTTCGCGCTTGGCTTTCTTGCGCTTGTCAGCGGTGAACGTGGCGAGGAAGCCGTCGTAATCGCCAAAACCGCGGTCTTCCCACAGGAACTGACAGGCCACGCGGTGCAGGAACCCGGCAGCTTCGAAGGCCGGCACTTCCGCAGCGTCCAGAAACTGCACGTGCACGCTGGAGATGGTCTGCGCGCGCGCGAGTGCCTTCAAGGCTTCGGCCGCCGCGGTGCGCACCATGGCAGCGTCGCGCCCGGGCGCCACCAGCACCCGTGGGCCGGTGGCGGGGGTGAACGGGCTGCAAGACAGCAGCTTCGGGTAGTAGTCCAGTCCGTGCCGGGAATAGGCTTCGGCCCAGGCGAAGTCGAACACGAACTCGCCCCAGCTGTGCGCTTTCAGGTAGAGCGGCATGGCGCCGGCGAGGCCGGCAGCGTCTTCCAGCAGCAGATGGTGCGGCTGCCAGCCAGTTTGCGGGCAGACCGAACGGGAGTTTTCAGCGGCCGCGAGGAAGGCGTGGCGCAGGAACGGCACGCCGCGCTGGTCCAGCGCGTCCCAGTCCGCGGCGGGCACGGCGGCCATGCTGGAGACGGTACGCGCCGTGAACAATGGGCTGCAAATCCTTGATTAAGCTATGAAAAACAAACCCGCTGACAGGTGTGCTTGGATGCTGGCGGGTTAGGCCTTGGCTTTCTGCTGGGCGTCCTGATGGTCCAGCCAGCGGTCTGCGTCCAGCGCAGCCATGCAGCCGGTGCCGGCCGAAGTGATGGCCTGACGATAGGT
>CALQLF020000143.1 GCA_943331345.2 Candidatus Planktophila lacus | reverse complement strand
GTTGGCCTCGGCAGTGCCTGGTGCGTGCTGCGCTTCGGCGGGGGTGCAACCATCGCAGCGGGGGCATGGCAAAGTCAGGTACTTGCCGGCAGCGTGAATGCGGGCCCTTACACGCGCGCGCGCGTAGCGCTTGGTGGATTGCTGGCGCTCGGGCCCGAGGAAACCATTTACTACGTCGCGTCCACGGACGATTCGGGTAAGCCGTTGTCGGCGCGTTGTCATTACCGCGTCACTGGGCCTGCGCCAGCTGCGCGTTGGTGGAGCGTCACCGCCTATGCGGACGACCGCTTCTTGTTCCCCGACTCCCAACACCGCTACAGCATCAACAATGCCTCGCCCGGGTTGCCGCCCGGCCAAGTGATGTTGGTGACCGGACCCACCCCGTCGGCCGCTGGACCTTGGTTGCCAACACTAGGTAACAGCGGACTGCTGTTGGTGTTGCGGTTGTATCAGCCCGGACCGGCGGTACGCGCGAGCGTGGCAGCATTAACCCCGTTGCACATTCAGGCAGAGGAACCTTGCTCATGAGCCCGGCACGCGTGCGTGTTTTGCGTTGGGCGTTGTGGTTGCTGCTCGTCGCCGCTGTTCATGGGCTTGCCGTGTGGGCCTTGCCGCGCGTCATCATGCGCGGGGCGATGTCGCGGTTGGTGCCCGTGAATGCCGCAGTTGCCGATGAGCGTGTGCGGGTTCTGTATCCGCCATTGACCACGGCGGCTTCACGCCAGATTGTGCTGCCCAGCCCGGACCTTGCCTACGCCTTGTGCGTTTACGACCTGAGCAAGGGGCCGGTGGATGTGGATGCCGCACCCGCGTGGCCGGGCTACTGGTCGGTGGCGCTCTATGCGGATAACACCGACAACTATCTGGTGCGTAACGATGTGGCAGCCCGCAGCCGACCCGTGCACTGGCGCTTGGCGTTGTCGGAAGAGTCTGCGGCTCTAACCACTACTTCGATAGCCGCGGGACGCGAGCTGGTGGTGGCGCCATCAGCGCGCGGCTTGTTGTTGATGCGTGTACTGGTGGCGGACCGCCACCACGAAGCCGCCGCGGCCGCGCAGGCGCAACGTAGCCTGCATTGCGTCACTGTGCCGTAGCGCGCGGCGCGCTTAGGATGCGGTGCGCGCCGCATAGCGCCGCGCAATAACCGCCCCCGCCACCAGTTGCGCTTGGTGGTAAGCAATCATCGGCAGGACCAGCAGCCCAAGCGCTGGGTAGGCACCGAACAGGGCCTTCGCCATGGGCATGCCGTTGGCGAGGCTCTTCTGGCTACCGCAGAGCAGGAGGGCTGACGCGTCTTCCGGATCTAAGCTTGCGCGCATGGCCACAGCTCGCAGGCCGAGCAGCATGGCACCGAGCAAAGCCGCCACGGCCACCAGCATGACCACTAGCGAGCCCGCGGCTGCTTGGTGCAGCACGTCTGCTGCCACGGCATCACAAAAAGCCACATACATCACTAGCAGTACGGCACCGCGCTCGATGAAGCGCACCAGGCGCGGAGCTGCGCGTAAACCGGGGAGTAGCCAGCGTTGCAGCAGATGGCCTACTGCGAATGGGAGCAGCACGGTCCCCGCTAATGAGCGAATAGCGTCGAGCAAGGAAAGATGCACCCCGCCGGTAGCCGCCACCAAGCTGACGAGCATAGGGGTGAGGAAGATACCGAGCAGTCCGGACAGGGTGGCGTTGAAGATGGCGGCGGGTACGTTGCCGCGAGCGATGCCGACCAACGTTACCGCGGAGGCGATGGTGGAGGGGAGGGCGCAAAGGTAAAAGAAGCCCAGCGCCAGCGGCATGGGCACGGTGCTCCGCAACAGCCAGAACCCGCACAGGCCGAGCGCAGGGAACGCTAGGTAGGTGGCCGCCTGAATGAGCAGATGTAGACGCACATTGCGGCTGCCGGCGTGCAGGCGTTCGCGTGAGACCTGCGCTCCATGCAAACCGAACACCAGCGCGATACCGAGGCCGGTGACGTGACCGAGACCCAGAACGCCGTGGCTACTTCCCCAAGGGGCCGTGAAGTAGGCGAGCGCCATGGCACCGAGGATGCCGAGGAGGAAACTGTCGAGCCAAGCCGGCCACACCGGCCGAACTAGCGCAGTGCGCCAGCGCGCGCGTGCGGAGTTGCCGGGCCCTGGCGCTGCCGTCATGCGTGGCGAGGGTCCAGAATTTCCACGCCAGAGTCGCGACCGATGAGCAGGACATCGGCGCCACGTCGCGAAAACAGCCCATTGGTAACGACGCCGGCCACATGGTCTAGCGCCGACTCCAGCGCTACCGGGTCCGTGATGGCCATGTTGTGTACGTCGAGAATGCAATTGCCGTTGTCCGTGGTAACACCCTCGCGCAGCACGGGTTGGCCGCCGAGCGCGACGATTTGCCGCGCCACGTAGGAGCGCGCCATGGGAATGACCTCGACCGGTAGTGGGAAGCGGCCCAGCACATCGACCAATTTACTGTCGTCCATGATGCAGATGAACTTGCGCGAGGCCGCGGCGACGATTTTTTCGCGCGTCAGGGCGGCGCCGCCGCCCTTGATGAGGGCGCCGTGGCGGGTCGCTTCGTCCGCGCCGTCCACGTAGAGAGCGAGGGCGCCGGTGGAGTTGAGGTCCATGACCTCGATGCCGGAGGCACGCAACAGACGGGTGCTCGCCTCGCTGCTGGATACGGCACCGCGGATGTCATGCCGGCGGCTGGCCAGCGCTGCGATGAAGTGGTTCACGGTGGAGCCCGTGCCCACGCCGACAATCATGCCGTCTTCCACGTAGCGCATGGCCGCTTCCGCGGCGACCTTCTTGCGATTGTCTGCTGACATTGCGCGGGTCCTTGTTTTGCAGAGTTTGGTGGCTGCCATGATACCGGCAGCGGAGGGCAGAAACGACGAGGCCCGCTTGCGCGGGCCTCGTCTTAGAAGTGCGAAGGGGAGGTGGAGTCCTTGCGGTTTCCGCCGCCCTTCTGCGGCTTCAGAAGAATTACTTCTTCTTAGCAGCAGCCTTCTTCTTCGCTACCTTCTTCTTCGCAGCTTTCTTCTTAGCAGCCATGATGAAACTCCTTAAAGGTTAGTCCGAGGTCGAGTATATACACAGTGTGAATAAAAACAAGCAACCCCCCTTGCAAATTTTTTTTTGCTTGTTCCAAAGGGCAATGCCGTTACCCACAGCAGGACGCTGCGTGAATCGCCATGCGACAGTGCTTCAGCGCTTGGCTTTACTACCTTTGGCTTCCAGTGAGAGCACCGCTTTCCATTCTGCTGCGGTGATCGGAGTGACCGACAAGCGATTGCCCCGGCGCAGGATGAGCATTTCGTTGAGTGCAGCAAGTGGCTTGTTTTTAAGGGTTTCCAGCAACACCGGCGTGGCGAGTGGGCGCACCAGTTGCACGTCGACCACGTACCAGCGCGGGTCGTCCGGCTTGCTGGCAGTGTCTTGATGATCGTGTCCCGGGATGAATTGCGTGGGGTCCGGATAGCCGGCCTTCGCCACTTCCAGCACACCGTAGATGCCCGGTTCATCGCAGTTCGAGTGATAGAGAAACGCTTGGTCGCCGACCCGCATTTGGTCGCGCAACATGTTCCGCGCCTGGTAGTTGCGCACGCCATCCCACATCGTGGTGCGCTTCGGGGCCTTCATGAAGTCCGCGAGTCCGAACACCGAGGGTTCCGATTTCATCAGCCAGTAGTTCATGAAGTCCTTCCTGAAAGTGCCTGAATCAAAATGATTTTCTACAGCGTTATGGCCGTGCGAAGTGGAAGCGACGCAGGCCGTGTGCAGTGAGCACGGCGTCGAGTGGCATGTCCCACGCGCGCCGCGGAACTCGCGGCAACTGCTGGCACGCATGCGCCAACCCCAAGCGCCACGGGCGACGTCCTGCGGTACCGGCGAGTGCGCGGTCGTAGTAGCCGCCGCCCATGCCGAGTCGGTGGCCTGCAGCATCAAAGGCTACGAGTGGCATGGCGATGAGGTCGAGTTCGCGCGCGCGCCGCCATTGATGGCGTGGTGTCGCGGGTTCCTCGATGCCGAGTGCATTGCGCCGCAGGGTGCTCGGCTTGAGTGGACGACGTCCTTGCGGTGTCGCCGATGGTCGCGGCAAGGCCGCGAAGCGCAGCAGCCGCAATCGGCTATGGGCGATGACCGGCAGATAGACCGTGCAACCCCGTTGCCAAGCGAGCCGCATGAGTTCAGCCGTGGGAAATTCTTCGCGCAGCGGGGCGTAGAACGCCACGTGTTGCCCGGCACGCAAGCGCAGGCATTGCGCGAACGCCGCTGCGGCCGCTCGTGCTTCGGCACGCCGGACCGCGGGCAGCAGGCTGCGCCGTGCTTGGCGTGCAGCGCGGCGCAGTGCTTGTAGTGCGGTGACGCTACTCACGACCGACGCTGCGAGTTCGGCATTGGCCACGGCAGTGGCTGGGGCGTTGGGCATCGGTGGTGGGGCGTGGTTTTGCATCGGCTACTCCGGAGACGATGTTCTGCGTCCGGCGGGTTGCGCTGGCAGCCTGGCTATCAAAGGAAACCCCGGACAGGTTGCCCTGTCCGGGGTAAGGGAGATGACGCCGTCCGCCTGTGCCGTGCTGAGCCGTTGCCCTCGATCCAAGGCAACAAGTGGGGCGAGCCAAAGGCACTTAAGGCTTTCCGCTCGAGGCGGACTTGCGCAATGCTGCCAATGACCCAATGCCCCGGGGTTTAGCAAATTAGGGTCGAGGGGTCCCAGGCTCACTGCTCGAACACCGCAGGCGGCGCCAAACTTTCGGGGAGCCACTCTGTGGCGCCCCCTGTACTGTCTTTCAGTCGATGGTCATCTGGCGGCTGTCCTGCAGCGCGCCCTCGACCTTCTCGCGCATCGACTTCATGCGCTCTGCCAGTGAACCGTCCGTGTCGCCACCGCGCATACGGAGCTTCAGCAGTTCGTCGGTGATGTTCAGTGCCGCCATGACGGCGACACGGTCGAGACCAACTACCTTGCCACTGTCGCGAATATCGCGCATGCGGGAATTCAGGAACTCGGCGCAGTCGAGCAGATGCGCGCGCTCTTCCGGGGCGCAGGCGAACTGGTAGTCCTTTTCCAGTAACCGCACGCTGACGCGTGACACCACGGCTTCCGTGGGCGGCTTGGGGGCGGCATTGCTCACGTTCCCTGCTCCATGGATTTGAGACGGCCAATCATGGCCTCGACGCGGGTGCGGACCTGCTCGTTCTTCTGCATGAGGGCCGAACGTTCCGCGCTCAG
>CALQLF020000142.1 GCA_943331345.2 Candidatus Planktophila lacus | reverse complement strand
GGCTAGCGCCACAGTTGTTCGCATCCATTGCCGAAGTGCAGCTTTGCGCGACTGCGTGGCTGTGGAACTATAATCACGAAAGACCGAATATGGCCTTGGGTGGCATCACCCCAAACCAGCGGCTGACCATGGCCGCTTAGCTCTACTTCTCAGAGCCGTCGAAAGTGGGGGGATTACCCCGGCACACCGTGCGCATCACCTCCAGTTTGGTGGGCTGGTTACCGGCGGCTGTGTCGTAGGCCTCCCTCTTATTGTCAAATCCCCTACTCCATTTGGGGCATATCGCCGCGGCCCATTCCGGAGCAACATTGCCTAAGGTCGTTCAAACGGCTGCATGGGATAGGGAAATGCCAAAGACACACAATGACGCCGCCCGTGCGCTGGCCCTGGTCTCCTGCGCGTTCGCGCAGCCCAGCGCCCACGCCGGAACTACCGCCACCGCCGCGCCGGTCATCACTCAGGTGCTGACCACCTACTCCGGCACCGGCGTGCCTACGGCACTTACCGCTTTCGGCACGGGGCTATGCGCCACCAGCACTTGCACCACGAAACCCACGGTGACTTTGGGCGGCGTGCCGCTCGCGGGCGTGGCCGGCAACAGCAGCGGTATCAGCGCGAAGCTGGGCGCCATCGCCGATGGCGACTACGTGCTGACGCTTAAGGTGGGAACCAGTTCGGCGAGCTACCCGTTGACCGTACGTGCAAAGACGGCCGCCATTGAGAACTTGGTGGCGGGGCAAACCACCACGAGTGCACCAGGCGGCAATGCCAGCGTTAGCGCCGTGACGGCGGACGGCACCACCACCCTGAACTTCACGATTCCGCGGGGTGAGGCTGGACCGCAGGGTGTTCAGGGGCCAATGGGGTTGCCGGGGCCGACAGGTCCCCAAGGCCCAGCCGGAGCAATTGGCGTGCCCGGGCCTGCTGGCGAAAAAGGCGCGACAGGCGATCCTGGACTTTCGTTCGACACCAGAATGAATACTTGGGGCGGAGAAAACGCTCTGAACGGCAACTCGGCCCTCCAGAATACCGCGTTCGGATTCCGGACACTCGCGAACGCAAACTCTGGAGACGCAAATCAGGCATTTGGTTCGCGAGCCTTGATGTCGAATACCACAGGCCGAGCCAACAGTGCTTTTGGTGGGGGTGCGTTGCAGTCCAATGCCACTGGGTTTTTCAACAACGCATTTGGCGCCAGTGCGCTCGGACATCTGCAAAGTGGAATCGGAAACATCGCAATCGGCGTGAACGCCCTCACCAATGCCACTGCGGGAAATGACAATATCGCCATCGGCACCGGCGCGCTGACTTATCCACTTTCGGGCAGCGGAAATATCGCCATCGGCAGTGGCTCTGGATCAAGCATCGATGGGAATTGGAACATCGTAATCGGAGATCCAGGCAAGCTTGGAGAGGATGGCAGCATACGGATTGGATACCGCGGAACCAGCGCGGCTACGTTTATCCAGGGTGTGGCAAACAACGACCTAAGCGGAACTCCTGCGAAGCGGACCGTACTCATCGACCCAGGCACTGGACAACTGGGTGTAGGTGCAGCAGGAGCGAACACCACTTTCGTCGTGAAAGACTCCACAGGAAAAATCATCGGTCCGTACTTAAACGACCCCGGCATCAACACAACCTTCGATCGTTTGGTTTGGATTGTCTCCCCCATAGACGGGAGTGACGTGGCGGTAAGTGTCGGCCCGAACGGCTTCCCGACCGTCACGAGCGGGATTTACTACGCCGAAGTGGATTGCGCCGGACAAGCCTACGTCGTGGTCCCGGGGGACGGATTTGTCCCCATCGCATTCGTAATGGGAAACATCCCAGGCTTCAGTTTCGGCACGGAAGCAGCGCAGGTCGGACCGAAGGCAGAACACACCGTTCGCTCATTTCGCGAGTACGGGAGAGGATGTTCTTCCTATGGTCCAAACTCCTTCCCGATGTCACCCGTGCTGGGCTTCATCGACCTTTCGCCATTCCAGCCGCCGTTCGTCATTCGTAGGCAGTAATACTTAAGGTGCGGAGCTAGCTGTCACAGCTTCGGCGGCCAACACTTGGTTGCGAATGAGTGCTAAGGGGTCCAACCGCCTCAGCGCCGTCTTTCGTAGCAACGCGTAGTACAGGTTGAGCCGTCGGCATAGACCACGGTTCGCACTTCACGGACCCCACAAAAGACAAAGCCGCCCGAAGGCGGCTTGTCGCCCTAAGAGCATCTGGCCTAACCAGACGGTCAAAGGGTGAGTTGTATTTAAATGCTACACCGCGTGCCGACGCAACTTCAAGAATCGCTCCGTACGCGACCGGCGAGCGCGCCGCGAGCTGGAAGCCACCACTCCAGCTTCCGCTCCAGCCCCCCGCCCCTTGGGAAAGCATTCCCAAGTTCTGCCATGCAACGGGTATAGCTCCCTGCAGGGCCCGGGTTCGGGCCGAGCGCTTCGTGGAGGGGGCGAACCCGCGTGCCAGCCCAGAACCCAACGCCGTTCGAAAGCCCGCCCACGCCGGAGACGGTGCTGGAACAACTGGCGCAGCTGCTAAGCCTGCTGGCACTGGACCTGCTGCCGCTGGGCCTGGCCGTAGGCGATGTGGAAAGCCTGCTGCTGAAGCACTACGTGGCCACGGCCACCGAAGCGCAAGGCGGCGCGGACGATGCCGCTACCACGTGCGCCGTGGCCATTGCCACCGGGCTTTCGCGGCACCGCGTACACCAGCTGCGCCACCGGCCGCACGCCCCCGCCAAAACCCGCCGACTGAACCGTGCGCTGCGCGTGGCCGAAGGCTGGCTGGCGGACCGGGCCTACCACCCGGACCCAACAGCCGCCCTGCCGCCGCCGGCGCCCTACGCCGGCAGTCATAGCTTCTGCGCGCTGGTACGCCAGCACTCCGGCGACATCCCGCCCAGCGCCATGCGCAAGTTCATGGCAGAGGCAGGCATGCTTAGAAGCTACCCGAGCTTGTTAGCCAGCACATCAGCTTGCGCGGCAAATTTCCTCGCGTCGTTCTTCCGCAACTGGGCCAGGTTGTGCAGCTTCCAGCGGATACCGGGGAGCTGTTCAAGGTGCGCCACTTCCAGCAGTGACCACTCCGGGGTACCGGAAGCCACGGACAGCAAAAAGCGCCGCTCCTTGTCGTCCAACCCACGCTGAATTTCGTGCACCATGCGTTCCCGCGCAGCAAGCAACGCATCCAGCGGCACCGGTTCGGTCGTCATGCCATGAAAGCCGTGCTCGTAATCGTGCCGGATATTCCGCAGTGTCGTGAAAAGCACTTCATGGATGGGGCGGTTGCTGCTCGCGAGATAAACCACGAATGCGCGCCGAATGCCAGGCGTGATGCCCTCGTTTGCGAAGAGCTGCATTACGTCGAACAGGTCACGCGGGTGCTGCCGATCAAACGCCGCCACGAGCTTACCGCCGTACATATCCTCCAGCGACACCACCGGGATATCCAGATCCGCCAGCAAGGTATCGCGGGCTGCCTGCGTGAGCGAAGTACGACGCACCGGCTGCACCGTTCCGCGCATTACGAAGTTGGCTTCGACCTTGACTTGCAGGGGGCCACGGCGAACAAAGAGCTTGGTCTCTCCCTCTGCTGCTGCCGGTGCGTATGTTTGAAATCCTCGCTGCTTCAACCGCTCAGCCGCTTGACGCATAGCGTCATTGATGCGGACGAGTGCAGCTTCACGCGGCAAGGTGTAATCGGGAAAGACGAGGTCGAGATCGACCGACAAACGTGGCATGTCCCGCACGAACAAATTGATTGCCGTGCCACCCTTTAGGGCAAAGGTGTCGTCCGCAAACACCAGTGGCGCCACCTGCGTCAGCAGGCGCGCGGTGTCGAGATACACTTGGTTCATGGCTTCAGCACCAAGAGCCCAGCGGGCGAGCGCGATACCCAGGACCGACTACTGCCCGTCGGCAGCGTAGCCGGGTCGAGCTTGTCCACCCAAGGCAATGAAGCCTCGCGGCCGAGTTGCAAGCACAACCGCACAGTCTTGACGCTCGTGCAGTGCTGTAACAGCTCGCGTAGCACGTCAGCGCGCAAGTTATACGTACTCTCGACCAGTTCGCGGGCTTCCTGCAACGGCTGCCGAACTCCAACCTCACTCAACAACTCGAGCAAAGCCCGCTCGGGGGCCGACACCTGCGGGGTTCCGCTGCGCTGCTCGAATAGGCCCACATGCAGCAGACTACCCGGCTGCTCGGAAAACAAGCGTTTGCGATGGTATTCCGCCGGAAAGCGTTCGGTGAACCAGTGGGGCAAAACTGCCGCCGCCCATCCGTACAGTTGCAGCACGGGCTGCTGCTGTACGTACTGGCGCACGCCGTGCCAGTCGAGCGCAGACTTGCCACCGACGTGCAAGCCAACGAATTGCCGCTGCAACAGCAGCAGGCTGGGATACAGTGCAAGAGTGTCGTTCGGGCGGCAGAACACCCCGCGGGCCAGACGCGTGAGCCATCCCGCCCGGACGTAGTGGACAGCCAGATCCGCAGAAATAGCCAGCGCCCTCAAGTCTGCCGAGGTCAAGGGCATTCCTGGCGCAAGACGCGTGTAGAGCGCGTTTAATTTGTTTATATTTATCGTAGCCACACTACGACATTAACAACTTTACTAAACAAAAGTCCAGTTAGCTCGCACCCGGCGAGCGCGCAGCGCGAGCCGGACGCCGCGACCCAAAAGCCACCACCCCAGCTTCCCCTCCAGCCCCCCACTTCTTGGGAAAGCATTCCCAAGTTATGCCGCGCAACGGGTATAGCTCCCTGCGGGGCCCCGGTTCGGGCCGAACGCTTCGTGGAGGGGGCGTACCCGCGTGCCAGCCCAGAACCCAACGCCGTCCGAAAGCCCGCCCACGCCGGAGGCGGTGCAGGAACAACTGGCGCAGTTGCTAAGCCTGCTGGCACTGGACCTGCTGCCGCTGGGCCTGGCCGTAGGCGATGTGGAAAGCCTGCTGCTGAAGCACTACGTGGCCGCGGCCACCGAAGCGCAAGGCGGCAAGGACGATGCCGCCACCACTTGCGCCGTGGCCATTGCCACCGGGCTTTCGCGGCACCGCGTGCACCAGCTACGCCACCGGCCGCACGTCCCCGCCAAAACCCGCCGCATGAACCGTGCGCTACGCGTGGCCGAAGGCTGGCTGGCGGACCCGGCCTACCACCCGGACCCCACGGCCGCCCTGCCGCCGCCGGCGCCCTACGCCGGCCGTCACAGCTTCTGCGCGCTGGTACGCCAGCACTCCGGCGACATCCCGCCCAGCGCCATGCGCAAGTTCATGGCGGAGGCCGGCATGCTGAAGGTGGAAGGCACGGGGCCGGGCCAGCAAGTGTCGCTGCTAGCGCGCCCGCAGGACCCTGCCGC
>CALQLF020000141.1 GCA_943331345.2 Candidatus Planktophila lacus | reverse complement strand
CCGGGCGTTTCCGCCCGATACAACTGCATACCGCCCACGCCCAGCACGGGCAGCAAAGCCACCGCCAGCACGACGATGCCCACGCCACCGAGCCATTGCAGCTGTTGGCGGTACCACAGCACCGATTTGGGCAGCAGATCCAAACCGCTGATGACGGTGGCGCCCGTGGTGGTGAGGCCAGAGACTGCCTCGAAAACGGCGCCCGCAAGATCCAGCTCAGGCTGCTTGGCGAACACCAGCGGCAAGGCTCCCGCCACCCCGATGACCACCCAGAACAGAGTGACGAGAATGAAGCCGTCGCGCAGGCGTAGATCGGACTCCACTTGACGGTTGGGCCACCAAGCCATGGCACCACCCGCGGCCACGAGCGCTGCGGCCTGTAGGAATGCCGGCCACTCCCCATCGCCATAAAACAGCGATACCGCCACGGGAGGCAGCAAGGTGACACTGAAGCCCAGCAACAACTGGCCCAGCATCCGCAGGACGACATTCTGGTTCATGGCTTTGCCTACAGGAATGAGGGCGGCGCCTGGAAGAGCTTCTCTACCGCTTCGACGTGACGGCTGTCCGTGATGAACAGGATGACGTGGTCGCCTTCCTCGAGGCAGATGTCATGGTGAGCCATGAGCACCTCCTCGCCGCGGACCACTGCGCCGATGGACGCACCCGGAGGGAGAGGCACTTGCTCGATGGTGCGCCCCACCACCTGCGAAACCCGCGGGTCGCCATGGACGATGGCCTCGATGGCCTCGGCAGTGCCACGACGCAAGCTGTGGACGCGAACCACGTCGCCTCGTCGCACCTTCTCGAGCAGCGAGCCGATGGTGATGGTCTGCGGCGAAATGGCGACGTCGATGCGGTCGTTCTCCATCATGTCCGCATAGGCCTGCCGGTTGATGAGCGCCATCACCTTGGCTGCACCCAGCTTTTTAGCCAGCAACGACGACAGGATGTTCGCTTCCTCGGTATTGGTCAGCGCACAGAACACGTCCATGCTGTCGATGTTTTCTTCAATCAGCAGTTCCTCGTCTGCGGCATCGCCCGTCAGCACGATGGTGCTGCGCAGCAGTGCGGCAGCGCGACGTGCGCGACGTGGATCGCGCTCGATGAGCTTGACCTGATTCTTCTCTTCCAGCGCCTGCGCCAGACGTAGGCCGATGTTGCCGGCACCGGCAATGAGCACGCGCTTCAAGGGCGCTTCGTTGCGACGGAGCTCGCGCATCATGGCCTGAATGTCGGGAGTAGCCGCGACGAAGAACACCTCGTCATCCGGCTCCACCACGGTGTCGCCATCCGGAATGATGCTGCGTCCACGCCGGAAGATGGCCGCGACGCGCACATCGGTCTTCGGCATGTGCTCACGTAAGGTGCGCAGCGCGTTCCCTACTAGCGGACTGCCCTTGGCGGCGCGTACGCCCACCAGTCGCGCTCGACCGTTAGCGAAATCCACGACCTGCACCGCACCGGGGTAGCGGATGAGGCGCTCGACATAGTCCACCACCAGCGTCTCGGGGCTGATACAGACGTCGATGGCAAAGGCCGCGCCTTCGCCGAACAGCCGCCCGCGCTTGAGGTAGTCCGCATTGCGGATGCGGGCAATCTTCTTCGGGGTACGGAAGACATTCCAGGCCACCTGACAGGCGACCATGTTGACCTCATCGCTGTTGGTGAGTGCGACGATCATGTCCGCTTCGGCGCCACCAGCGGATTCCAGCACCGCGGGGCTGCAGGCATTACCGGCAATGGTGCGCACGTCGAGCCGGTCCTGAAGCTCCCGCAGGACCTCCTCGTCGGTATCGACGACCGTGACTTCGTTTGCCTCTTCACGCGAGAGTTTCGCGGCGGCGGTGCGGCCTACCTGGCCGGCACCCAGGATGATGATCTTCACGGCAACAATTCTTCCGGCCGCGCGCCCGAAGGCGCCAAGGCGAGAAGTGTAGCGCGATGGCGCCCGCGCGGCTTCAGGGAGCGGACGGCAAGCCCAACGCCTGACGCGCCAAGCCCGCGAGGGCCAAGGGGCTGAAGGGCTTCACGAGGTAGTGGTCTGCACCGGCGGAAAGGCCTTCCGCGACATCCATCCGCTGGCCGCGGGCGGTCACCAGAATGATGCGCAGCCCAGCGCTGGCGGGGTCGGCACGGAGCTGGCGGCAGACGTCCATGCCGCTCGGCCCGCCCGGCATCATCACGTCGCAAACCAGCAGCTGTGGGCGGTGCAACGCGCACAAGGCCAGCGCCTCCGTGCCATTGCTAGCCACGTGCAGTTCCACCCGTAACAGGTCGAAAGTGGCCCGCAGCAACAACTGCATAGCCGGCTGATCGTCGGCAATGACTACGATCGGAAGGGAATGCGCCAACTTTTCACCCTCATCCGTACCTGCCCTTTGGTGTAACCCAATTGGGGTAGGTCTGCAAGTGCCGTGCAAAACAGCGTGCTGCGCGGGAACCAGTGCAACACTGCCACGGACTGGCTATGCTATTCATGGAAAATCGACATTTGACTGGGCCGCGCGTGGCACAGGGAGCAGACCCTATGTATGGGCTGGTGAACCGTTCGTTCGAAGACATGGTGCGGGCGCGCTGGGGCAGTGCCGTCTGGGAAGCCGTTTGCGCTCGGGCGGGCGTGGACGTACAGGTCTATGTCCTGAATGAGCCGTACCCCGACGACCTGACTTACGCGCTCGTGATGGCCGCCACGGAGGAGTTGGCCATACCGCCAGCGGACCTGCTCCGCGAGTTCGGGCACCACTGGGTACTGCAAACGGCAAACCAGTTCCATGGCCCGTTGCTACGCGCCGGCGGCCACACGCTGCGCGAGTTCCTGCACAACCTGCCGAACTTCCACACTCGCGTGCTGATGATGCTGCCGGGACTGCTGCCACCGAAATTCACCTGCCTCGATCTGGGAGAGCGGGTCGTCAGCATCGGCTACCGCTCGCACCGGCCTGGCCTGGCGCCGTTCGTGCTCGGTCTGCTGGAAGGCCTCAGCCAACTCTTTCAGGAGCCCGTGGACATCACTCATGTGCCCGGGCCCGCCTTGGCCGCCAACGAGGGCGCCAGTGAGTCCTATCTGGTCCACTGGCCACAGGGCTAACTAGTGTCCATCCCCCAGTACACATTGGACGCCAACCGCTTTGCGGCCGCCTTCCCGTTCCACGTGGTCTTCAACCAAGCGCGAACGTTGCTGCAAGTCGGGGAAGTGCTGGCACGCATCGCGCCCGATGTGCGCCCCGGTGCTGCACTGGACCAAGTGCTGCCAACCACCGGGTCCACGGCGGAAGTGCCCTTCGACGAACTGGTACGCCAGCCCAATCTGGTGGCGTTGCTGAAGCACCCGCCGAGCGGCTTGATGCTGCGCGGTGCCGTTCACCAATTGGGTTCGGGGGACAATGGGCCGTACGTGTTTCTCGGCTCCCCGTGGGTGCCAACCGCCGCGGAACTGGTGCGGCTCGGGCTCACGCTCAGCGACTTCGCCGCCCACGATGCGGCCTCCGACGTCACTCAACTGGCGCAAATCCACCGCCTTGCTCAGGACGACCTGCGCCGGCTCAACCAGTTGCAACGCTCCCAACAGGAAGAACTGAACGCGCTGCTGGAACTCAGCCCGGATGGCATCATCGCCTTCAATCGCGAAGGGGTCGTTACGCATGCCAATGCCTCCCTGCGTTCGCTGCTGGGTTCGCTGCTGCCAGGGCCCATCCCGCCGCCTTTGGCTGCCTTCGACAATCTGCTTCTAGCCGCTGCCAACCCAGCCATTCCTTGCGTCCCGTGCAGCGAATTACCCGATGGAAGCCACGACACCGTCGAGCTCTTGCGGCCACGGCCGATGATTCTCCAGCGCTCAGCGCGCGTACTGCACGGGGCCGATGGCATACCGGCCGGTCGCGTGCTCTACCTGCGCGATGTCACCCACGAAACCGAAGTGGCGCGCATGAAGAGCGAATTCCTGACGACCGCCGCCCATGAATTGCGTACGCCGCTGGCCAGCGTCCACGGCTTCACCGAGTTGCTGCTGGCGGAGGAATTCCCGCGCGATATCAGCCGGGAGATGCTCACCACCATGCATCGGCAATCCAGCCTGCTGGTGAAGCTGGTGAATGAGCTGCTCGATTTGGCCCGCATCGAAGCGCGTGCGGGCAAGGACCTGCAAATAGAACTGCTCCCATTGGTGCCGCTGCTGCAGGAAGTGGTGGAAGGTTTCTATCTGGAGAGCGCACCACGCCAAGTAGTGCTGGACCTGTCCACGGAAGCAGTTTGGGTGGCAGCCGACCGCGTGAAACTGGTTCAGGCCGTGAACAACGTGCTGTCGAACGCCTGCAAGTATTCTCCGCAAGGCAACTCCATCCACGTGCAATTGCTGGTGCGCGAAGGCCGCCAAGGCCGAGAGATCGGGGTCAGCATCACCGACCAAGGCATCGGTATGTCGGAGCCCCAGTTGGCGCGAATCTTCGAACGATTTTTCCGAGCGGACCCTGGTGGTGCCATTGGGGGCACGGGTCTTGGCATGACACTCGTGAAGGAATTTCTGGAACTGATGGGCGGCAGTGTGGAAGTGACCAGCGCACTTGGCGCCGGCACCACCGTCACGCTCTGGTTGCCGGCCGCGGCCCCGCCCGGCCTCGCTCAGGCATGAAAGCGAGCAGATGACTGCGCAAGGCATGGAAGTCGACCGGCTTCGGCAGGAAGGCTACGCCCCGCGGCAATCCCCCCCGCTCCGCCACTTCCGCCGGCGACAAAGCGCTGGTGACCAGTACCGGCAGGTGCCGATAATCTGCGGAAGTGCTCAGCGCCCCCAGTAACGCGAAGCCGTCCATGCGCGGCAGGCCGAGGTCCAGCAGGAGCAGGTCCGGTTCCGCCTCGCCCAAGGCGATGAGCCCCAAGTACCCGTCCGTGGATACCCGCAGGTGGACTGGCAGGGGCAATGCCAGCGAAGCTAAGCGCGCCTGCATCAGCTCCACTTGCACGAGGTCGTCCTCGATTAGCAGGATGTCGAAACCGGGAGCCGCAGCAATCTCGCCAGCCGTGACGGCACGGAGGCGCAGCGTTTCCTCAATACAATCGAGCGGAATGCGCCGATGACCACCGGCCGTCTTCCATGCGCGAAGGACCCCGTTTTCCACCCAGAGTTGCACCGAACGCAGGGACACACCGAGGCGGTCGGCCGCTTCGCGGGTGGATAGGTAGGTGGTGGATGCGCCGCTCATGGTGCCCTCCTGGCTCCACAATCGAGAATTTCAGCCTAGCACCCACTGTACTGGATAACGCACTTATCACGCCAATTCAGGGAATACCTGTTTCGGTATGCCGCAGCGCCTGTACTGCGGCTCAGGAACAAGCCCGATGCGCGCTCGGGCAATAGCTAGGCGCCAAGAATTTCCAGCTTGGCGTAAGCGAGCATGAGTTGCTTCGGGCCGAGCCGCTCGAAGT
>CALQLF020000140.1 GCA_943331345.2 Candidatus Planktophila lacus | reverse complement strand
GTGGCTTTGCCATTCAGCACCCAGCCCTCTGCCGAAGCAGTAGCCGCCACGGGGGCATCCGTCGATGCGGCTGTTCCGCCTAGTACCGGCACCGCAATGGCTTTGCCTTCTGCCATGCCCGGCAGCCACTCCGCCCGCTGTTCGGCGTTGCCCAGCAGGGCGATGGCGCGCGTAGCCAACACGGCACTGCCGAGGAAAGGCTCAACCACCAAACGGCCGCCTAGCGCCTGCGCCACCACCAGCGTTTCAAAGGCGCCGCCGCCAAGACCGCCCTCTGCTTCGGGCGTCAGTAAAGCCAGCACGCCAAGGCCCGCGAGTTCGTTCCACACCGTGGGCGAGTGCGTCGCACCGTCGCTCATGGCTTTCAGCCATTGCTTGCGTGCCTCGAAGGAATAGCGGTCGTCCAGATAGCGCTGCACGCTTTCGGCCAGCAGGGTTTGTTCTTCAGTAAAGGAAAAATCCATGTGCCTGCCCCTTACACGCCGACCAGCGACTGGGAAATGATGTTCTTCTGAATCTCGTTCGAGCCGCCGTAGATGCTCAGCTTGCGCAAGTTCATGTAGGCGGCCGTTACGCCGCGAGCGTGTTCTGCGCCTTCGCCATCGAAGCGCAGCGCGCCGGTGCCCAGTGCTTCCATAGTCAGTTCGGCGATGGCCTGACGTATCTCGGAGCCACGAATCTTCAAGATGGAAGCCTGCATCGTGATGCTCGCGGCGTCCTTCGCCGACAGTACGCGCAAGTTGGTGTATTCCAACGCGAGCAGGTCAATCTCCACGCGCGCAATGCGCCGGCGGAACTCCGGGTCTTCGCTCAACGGCCGCCCATGACGCTGCTCAACGCTGGCGACAATTTTCAGATCGAGGAGGTCGCGCTTCGAAGAGCCCACGCCAGCAATGCCCGCGCGCTCGTGGCCCAGCAAGTACTTCGCGTACGTCCAGCCTTGGTTCTCTTCGCCGACCAAGTTCGCTACCGGCACGCGCACGTCGGTGAAGAAAATCTCGTTCACCTCATACGTGCCGTCCAGCAAGCGTGTGGGCTTCACCGTAATGCCCGGCGTCTTCATGTCGAACAGCAACATGGAAATGCCACGCTGCGCCTTGGCAGACGTATCCGTACGCACCAGACAGAAAATCCAGTCTGCGTGTTGGCCCAGCGTGTTCCAGCACTTCTGGCCGTTCACCACATAGTGGTCGCCGTCGCGCACCGCTTGCGTCTTCAGCGAGGCGAGGTCCGAACCGGAGCCCGGCTCCGAATAGCCCTGGCACCACCAATGTTCGCCGCTGAGGATGCGCGGCAGGAAATACTGCTGGTGTTCGCGGCTGCCATAACGCATGAGCACGGGCGCCAGCATCTTCACGCCGAACGATACCTGCTGCGGGGCACCGGCCAGCGCGCACTCCAATTGGAACAGGTGCTGCTCCACCGGGGTGGCCGCCAAGCCGCCGAATTCCACGGGCCAGTGAATGGCGCCCCAGCCATGCGCGTGCAAGATGCCCTGCCAAGCACGGATGTCCGCCACGTCTGCGGGGCCGCCGCCCAAGGTCCGGGCGGCCATGTCCTCCGTCAGGTGCTGCGCCAGAAAAGCGCGCACCTGCGCCTGGAAGTCCAGTTCACTCGCCGAGTAGTTCAGGTCCATGGGGTCTCCGGAGGCCGGCAGGCTTGAAACGCCGCCGATGCTGCCACAGTATCGCTCTAAGTAAGCGAGGGTGTGGTCATGGGCCCGGAAAACAAGCAAGACGCGCCGTTGCCGCCTCCCGAGGCGGCCGGGGTCGAGGGTTGCCAAAGTGAGTCTGCCGAGCTAGGGAAATCGCGGAATTGCCACGCGATAACCGCTTACAACGTGCAGGTGGCCGAGGAAGGTGTTTTCAGCGATGGATTGCGTACGTTTTGATACCCCACCTTGACCGCTTGCCCTCCTTCCGGTGATACTCAATCCCATGTACGAGCGTTGCAACACTGCCCCTGCCAATTGGTGGTGGTGCCCCCTCACGGAGTGGGCGCCCGGCGCCGCGTAACGCACTGTTACCGAACACCGGAACCCATCTCCGCCAAACCGGGGGTGGGTTTTTTGTTGTCCGCTCCCCGGTGCCGAAAGGACCCGAAGAGGAGCTTATGTCCACCACCCCTGCCGCCGCGAATCCTGCTGCCCAGCCTTTTGGCGGGACGCCGTTCGACATCACGGCCGACCTCGACACGCCGGTTTCCGCCTTCCTGAAGCTGCGGCCCTTCCGGCCGCGTTTTCTGCTGGAAAGCGTCGAAGGCGGTGAGCGTGTCGCCCGCTATTCCTTCATCGGGTTTGGCGACTGTTTGGAAGTGCGCCTCGACGCTGCCGGCCTCACGGTTGACGGCGTCACCGGCCCTGCCCCCGCCACCCAAGCGGAACTGCTGGACGCCCTTCGCGCCGCGCTGAAGCAGGCCCCGCAGCCTCTGCCCGAGGTGCATGGTGTGCCGCTCGCCGGTGGTTTGGTCGGCTTTTCCGCCTACGACCTCGTCCGTCGCTTCGAGCGCCTGCCCGCCCGCAAGGATGCGATGACGGTGCCCGAGGGCTGCTGGGTCGCCCCGCAGAGCTTCCTGGTGTTCGACCACGTCACCCGCGGCATGGCTTTGCTGCACGCCGGGTCCGAGGAAGAACGTCAGGCGCTGCGCAAGGAAATCATTCGTGCCTTGCGTGGCGGCCTGAACACCGGCCGCCCACTGGCCAAGGTGAGCCCGCCCACGGCCAGTTTGTCGAAGCCCGAGTTCCTCGAAGGCGTCGCCAAAGTGAAGGAGCGTATTGCCGCTGGCGACGTCTATCAGTTGGTGTTGTCGGTGCGTTTCGCCGGCAAGCACACTGTGGACCCGTTCGAGGTCTATCGCGCGCTGCGGCTCATCAACCCGTCGCCGTACATGTTCTATCTGGACATTGCGGGCCTGCAGGTAGTGGGTTCTTCGCCCGAGGCGCTAGTGAAGCTGCAGGATGGTCGTGCCCAACTGCGCCCCATCGCAGGTACGCGCCCGCGCGGCGCCGATGTCGCTTCGGACCTCGAACACGAAACCAGCTTGCTGGCGGATGTGAAGGAAAACGCCGAGCACGTGATGCTGGTGGACTTGGCTCGCAACGACCTCGGTCGCGTCGCCGCGGCGGGTACGGTGGGTGTGGCACCGTACCGCGTCATCGAGCGCTACAGCCATGTCATGCACATCGTTAGCGGTGTGAATGGCCAACTAGCCGCTGGCAAGGATGCCTTCGACCTCTTCGCAGCAACGTTCCCGGCGGGAACGCTGGTGGGCGCACCGAAGGTGAAGGCGATGGAGATCATTGACCAGCTCGAGCCCGTGCGGCGCGGGCTGTATGGCGGAACGGTGGGTTATTTCGGCGAGACGGGCGACATGGACCAAGCGATCACTATTCGATCGCTGGTGTTTCAAGGTGATCAATACACCTACCAGGCAGGCGCCGGCATTGTCGCGGACAGCGACCCGGAAGCCGAGTACGCCGAGGTGTTGGCGAAGAGTGCGGCCTTGCGGCGTGCACTGCAGTTGGCGGAGGAAGGACTGTGAGCGTGCGTCTGTTGCTGGTCGATAACTACGACTCTTTCACCTACAACTTGGTGCAGGCTTTCCTGGTGCTGGGTGCCGAAGTGGAAGTGCATCGCAACGACGAAATTACCGTCGAGCAGGCGTTGGCGCGTGCGCCCACGCATGTGTGCATTTCGCCGGGCCCGGGCACGCCGTACGACGCTGGTGTTTCCATGGACATCATCCGTGCCTTCGCCGGCAAGGTGCCGGTGCTGGGCGTGTGCCTCGGGCATCAGTCCATCACCGAAGTGTTCGGCGGCAAAGTAGTGCGCAATTCGCGCCTCATGCACGGCAAGACCTCGCCTGTGAATCACGATGGCTTGGGTGTGTTCGAAGGCTTGCCACAGCCCATGTTGGTGGGGCGTTACCACTCGCTGGTGGCGAAGCCGGAAAGCTTGCCGGCATGCCTGCAGGTCACGGCCACCACCGCCGAGGGCGAAATCATGGGGCTGCGTCATACGGAGCTCGTGGTGGAAGGCGTGCAGTTCCACCCGGAAAGCGTACTGACGCCGGAAGGCCCGCAGTTGCTCGGCAACTTTCTGCGTATGCAGGGCGGAGTGCGTTAAGCCATGTCTGTGAACCACTCTCCTGCAGATTCGTCGGTTGCAGCACCGCTGGTGTTGCGTGACGTATTGGAGCGCTTGCTGGCTGGCGAATCGCTCGCCGAAGCGGAAGCGCAGCAGTTGCTGGTACAACTAACAGACGAGAGCCTTTCGCCTGCGATGGTGGCCGCGCAACTGGTGGCATTGCGCGCCAAGGGCGTGGTGGCTGATGAAGTCCGCGGCTTTGCCAAGGGGATGCGCGCGTTGGCGCGCCGCCCCGAACTGCCTTTCGTGGGCAAGACGGTGGACGTAGTTGGCACGGGCGGCGACGGCTCCGGCAGCGTGAACCTTTCCACGGGCGCGGCGCTGCTGGCGGCAGCGGCGGGTGCGCAGGTGGTCAAGCATGGCAATCGCAGCATCAGCAGCCGTTCCGGCAGCGCAGACCTGCTCGAAGCGCTGGGCCTGAAGTTGCCGCTGCAGGGGGCTGATATTGGCGGCTGCCTCACGGCCACCGGCTTCACGTTCCTGTTTGCGCCACATCATCACCCGGCCATGAAGGCTGTGGGCCCGGTGCGTGGTGCCATGGGCATTCGCACGGTATTCAATCTGTTGGGCCCGCTGACAAATCCCGCTGCGCCGCCGTTTGGTCTCATCGGTGCGTTCAACCTCGACACGGCCAAGCTCATGGCGGAAGCCTTTGCGGGCCTGCCTATTGAGCGCGTGTTCGTGGTGCATGGCGAGCCGGGTTGGGATGAGCCCACGCCCTGTGGTCCGTTCCATTTGTTCGATGTGAAGAGTGTCGGCAGCAAGCTGCCTCCCACAGTGGACAGTGCTTCTGTGGAAGCGAGCTTGCTCGCGACTGTCGGCAGCAAGCTGCCTCCCACAGTGGACAATGCTCCTGTGGGAGCGAGCTTGCTCGCGACTGTCACGCACACCGTGCGTGACCCACTCACCGATTACGGCTTGCCGCGCTGCCGCCCTGAAGAACTGGCCGGCGGCGACGGTGCCCACAATGCCGAGCGTCTGCTGCAAGTGTTCCGCGGCGAAGACCAGGGCGCGCATCGCCATGCCTTGCTGCTTGGTGCAGCGCTGGTGTTGGAAGTGACTGGGCAGGCTTCAACGCCGCGCGAAGCGCTAGCGATGGCTGTGGCGGCGATTGATAGCGGCGCTGCGCTGCGCATGGCAGAAGCCTTACGTGCCTTCGGGGCCAACGCGAGTGCTACCGCGTGAGTGGTTTCCTCGACCAGATGGCGGCTTCCAGTACGGCGCGTTACGCAGCCGCGCTGGCGGCTGTGCCACTGGCCGAGGTACGCGCCGCGGCCTTGGCACGTGCTCCCGCACCGCCGCTGCGGCTGGATGGCCGCTTTGACCTCATTGCAGAGCTCAAGCTGCGTTCGCCGGCGCTCGGGCAACTGGGCACGCTGCAGCAAGACG
>CALQLF020000139.1 GCA_943331345.2 Candidatus Planktophila lacus | reverse complement strand
TGTTTCGCTGCGTCGCGACATCATGGCCATGGAAGACGCCGGTGCCCGCAAGACCAGCATCTTCACGGACTTCGGCGTCATAACCACCACGAACAAGACTGGCCCGGCGCTCACGCGCGTCATGCTGACGGAAATGGCCAAGGGCCAGCCGGACGTCATCGTATTCGAACTTGGCGACGGCTTGCTCGGCGCCTACGGTGTCGAGGCCATCCTGAACGCACCGGACATCCGTGCCGTGCTCACGGGTGTGGTGCTTTCAGCGAATGACCCGGTAGCCGCTTGGGGTGGCGTGAAACTGCTGCGCGAGAAGTTTCTGGTGGAGCCTTGCGCGGTCACCGGCCCTGCCACCGACAACCAGGTCGGCGTCGACATCATTCAGGACCAACTGAACGTACCGGCCTTCAACGCCATGACTTCCGGTGCCGCGCTGGCGGATTGCATCATTGAGGCTGTGGGCCTGACGGCGCTAGCCAATTCGCGCACGCCCGCCGATGCGGTGGAAGTCTGAAGATGAAGCGTCCCGCGTTCATTCTCGGTGGCACCGGCTATGTGGCCGGCGAACTGCTGCGCCTGCTGGCAGCGCATCCATATCTCGAGGTGGCCGGCATACTCTCGGACAGCCAGCCCGGCGAGCGCGTAGCGAAGGCCTTCCCCCACTTGGCGGCAGCCTTCCCGGAACTGACGTTCATTGATGAAGCCACGCTGACGCAGCGTCTTTGCGCTGCCGGCGAAAGCGCCCTGTTCGGCGCTGCGCCGCATGGAGTTTCGGCCGTGCTCATCGACCGCTTGCTCACGGCCGCCATTGCAGCAGGCGCGAACCCGCGGGTCGTGGACATCTCGGCGGACTACCGCTTCAGCGATGTCGAGGCCTACGCGCAGGTGTACAAGCATGCCCATGCCGCTCCCGCCCGACAGGCGCAGTTCACCTGTGCTGTCCCTGAGCATGTCACCGAGCTGCACACGCAGCACGTCGCCCACCCGGGCTGCTTCGCCACCGCCACGTTGCTGGCGACAGTGCCGCTAGTGAAACTGGGCATCGTAGAGCCACAGATTTTTGTGAGCGGCGTTACTGGCAGCACCGGCGCCGGGCGGTCCCCCACCGCCGGTACGCACCATCCGCAACGCCATAGCGACCTCTACAGCTATAACGCGCTCGCTCACCGTCACGCGCCAGAAGTGGAAGGCATCGTTGCCAACCTCACCGGCGTGCGCCCGCATCTGGCTTTCGTGCCGCACTCGGGCCCATTCGCGCGTGGCATTCACCTGACTTCGCAAGCGAAGCTAGCCCGCCCGATGAAGACCGCGGAAATACTGGCAGCGCTGCGCGAGTTTTATGCCGGCCAGCCGTTCGTGCGCGTGCTCGACGAAGCGCCGCGCGTGAAGGACGTTGCTACCAGCAACTACGCGCATCTGTCCGCGGCGGCCGATGGCCAGACCGTGGCCGTGATGGTGGCGATCGACAACTTGACCAAGGGCGCCGCTGGCGGCGCCGTGCAATGGATGAACCGCCTGTGCGGCTATGAGCAGACCGCAGGCCTGCTCGCTACTGCCCCTGGCTGGACCTGAGGAGTTTTTCAAAGATGAACGCCGTCGCTGATTCCACCCCCTCCAATCTCGCCCATGTGTTTGCGCAGTACCCGTTCGAGGTCGCCAGCGCCAACGATGTCTGGCTGCAGGATGCGGGTGGGCGACGTGTGTTGGACCTGTACGGTGGCCATGCGGTGGCGGCTCTGGGCTATGGCCACCCGCGCTGGTTGGCAGCACTGGAACAGCAGGCTCGCAGCGTGGTGTTTCAGACCAACGCCGTTCCCATGGAGATTCGCGAGCGGGCAGCGCACCGCTTGGTCCAGTTTGCCGGGCTGTCGCTGAACCAAGTGTTCTTCATCAACTCTGGTGCCGAAGCGAACGAGAACGCCTTGCGCTTGGCCTTCAAGCTCACTGGGCGCAGTGAGGCTGTGGCACTTGAGCAGGGCTGGCATGGTCGTACTGCCGCTGCTGGTGCCATCACTTGGGGCGCTGCCGAGAAGTGGTATGGCTTTCCGCGGACACCGTTTGATGCGAAGTGGGTTTCACGCAGCGATGTCGATGCAGCCTGCGCCGGCATCACGGAAAAGACCGCTGCCGTCATCGTTGAACCCGTGCAAGGCGTTGGCGGTGCCTACGATATCGGCCAAGCGATGGCTGACGCGTTGCGCCGTCGCTGCGACGAAACCGGAGCGGTTCTCATCTTCGATGAAGTGCAGAGCGGCATGGGCCGCGTCGGCCAGCCGTTCGGTGCGAACCTCTATGGGGTGGAGCCGGACATCCTGACTACCGCCAAGGCACTCGGCGCCGGCTTCCCGGTCTCCGCGCTGATGTATGGCGACCGCGTGCGTTCCGCCGTGAAACTGGAAGGCCTCGGCACGACGTTTGGCGGCGGGCCCATGGCCTGCGCCATCGTCGAGGCTGTGGTGGACATTCTGGAAACCGAAAACCTGCTGGCCAATGTGCGTGAGGTGTCGGACTATGTCCGTGCCACGTGCCAAGTGGGTCCGGTGACCGGCTTCCAGGGTGCCGGCTTCCTGCTCGGCTTGCGTACTACCCGTCCGGCGAAGGAAGTGCAGCAGGCCTTGTTGGCCCGCAACATCCTCACGGGCACCAGCGGCGACTCGCATGTCCTGCGCTTGCTGCCCCCGTTCACCTTGCGCCGCGAGCACGTCGACTTGCTCGCCACGGCGTTGGCGGAGATTCCTGCATGAAACGTTTCCTCGACCTCGCGGACTTCACCCGCGAAGAAATCACCGACCTCCTGGCCTTGGCTCAACGCTTGCAAGACCATCCGGAGCCGCATGCGCTTGCCGGCAAGATTCTCGGCCTGGTCTTCATGAACCCCTCACTACGGACGCTTGCTTCCATGCAGGCCGGCATGCAGCGCCTTGGCGGCACCAGCTTTGTCATCACGCCCGGCCAGGGCACGTGGCAACTGGAAACCCGCATGGGCGTCCGCATGGATGGTGGTGCCGCGGAGCACATCCGCGAAGGCTTCCCCGTGCTGGCCTCGTACTGTGATGCCATGGGCGTGCGCGCCTTCGCCGAAGGGAAGGACCTCGCTGCAGACTTGGCTGAAGAGCAGTTCATGGCCATGGCTGCGCTCATCGACAAGCCGCTCATCAACCTTGAATCTGCGGTGAACCACCCTTGCCAAGCGTTGGCGGACTGGAAGACGCTGGATGACGTTGGCGTGCCCCGCGGTGGCAAGTTCGTGCTGCACTGGGTAACCCACCCGCGCGCGCTGCCACTGGCCGTGCCCGCCGCCACGCTGCATATGGCTGCGCAGCGCGGTATGGAAGTGGTGGTTTGTCGCCCTGAAGGCTACGCACTGCCCGAGGCCACCATGGCCAAGACGCGCGCTGCTGCCGCGGCTTCCGGTGGCAGCGTCACCGAAACCACCGACCGCGCTGCTGCCACCGCTGGCGCCCATGTGGTCTATGCCAAGGAATGGGGCTGCACTGCCCCGTACGGCGATGCAGCTGCCGATATCGCGTTGCGCCAACACTTGAACGATTGGCAGGTGAGCGAAGCCAGCTTCGCAGCAGCCGCCAGCGACGCTCACTTCATGCACTGTCTCCCGGTACGGCGCAACGTGGCCGTGACGGACGAAGTGCTCGATGGCCCCCGCAGCATTGTGCTGCGTGAGGCCCACAACCGACTCGTCGTGCAGATGGCGGTACTCCACCGCCTCCTCGCACGTTGATTCCACTACCCCCGCCCCGAGGAATGCCGACGATGAACTTCCGTGCTGACCAGACCGTTGCCGTCCGTGCCCTGCGCAGTGCTGCGCCGTACATTCGCATGTACAAGGGCAAGGTGTTTGTGGTGAAGGTGGGGGGCGCCCTGTTCGCGGACAAGAGCGCCACGCGCGCCTTCCTTGAACAAGTCGCCATTCTTCATCAGGTGGGTATCCGCGTCGTGCTCGTGCACGGCGGCGGCCCCCAGCTCGATGAAATGCAGCGCTCGCTCGGCTTGCAGCCGCAGATGGTGCAGGGCCGTCGCGTCACTGACGGCAAGACCATTGAGGTCACCGTCATGGTGCTGAACGGCCTGCTGAATACGCAGCTGCTCGCCATGTGCAAGGAACTCGAGATCAACGCCGTCGGCTACTCGGGCGTCGATGCCGGCCTCGTCACCGTGCACAAGCGTCCGCCAGTGCCGCAGAAGGACGGCACTACTGTCGACTATGGCTTCGTGGGCGATGTGGATGGCGTGAACCCTGAAGTGCTGCGCCAAGCGCTCGACGCCGGCTTCATGCCAGTGGTGAGCCCGCTGTGCGCGGACGCGGCAGGCAACGTGCTGAACGTGAACGCCGACACTGTAGCCGCCGCTATCGGCGCCGCGCTCGGTGCCGAAAAGCTGCTGCTGTGCACCGGCGCCCCGGGCATTCTCGAGAACGTCGCCGACCCGCGCTCCATCGTTTCCTATACGGACCTTGAAGGGCTGGCCATGCTGCATGCCAGCGGCAGCCTCGCCGACGGTATGCTGCCCAAGGCATCGGCCATCGAAGCCGCCATCAAGGGTGGCGTGCGTCGCGTGCACGTGGTGTCGTTCAAGAACCCGGATGCCTTGCTGGCGGAAGTGTTCACGAACGAAGGCACCGGCACGCTCATCGTCGAAGACATCGACGCCCTGTCGGCCGCCGAGCAGGGTAGCCAGCCGTGAGCCGGCTGTGGGACAAGGGCGCGCCGCTAGACGGCCGGGTGCTGGCTTACACCGCCGGTGAAGACCACGCGCTAGATGACCGCTTGGTGGCTTACGACGTGCGCGCTTCCATCGCGCATGCCGAAGGGCTACACGCGGTCGGCCTCTTGTCCCCCACCGATCTCGACACGCTCACCGCGGCGTTGAACGCCGCCGCTGCCGCCCACGCGGCTGGCGAATGGCGCGTGCAACTGGAACAGGAAGATGGCCAGACCGCTCTCGAAGCGCAGTTGGTAGCGCGCGCTGGTGAAGCCGGTGGCCGCATCCATCTGGGCCGCTCGCGCAACGACCAAGTGCTCTCGGCGCTGCGCTTGTATCTCCGCGACGCCGTCGGCCAAGTAGCCGCGGGCGCAGAGCAAGTAGCACAGGCGCTCGACCGTTTGGCTGCGCGTCACCCGGACCTGGCGCTGCCCGGCTACACGCACTTGCAGCAGGCCATGCCGAGCAATGTGGCTTTGTGGGCCGGTGGCTTTGCTTCTGAAGTACGGGATGACGCCACCGGTGTGCAGACCGTGCTGCGCCGTTTGGGCAAGAGCCCGCTCGGCAGCGCCGCCGGTTACGGCACGCCCGCGCTACCGCTGGACCGTGAAGCCACTGCACACCGCTTGGGGTTCACCGAGGCGCACAGCCCGGTCACTGCCGTACAGATTTCGCGCGGCAAGGCAGAAGCACAGCTCCTGTTCGAAATTGCGTTACTGATGACGGACCTCGGCCGCCTCTCGGCAGACCTCATGCTGTACTACACGCAAGAGTTCGCGTTCGTGAAGCTCCCGGACGCCTTTACTACCGGCAGTTCCATCATGCCGCAGAAGCGGAACCCGGATGTGTTTGAACTT
>CALQLF020000138.1 GCA_943331345.2 Candidatus Planktophila lacus | reverse complement strand
GCTGGTGGAAGACACCCTCGCCAAGGCCGGGCGCAACTTCAAATTGCACGCGCAGGACCCGCGCTTCGACCTCGAGCCCTGGGGCAAGAGGACCTACTACGGTACCGCTGGCGCGGCCGTGAACATGGTGAATGTCGACGGTACTTACCGCGAATCCACCATTCAGGACTTGTACGACATCGGCCGCATCGTCGACCGCATGGAACACATTCACTTCTTCCAGCGTGCCGTAGTGCCGCGCGACATCCCCGATCCGTTCGAGATGGACTTCAACACCTGCTATGCAGCAGTGTCGTCCACCACGAAGCACGTGGGTAGCAGCTGGGTCATGCCGGAGCACGTCGAAGCTTCGCTCAAGATGCTCCACGATATTGCCGGCGGTGAAGACAAGTGGCGTGAGCGCCCGTTCGTCAGTCAGTCGAACTGCTTCGTCGTGCCGCCCATGAAGTTTGCGACCGACGCTTGCCGTTGCCTTGAAGTGGCGGTGCGTGGCGGTATGCCCATTCTGTTGTTGTCGGCAGGTCAAGCCGGTGCCACGGCTCCGGCGGCTCTGGCC
Organism: Candidatus Planktophila lacus; assembly: GCA_943331345.2. GTDB lineage: Bacteria > Pseudomonadota > Gammaproteobacteria > Steroidobacterales > Steroidobacteraceae > CAIOHZ01. The sequence goes on along the minus strand of CALQLF020000138.1, from coordinate 5,042 downwards.
GGTGCGTTGGCGCAGGAAGTGGCCGAGTGCCTTGCGGGCTTGGTGTACGTGAACGCCATCGCCCCGGGCCACCCGGCCATCTTCGGCACTTGGTGCTTCGTTTCGGACCTGCGTACCGGCGCCATGTCGGGCGGCAGCCCGGAGCAGGCGCTGCTGTCCGCGGCTGCCGGCCAGATGGCCCACTTCTACAACCTCACCGGCGGCACCGCTTCCGGCATGACGGACTCGAAGGTGGCTGACGGCCAAGCCGGCGCCGAAAAGGCGCTCAACCATGCGCTCGTCGGCAACGCTGGCGCGAACATGATTTATGAATCGGCCGGTATGCACGCCAGCCTCCTGGGCTATTCGCTCGACAGCCTGATTATCGACAACGACATCATTGGCGCCTCGCAGCGCACCATCAAGGGCATCGTCGTCGACGAAGAGCGCTTGTCTTTCGAGGTCATCAAAGACGTCTGCCTGAACGGCCCTGGCCACTACCTCGGTAGCGGCCAGACGTTGCAGCTGATGGAAACGGAATACATCTACCCTGGCGTCGGCGACCGCCGCAGCCCCGGCGACTGGATCGACCACGGCTCCACCAATGTTCTGCAGCGTGCGCACAAGAAGGTCGAGGAGATTCTCTCCACGCACTTCCCGGCGCATGTGCCGGAAGCAGTGGACGCCGCTATCCGTGCGGAGTTCCCGGTGAAGTTGCCGCGCGACGGCATGCGCCCGCGCGACGCAGGCTGACGGAGGTAGGCCATGTCGCTGCCCAATCACGCGAGCGTCGTCATCATCGGTGGCGGCGTCGCTGGCTGTTCCACGGCCTATCACCTGACCAAGCTCGGCATCACCGATGTGGTGTTGCTCGAGCGTAAGCAGCTCACTTGTGGCACCACTTGGCATGCTGCTGGCCTCGTTGGCCAGCTGCGTGCCACGCGGAATCTCACGGAGCTCGCGAAGTACACGGCCAGCCTGTACCACTCGCTTGAAGCGGAAACCGGCCAGGCCACCGGCTTCAAGCAGAACGGTTCCATCAGCTGCGCGAAGACCGAAGCTCGCTTCGAAGAACTGAAGCGCGGCGCTTCGATGGGCAAGACCTTTGGTCTGGAAATCGACGTGCTCACCTGCGGTGAAATCAAAGAGCGCTGGCCGCTGCTGATGGTGGACGACCTCGTCGGTGGCATCTTCCTGCACAAGGACGGCCAGACGAACCCCATCGACACCACGCAGGCACTCGCGAAGGGCGCCAAGATGCGTGGCGCCCGCATTTTCGAGAACACGCCGGTCACGCGCGTGCGCGTAGAAAACGGTCGTGCTGTCGGCGTGGAAACCGAACAGGGTTATATCGCTGCCGATACGGTAGTGATTTGCGCTGGCATGTGGTCGCACCAGTTGGCGCGCGAGACCGGCGTGACGGTGCCGCTGCACGCCGCCGAACACTTTTACATCGTGACGGAACCGCTGGAAGGCGTGCCGCCGAACCTGCCTGTGCTGCGCGTGCAAGACGAGTGCGCGTACTACAAGGAAGACGCCGGCAAGATTCTCATGGGTTGCTTCGAACCCGTGGCCAAGCCTTGGGGCATGAAGGGCATCTCGAAGGACTTCTGCTTCGACACGCTGCCGGAAGACTACGACCACTTCGAGCCTATTCTAAACGACGCCATGCGTCGCGTGCCGAAGCTGGCGGATGCTGGCATTCAGTTGTTCTTCAACGGCCCGGAAAGCTTCACTCCTGACGACCGCTATTACATGGGCGAAGCGCCGGAAGTGAAGGACCTGTTCGTCGCCACCGGCTTCAACTCCGTGGGCATTGCCGCGAGTGGTGGTGCCGGCAAGGTGCTCGCAGAATGGATTCGCGACCGTCGCCCGCCCATGGACTTGGCGGACGTCGATATTCGTCGCGCTATGCACTTCCAAGGCAACAAGCGCTATCTGCATGACCGCACCGTGGAGACGCTGGGCTTGCTGTACGCCATGCACTGGCCGTACTACCAGTATGAAACTGCACGGGGTGCGCGCCGCTCGGCGTTGCACGACCGTCTCGTGGCAGCGGGCGCCTGCATGGGTGAAACCGCTGGTTGGGAACGCCCGAACTGGTACGCCGCGCCGGGCTCCAATCCGCAGTACGAATACAGCTATGGCCGCCAGAACTGGTTCGACAACTGCCGCGAAGAATGTCTCGCCGTGCGCGACGCTGTCGCGCTGTTCGACCAGACCTGCTTCCCGAAATTCCTTGTGCAGGGTGAAGACGCTTGCGCCTTCCTGAACCGTTTGTCTTGCGCGAACGTCGATGTGGCTCCGGGCCGTATTGTGTACACGCAGTGGCTGAACGAACACGGCGGCATCGAAGCCGACCTGACCATCACGCGTCTCGCCGCGGACGAGTTCATGGTCGTCACTTCGGCCATCTGCCAAACACGGGACCTTGCTTGGCTACGCAGCCACTTGAAGGCCGAAGGCCGTCTGCACTGCACGGTTACTGACGTCACCGCTGGTGTGGCGATGATCGGCATCATGGGCCCCAACAGCCGTGCGCTGTTGCAGGAGCTTTCGGGTGCCGACCTTTCCAACGAAGCGCATCCGTTCGGCACATCGAAGGACATGGAGATTGGTTACGCGCGTTTGCGTGCCAGCCGCATCACCTACGTCGGCGAACTCGGTTGGGAACTTTATATTCCGGCTGAACACGTCATGGATGTGTATGAGCGCCTGGTAGAAGCCGGCCCGAAGTATGGCTTGCGCCATGCGGGTTATCACGCCATGGGCGCGTGCCGCACGGAAAAGGGCTACAAGCACTGGAGCCATGACATCGCCGAAGAAGACACGCCGCTGGAAGCCGGCATGGCCTTCACGGTGGCGTGGGACAAGCCGGGCGGCTTTATCGGCCGCGAAGCACTGCTGGCGCAGAAGGCGAAGGGCCCCCTGCAGAAGCGCATGGTGTACGTGATGCTGGAAGACGATTCCGCCACGGCGCCGATGCTGTACCACGAAGAGCCCATCTGCCGTGACGGCGTCATCGTCGGCTCCACGAGCAGTGGCGCTTGGGGCCATCGCCTCGCGAAGTCCATCGGCATGGGTTACGTGCGCTGCCCAGAGGGCGTTACCGCAGATTGGTTGAATGGCGGCACTTGGGAAGTGGAGGTGGCGTGCAAGCGCTACGCCGCCCGCGTGCAGCTGCAGCCCTTCTACGACCCAAAGAACGAACGCATCAAGAGCTGAGAACAATCATGAAATCGCATGCACAGGTCGTCATCATTGGCGGCGGCTCGGTGGGCTGCAGTGCCCTCTACCATCTCACTCAGCTGGGCGTCACCGACGCCGTGTTGCTGGAGCGTGACGAGCTGACCGCCGGGTCCACCTGGCACGCGGCCGGCAACTGTCCGAACTTCTCCACTTCGTGGAACATCATCAAGCTACAGCGCCACAGCACCAAGCTGTATGCATCGCTGGGCGAGAAGGTCGGCTACGACATCAACTACCACATCACGGGCAGCATTCGTCTCGCGCACACGCGCGACCGCATGGACGAGTTCCGCCACGTGGTGTCGCAGGGCCATGCGCAGGGCATCGATTTCGAAATGCTTAGCCCCAGCGAGATTCGCGAACGTCATCCGTTTCTGGAGACGCACGACATCCTCGGTGGCTTGTACGACCCGTATGACGGCGACATTGACCCCTCGCAGTTGACGCAGGCCCTTGCCAAGGGTGCTCGTGATGGCGGTGGCACAATCCATCGCAACACGCGCGTCACGTCCATTACGCGCACGCCTTCGGGCGAGTGGCGTATCGAAACGAACCAGGGCGTCATCACGGCCGAGAAGGTCATCAACGCTGGCGGCTATCGCGGTGGTGAAGTGGCGGCCATGGTCGGCGCCTTCCTGCCCATCGTCACTCTTTCGCATCAGTACCTCGTCACCGAAGACGTGCCGGAACTGCTGGCGCGCGGCGACGCGCGTCTGCCGCTCGTGCGCGACCCGGACGTCAGTTACTACCTGCGTCAGGAGCGTCACGGCTTTATCCTGGGCCCCTACGAGTGGGATGCCCGCGTTCATTGGCAGGACGGTATTCCCGACCAGTTCGCGCACCAGCTGTTCGACGACGACACGGACCGTCTCGAGAAGTACATCGAAGACGCGTGCCTGCGTGTGCCGCAACTCGGCAGCGTTGGCATCAAGCGCGTCATCAACGGCCCCATCCCGTACGCGCCCGATGGCAACCCGCTCATCGGCCCGGCGCCGGGGCTGCCTGGCTTCTACCATTGCACCGCGTTTACGTTCGGCATTGCCCAGGCCGGTGGTGCGGGCAAGATCATTGCTGAATGGGTAGCCAACGGCCACCCTGAGTGGGACGTGTGGCCGCTGGATTCGCGCCGCTATCTCGAGCACGCGAACACCAAGTTCACTACCGCCAAGGCCATCGAAACCTACCAGCACGAATATGGCATCGGCTACCCGGCCGAAGAGCGTCCTGCTGGCCGCCCCGCCAAGACTTCGCCGGCGTATCTGCGCTTGCAGGCCAAGGGCGCGCACTTCGGTGCCCGCGGTGGCTGGGAACGTGCGGTGTTCTTCCCGCAGGGCGACGATCTCGCCAGCGGCCCGCTGCACAGCTTCCGCCGTCCTTCGTGGCACAAGTCCATCCAGCGTGAAATCGACGCCGTGCAGAACCGCGTTGCCGTGCTGGACCTGCCGGGCTTCACGAAGTTCGAAGTCATGGGCCCCGGCGCTGCTACGTGGATTGACCACATGGTCACCGGTTCGCTGCCGAAGCCTGGCCGTACTGCACTGAACTACTTCTGTGCGCCGAGCGGCGGCATCGTTACGGAAATGACGATTACCGCGTTTGGGCCGAACCACTACTGGCTCATCTCGGCCGCGGCTGGCGAAAGCCATGACGAGCATTGGCTGCGCGAACATCTGCCGGCGGACGGCAGCGTGCAGATCAACAATCTTTCGGCACGCTACGGCTCGCTCATTGTCGTGGGCCCGAAGTCGCGTGAGCTGCTCGCGAAGCTGACCGACCACGAACTGACCAACGCCGCTTTCCCGTGGCTGTCGATG
>CALQLF020000137.1 GCA_943331345.2 Candidatus Planktophila lacus | reverse complement strand
GTGATGACCATTCGCATGACGCCAGCGGCCTGGGCGCGCGCGACTACGGCGGCACGGTCCTCGTCGAAGCTGTCGTGCCCAAGGTTCAGGCCGATGTCGACGAGGCCGAGCGCGGCACCGGGGGAGAACTCGTGCGGCGGGGCCAGCGAATTGCCCGGAGATTTGGCGGACGAGTTGGCAGCAGAGTCGGCAGGCGAGGCGTGAGGCGCGTTCATGGGCGCGCAGTTTACCGACTCCAGCACCCAAGCCGAGCAGCCCTGAAGCATTTCCGCCGACCGTGTAGCATTGATGACCTTGTTTCGGACCTTTTTGAGTGAAGCATCATGGCGCTGGATAAAGACACCCTAGAAAGCCTGAAAATAGACCGCGGCGCGGACGCGGGCCGCTATGCGGTGGGCGCCGGAAAGCGCTGGCGCAAGCCCGCCATCATCGTTGGCGTCGTCTTGGTTTTGGCCTTCCTGATGTTCGGCCGCGGCAAGCCGCTGGAAGTGGAAACCGCTGTCGCGGAACCGCCCAGTGCCGCCGGTGCCGTGCTGAACGCCTCGGGCTACGTCACCGCCCGCCGCATCGCGACGGTGGCTAGCCGCACCACGGGCCAGCTAGTCGAAGTGACCTTCGAAGAAGGCGCCATCGTTAAGTCTGGTGAGGTACTCGCCCGCCTGGACGATTCGGCCGTGCGCGCTGCCTGGAAACTGGCGGTAGCCCAGCGCGATGCCGCAGGCCGCGAGCTGGCAGAGCTACAAGTGCGCTTTGATGAAGCTGCCCGCACGCGCGACCGCACCATGGCGCTGCTGGAGCGCAAACTGGTTTCGCAAAGCGCGGCCGATGCCGCCGCCGCGGATGTGGCCGCGCTGCAGGCGCGCCTCGCCGTCGCTCGCAGCAACGTCCAAGTGGCCGGTGCACGTGTGGCACAGCAGCAGCAGCAATTGGACGACCTCGTCATCCGCGCGCCGTTTGCTGGCGTCATTGTTTCCAAGGCGGCGCAGCCGGGTGAAATGGTTTCCCCGATTTCCGCCGGCGGCGGGTTCACGCGCACGGGTATTGCCACCGTGGTCGACATGGAATCGCTGGAAATCGAAGTCGACGTCAACGAAAGCTACATCAACCGCGTCGTTGCCGACATGGCCGTGGAGGCCGTGCTGGACGCCTATGAAGACGTCACTTTCGCTGCCCACGTCATTGCCATCGTGCCCACCGCCGACCGCCAGAAGGCGACTGTGCGCGTGCGTATCGGCTTCAACCAACTGGACCCGCGCATCCTGCCCGACATGGGCGTGAAGGTGCGCTTCCTGGACGCCGCGGCAGCCAAAGTGAAGCCGCCGCAGTCGTGGGTGCCGGAGACGGCTGTCGTCGACGCAGCGAATGGCAAGGCGCGCGTGTGGACCGTGAAGGACAACGTGGCGACGGCCGTGGAAGTGCAGGTCGGTGCCGCACGAGACAAGCTGGTACCCGTGGCCGCCGGTATTGCGCCGGGCACGACGGTAGTAGTGAACCCGTCCAAGGATCTCGCTGAGGGGCGTACGGTCAAAGCGAAGGCGGCAGGCTGAGGCATGAAGGCGCTCATCCACCTCCGGGATTTGGTGAAGGAATATCACCGCGGCGAAGAATCGCTGCGTGTGCTCGACGGCCTGTCGCTGGACATCGCCGAAGGCGAATTCGTGGCGCTCATGGGGCCTTCAGGTTCGGGTAAATCCACGCTGCTGAACCTGCTCGGTGGCTTGGACCGTGCTACCAGCGGCGAACTCACTATTGGTGGGCTTGCCATCGGGGAATTGCCGGACGCCGTGCTCGCCCGTTGGCGCGCGGATCATGTCGGCTTCATCTTCCAGATGTACAACCTGCTGCCGGTGCTGAGCGCCGAGCGCAATGTGGAACTGCCGCTGCTGTTAACCGACCTGCCAGCTGCGGAACGCCGCCGTCGCGCACGGGCTGCACTGGACTTGGTAGGGCTCGAACATCGCATGACGCATCGCCCCAACGAACTGTCGGGCGGCCAGCAGCAGCGCGTGGGTATAGCGCGCGCTATCGTCACGGACCCCACCTTGCTGCTGTGCGATGAACCGACCGGCGACTTGGACCGCAAGTCCGGCGATGAGATTCTGGATCTGCTGCAAGAACTCAACCGCGAGCACGGGAAAACCATTCTGATGGTGACCCACGACCCGCGCGCCGCCGAGCGCGCTACCCGGCAACTGCACCTCGACAAGGGCGTGTTGCAGGCGGAAGTGCGTTAACCCATGCCGTTCACCCGCATCGTCCGCTACCTGCCACTGCTGTGGGCCAGCCTGCGGCGGCGGCGCGTGCGCACCACGTTCACCATCGGCTCCATTTTCATTGCGTTCCTCATGTACGCGTTGGCGGGTGCCATGAACCACGCCTTCGAGCAAGGCGTGCAGCAGGCGGGCGTGGACCGCTTGATGGTGCAGCAGAAGGTCAGCTTCATTCTGCCGTTGCCGGCCAGTTACTTGAACCGCGTGAAGAGTGTGGACGGTATAGAGCGCGTGAGTTCCGCCAACTGGATCGGCGGTTACCTGAAAGACGCGCGCGAGCAGATTCCCACGTTCCCCATCCACGCCGAAGAGTATCTGGACATGTATCCGGAACTACTGCTGTCGCGTGGGGAACGGCAAGCTTTTCTGGACGACCGGACCGGGTTTCTAGTGGGGCGGGCGGTAGCAGATGCCTACGGCTGGAAGCTGGGTGATGTCGTGCCACTGAAGAGCAGCATCTACCGGCGTAAGGACGGCACCAACGTCTGGAACCTGACCATCCGCGGCATCTTCGACATGCGCGACGAAGGCGATTCGCGCCAACTGTTGTTCCACTACGAGTACTTCAACGAGACCTTGTCGGATTCGCAGAAGGACCGCTTAGGCTGGATTATGGTGCAGGTAAAAGACCCATCGCAGGCCGATGCGGTTGGGCATCGTATCGATGCGCTGTTCGCCAATTCACCAGCCGAGACCAAGACCCAGACCGAGCGCGCCATGGCGCAGGGCTTCATGAAGCAAATCGGCAGCATTGGCACCATCCTCGGTGCCGTGGTCAGCGCCGTGTTCTTCACCATGCTGCTGGTCAGTGCCAACACCATGGCGCAATCCGTGCGTGAAAGGACGAGCGAGATTGGCGTGCTGAAGACCCTGGGGTTCGGCAACACCACAATCCTTTCCTTGGTGTTGGCGGAAAGTGTGCTTATCACGGCCATTGGTGGCTTGTTAGGGATGGGCGCTGCCTGGTTTCTGGGCTTACAGCTCGGCACTGCGTTGAAGACGTACCTGCCGGGCTTCGAGGTCGATCCTGTCACCTTGGTGAAGGGTTTGGTGTGGGTGGTGGCGCTGGGCCTTGCGGCGGGTGCCTGGCCCGCGGTGCAGGCCATGCGCCTGAAGATTGTCGACGCGCTGCGTCGCGGATGAACACGCTAATGAATTGGCGGATGCACGCGTTGCCGAACCCGATGATTCGCTCCATGAACTTCTGGTTAGGGCCATGAGCAGTTCTGCCTGGCGGCAGTTGCGGGCGGTAGTGGCGCTGAACGTGCGCAACATTCCTGCGCGCCTCGACTCCTCGCTGGTGGCCATCATCGGCATTGCCGGCGTCGTGGGCGTGTTGGTCGCCTTGCTGTCCATCAGTGAAGGCTTCAAGGCGACGGTGGCGCAGAAGGGGCGCGACGATGCCGTCATCATCATCCGCGGTGGCTCGGGCGATGAACTCTCTAGCGGATTGGGTAAGGACCAGGTGCAAGTCATTACTGATGCGCCGGGTATTGCCCGCGATGACGCTGGCGCCATCGCTTCGCCGGAGCTTTACACCGTGCTGGACTTGCCGGCGAAAAAAGAGGGCGCTAAGGGCTCCAGCAGCAACGTGCCTTTCCGCGGCGTTGGCCCTAACGCAGCGAAGGTGCGCCGGGCCTTCCGGATTGTGGAAGGCCGCATGCTGGCTGCTGGCCATAACGAAGTGGTGGTCGGCAAAGCCGCGGCGGCGCAGTTCTATGGCATTCAAGTAGGGCGACAGATTGTTTCCGGTAACCATCGCTGGGATATCGTCGGCATCTTCACGGACGATGGCAGCGTGTCCGAATCGGAAGTGTGGGGAGACCGGTTAGTGGTGGCAGCGGCTTACCGCCGCAGCACTTCGGTACAGTCGGTGCGGGCCAAACTGGAAAGCGCGGGTTCGCTGGGAATGTTGAAGCGTTCGCTAATCGGGGACCCGCGTATCGACGTCACAGTCCGTACGGAGAAAGAATTCCTCGCGGAACAGTCGAAGACGTTGGTGGCCATCATCAGCACGCTGGGCTTCACCATTGCCTTGTTAATGGGCGCCGGTGCGGTGTTCGCCGCGGTGAACACAATGTATTCGGCCGTGGCCGCGCGCACGCGCGAAATTGCCACGCTGCGCGCCATCGGTTTCAGCGGCATGCCGGTACTGGTGTCGGTACTGGTCGAGTCGCTGGTGCTAGGCTTGCTCGGCGGCATTCTGGGTGGCGTCATCGCCTATGCGGTCTTCAATGGCTACCAAGCTTCAACGCTGAACTTCGCCACCTTCACCCAGGTGTCGTTCGCGTTCCGCGTGACGCCGGGCTTGCTCGTCACGGGTATTATTTACGCGCTGTTGCTGGGCTTGGTGGGTGGCCTGTTGCCGGGTTGGCGTGCTGCGCGCCTGCCCGTCACGGAAGGTCTGCGCGCGATGTAACGCCACGCGCGATCAGCGCCTGCCCCGCGAAATACAGGGGCCACACCAGCAGGCCTGCCATCTCGCGTAGTGGCACGGGGCCGGCGGTGCGGGTGAAGATGAGCAAGTCGCTCACCAGAAACAGGAACGCACCCAGCCCCACGAGCCAGCGCGAAAAGCGGCTGCGCCAAGCGAACGCTGCCATCAAGGCCACTAGCAAGGTGTAACCGACGGCGACGCCCGCCAGTGGTTCGCCGCGCGCCAGCACAGCCGTGATGCCAAGCGCCACCGGCACGCCCAGCCAGAATGGCCACAAGCGCGTCAGCGCGCCGCTTGCGCTGAGGGCGTCGTCAGTGCGCCTATTGCGCCAATACAGCCTCATGGCAAGCAAGTGCCCCAGCGCGAACCATGTAGCGCCTGCCACTAACGAGATGGCGTCGAGCAGTACATCGCCCAAGGCGCCACAGGCCATGACAGCCGTGAGCAGGCGGGCATCGTTGAACGCGAGGCTGTGCTGGCGCTGTTTGAGCGAGGCAGGCGCGCTCGCTGATACCGATTCCGATGCCGACAAGCAGCTAGAAGCGGCAAGCGCCGACGTCGCTGCCGACACCGCGAGCAAACCGACACCGGCCCCTTTCCAAACAATGAACAGTGGTCCATGCCACCCGCTCCAGGCAGGCACGCAATAAGAAACGCCCGCCACCACGGCTGCCCACCACCAGAGGTGAGGGGCAAGCCAGCGTTGGCGGGCGCTCATGGCGTCGGCACTCTATGGCTGAAGCTACAGGGCTTCAGTGTCAGGCCGGCAGTTCGCCGATGACCGACTTCTTCTCCATGAACTCTTCGAGGCCGAACTTGCCGAACTCGCGGCCGTTGCCCGACTGCTTGTAACCGCCGAACGGCGAGTTCATGTCGAGGCCACCGGCGTTCACGAACACCGAACCGGCACGCAGCTTGCGGACGATGGTCTTCGCCACGTTCGGGTCTCCGGCGATGTAAGCACCGAGGCCATACGGGGTGTCGTTAGCGATGGCGACGGCTTCATC
>CALQLF020000136.1 GCA_943331345.2 Candidatus Planktophila lacus | reverse complement strand
TTGGGCGTGCAAATACAAAAAATTCACAAAAATGGACAGGTGCGGCAGATATGCGCATAAGAAACGCCAAGGTTGGCGTGTATTTGGCGGCCCTGCTGGTGGCGGCATGCCTCCCAGCGGTTTCGCAGGCCGGGGTCCGCCAACAGGTGCTGTCGGCGCAAGAACTGCGCGTCTGCGTCGTTCCCGATTACGCCGGCATCAGTTTCCGGGACCCGCGTACCGGCACCCTCGTCGGGCTCGATATCGACCTGTCCCGTCAGTTGGCGGCGCACCTGGGCGTGAAAGCCCGCTACGTCGAAAGCGACTTCGTTTCTTTTCCCACCCAACTGGCCGCAAGCCGCTGCCACATTGCCATGATGGGCATCTGGGTCACTTCCAACCGCGCCGCGCACGTCGCTTTTGCGAAGCCTTATCTCTCCAGTGGCGCCTATGCTGTCGTGGCGCGCTCGAATGGTCGCATTCGCAGCTGGGCGGAAGTGGACCGCCCCGCTACCTTGCTGGCGGTGCTCGACAGCCCCGATTTGCTGTCGCGAGCGAAAGCCATCGTGCCGCGTGCCACCTTGGTGAAGATGCCGCTGCCGAAGAACATGGGTAGCGGCAGCACGGTGAATGAGGTGATGAGTGGCCGCGCAGACGCCTATCTCGTGGATTACTCCATGGCGCAGCAGCTCAAACGCAGCGACGGTTGGGCCCGCGTCATTGCGCCGCCGCAGTTCGTGCCGCTCACCGAAATTGCCTGGGCGGTTCCGCAGGGCGACACGGATTGGTTGGATGCGGTGAACCGCTTTCTAGCGGGCATCCGGCAGGACGGCACTTTGGCCAAAGCGGCCGAACGCCACGGACTGACCATGGCGTTGGTGCGTGACTGACCTTCTCGCTATCCGCCGCATTTCGCACTTTTCACCACGTACGCTGCGCTGGCTGTTCCTCGCAGCGGCGGCGTTTGCCACCGTCGCTATCTGGTTGGTTTATGCCTATTCCACCCGCTTGGTGGAGAACAACAGTGCCCGTGGTCTACGCGAACGCATCGGCGTGGACTCGGTGCTGCTGGAAGACCATGTATCCCGCACGCTCGACAGCTTGGTCGGTGTGCTGAAGGTAGTGCAGGCGCAAGACCGCGCCGCGCTGCTGAAAAATCCTGCTGCTGCCACCGAAGCACTGTCAGCGCTCATTGTAGAGACGCCGGTCGTTCGCAGTCTGTCTCTGGTGGACGCCAATGGCACGGTAGTGGTCAGCAGCTCGGCGCGTGTGGTCGGCGTCTCCTTGCGCGGCGCGGGGTTGCCGCTGGATGCCGCATGGTCGGGCATCACGGAAGTGAAGTTCGGCCCGGCTTTCCCCCTGCGCGATCTCGACGAAATCGGACGCCCGCTGCAACCGGTGGACCTCGGCTTCTGGACAGCCATCGCCGCGGACGAAGTCGATGGCCGTCTGTACCACTGGGTGGCCACCATCAATCTCGGTTTGTTCCAGAACCTGTGGGACGAAGTGGACGAATTGCCTGCCACGGCCATCAACCTGATGGACAGTGAAGGCCGCGTCATCCTCGCGCACCACGCGTCGCAAGCGCCGTTTTCCGCAGTGGGCGGAGAGGTTCTGGAGCGACAGGTCTATGCGCGCCAAGGAGCTTTTTCTTTGGGCGTCACTGGGCGCTATTTCGTGGCGTACCGCGCTAGCCGCCATTACCCGGCGACGCTGGTGATGATTGGTGACCGGGAAATGTCGCTGGCGCCGCTCGACCATACGCGGCGACGGGCGCGGTTACTCTATTTGCTGGTGAACGTGGTGGTGCTGGTGTTCATCTCGGCGCTGTTTGGTTTCTATCGCCGTCACGAAACCTTGGCGCGCGAACTGCTTAACCAGTCGAATGCCGTGGACCTGCATCTGATGGTGTCGGAGTACGACCAGAACGGTTTGCTGTTGCGCGGAAACGAGGCGTTCTACCGGTTCAACGGGTACCAGCCGGGGGAACTGGATGGCGCGCATTACAGTACGCTCAGCGGCGACTTGCGCGTGGCCGAACTGAATGTCGACCTGTGGACGCACTTGCGTGACGGCCAGCCTTGGCACGGTACTTTGCGCAATCGGCGCAAGTCCGGCGAACTTTACTGGGTCACTGCCACCGTGGTGCCTTTCCGGAATGTCTGGAGTCGCCTCGAACGTGTCATGGTGTTAATGACCGATATCAGCGAATCCATCCTCCTCTCCGAACGCGTGGAGAAAGAGCAGCGGCTAAGGGAGGAGCTTGCTCGGTTGAACCGGGAATTGGCAACGGACGCAGCCACCGACCCGCTCACGGGCCTGCCCAACAAGCGCGGCTTCGATGCGTTCATCCAGCGCGCTATCGAAGTCTCCCGCGAAGCGGGCCAGCCTATCGCGGTCATTCTGCTCGACATCGACCAGTTCAAGCGCGTAAACGACGTGTATGGGCACCCGACCGGCGATGTCTTGCTGAAGGAACTGAGCCATCGCTGGCGGCAGGAAATCCGCGCTTCCGACATGTTGGCACGTATCGGTGGGGACGAATTCTGTGTGGTACTGCCCCGCACGCCGGCTCTCCATGCCGAACGCATCGCCGAAAAATTACGGCTGGCAGCCAGCAGGTCGCCGGTGGTGGTGGATTTGCCAGGCAAGGAATTGCGGTTGATTGAAGCCACGGCCAGTGTTGGCTTGGCCACGGCCGAAGTGGCCGCCGTAGCGACGCCCGAAGGGCTGGTTCAGGCCGCAGACACAGCGCTGTACCAAGCCAAGGGCAATGGCCGTGATCGGGTGGTGACGGTAACGGAGGGCTGATGCGTGAGCCGCATGCATTACCCCGCTTCGCGCATAGCGACTGGCCCTGTCGCCAATAACAGTCGGTAAGCCGAACCTGCCCAAGCGACCTTGGGTGGTATATAACTAGAGTGGAGCGGTACCAAAGCCGCTGACGAAGACAACCGAAGCGAGGGGTCCGCAGGAATGCCGTCGACTACTCCCGGGGTTCGCCCCGCGCCTTCCCACCTTCACCAGGTGGTGGATTGCCAGTGGGCATGCCCAGCCCATACACCCGTTCCCGAATATCTCCGGCTAATCGCCGCTGGCCGCTACGCCGAGTCGTACGAGGTCAATTGGTGGTCCAACGTGTTCCCGGGCATTCTCGGCCGTGTTTGCGACAGGCCCTGTGAACCTGCTTGCCGCCGCGGCCGCGTCGACGAAGAGCCGGTAGCCATCTGCCGCATGAAGCGCGTGGCCGCGGACCTGAAGGGCGACATCTCCGCCCGCTTGCCGAAAGCGCCTGTGCAAAAGAATGGCAAGCGTGTTGCTTGCGTAGGTGCGGGGCCCGCCTCGCTCACCGTCGCCCGCGACTTGGCGCTGGAAGGCTACGCCGTCACTGTCTTCGACGGCGGCCAGCAGTCTGGCGGCATGATGCGCAGCCAGATTCCAAAGTTCCGCTTACCGGATAGCGTCATCGATGAAGAATGTGGCTATGTGGCCGCGCTCGGCGTTGAGGTGGTGCTGGACCGCTGGGTGAACAGCTTGGCTGCCCTGCGTTCAGAAGGCTGGGATGCCATCTTCGTGGGCACCGGCGCACCGCGCGGCCGAGAAGCAGACCTGCCCGGGCGCACCGAAGCTGCCGCCAATGTACATATTGGTATTGAATGGCTGGCGAACCTGGCTTTCGGCCACGTGGAAACCGTAGGCCGGCGCGTCGTGGTGCTGGGTGGTGGTAACACCGCAATGGACTGCTGCCGTTCCGCCCGGCGCCTGGGTGCCGAAGACGTGCAGGTCATTGTGCGTTCCGGCTTCGATGAGATGAAAGCCTCGCCGTGGGAAAAGGAAGAAGCGCTCCACGAAGGCGTTGTCATACGCAACTGCATGGTGCCTTTAGCCTTCGAACACAGCGACGGCCAGTTGACTGGCGTGACCTTCGAGCACGTGGAAGTGCAGCGCGATGCGCGCGGCAAGCGGGCCTTGGTGTCCACCGGGCGCATGGAAACCGTCGCTTGCGACCAAGTGCTGGTGGCCATTGGCCAGGAAAATACCTTTCCGTGGATTGAGCGCGACCTCGGCTTGGCCTTCGACCAGTGGGGCATGCCGGCGCTGAACGACAAGACGCTGCAGTCCTCGTTGCCAGATGTGTTCTTCGGTGGCGACTCGGCGCTCGGCCCCAAGAACATCATCACTGCTGTGGCGCAGGGCCACACGGCGGCCGTCTCCATCGACCTGTTCCTGCGCGGCAAGGACGTCGTTGCAGAACGCCCCGCGGACCGCATCACGCTGGCCAGCCAAAAGATGGGTATTCATGAATGGGCCTACGACAACGCCATCTCCGACCTCGACCGCGAAAAGATGCCCACGCAAGCGCTGGAACTGGCGCTGAAGGACATCAAGTTGGAGCTGGAGCTGGGCTTCGATGTGAAGAAGGCCTGCAACGAGGCTTCGCGCTGCCTGAACTGCGATATGGCCACGGTGTTCACGCCGAAGACCTGCATCGAGTGCGATAGCTGCGTGGATATCTGTCCCACGGATTGCATCACCTTCACCGAAGACGGCACGGACGCCGACCTGCGCACGCGGCTGAAGGCACCAGCGCCGAACTTGGAGCAGATGCTCTATGTGGCGGACGGCCTCAAGACTGGGCGTGTCATGGTGAAGGACGAGAACCTTTGCCTGCACTGCGGCTTGTGTTCCGAGCGCTGCCCGACCAACGCCTGGGACATGCTGAAGGTGGACTGGCAGGTGGCCCACGCGGGCGCTGAAGCCGGCGCTCATCCTGCCGCTGCTGTCAGCGCCTGAGGAACCGTGAACATGACACCCGTTACTGCTACCAACGATTTCGTCGTCAAGTTCGCCAACGTCAATGGCTCCGGCTCCGCCTCGGCCAACGAAATGTTCGCGCGTTCCGTCATGCGCATGGGCATTCCCATTTCCCCGCGCAATATTTTCCCGTCGAATATTCAGGGCATGCCTACTTGGTATGAACTGCGCGTTTCCAAAGACGGCTGGCTGGGCCGGCGCGGCGGCTGTGACCTGATGGTGGCGCTGAACCCGCAGACCTGGGACCGGGACATCGCGGAACTCGTGCCTGGTGGTTACTTGGTCTACGACTCCACGCGCGAACTACCGCGCTCAAAGTTCCGCGAAGACATCCACGTCATCGGCATTCCACTTACCGCCATCTGCGCGCAAGAATTCACCGACCCGAACCAGCGCAAGCTGTTTAAGAACATCATGTACGTGGGCGCTCTCGCCGCGCTAATGGACTTGGAACTGGGCGTCGTCGAAACGCTCATCGGCGAGCAGTACCGCGGCAAAGACAAGCTCATCGAGGGCAACCGTAATGCGGCGCGCATAGGTCACGCGTATGCCATGAAACATTTCGCTTGCCCGCTCGGCATTCGCTGCGAACGCGTCGATGGCGTGGGTGACCGTATTTTCATCGATGGCAACAGTGCGGTGGCGCTAGGTGCCGTCTATGGCGGCGCTACGGTGGCTGCGTGGTACCCCATCACGCCATCCACGTCGGTCATCGAAGCGTTCACCGGCTATTGCCGCAAGTTCCGCACGGACCCGGAGACCGGCGCTGCGCGCTATGCCATCGTGCAGGCGGAAGACGAACTGGCTTCCATTGGTATCGTGGCGGGCGCTGGCTGGAACGGTGTGCGCGCTTTTACCGCCACTTCGGGGCCTGGCATTTCGTTGATGCAGGAGTTCATTGGCCTGGCGTACTTCGCCGAGATACCGGTGGTTATTGTGGACGTGCAGCGCGGCGGCCCTTCCACTGGCATGCCTACGCGCACGCAGCAATCCGATGTTCTGCTGTGCGCCTACGCTTCGCACGGCGACACGCGGCATGTGCTGCTGTTCCCCGAAGATCCGCACGAGTGCTTCGAGCTGACGGCGCAGGCTTT
>CALQLF020000135.1 GCA_943331345.2 Candidatus Planktophila lacus | reverse complement strand
TGATTTCAGCGGCGTTGACGATAAGCAAGGGTGAGCCATCGTAGCGGTGGAAATAGCCCGTGTAGGCGTCTAGCAAGCGTTCGAGGTAGGCGCGGTCCATGCCCTGCTCGTAGCCAATGCCTCGCCGCACTATCCGCTCCAGCAGCACCTCCACCGGCGCCTGCAAATACACCACGAGGTCGGGCCGCGGCGCCTCCACCGCCATCTTGGCGTACACCTGCTCGTACAGCGCGAACTCCTCGTCATCGAGTGTCACGCGAGCAAACAAGCGGTCCTTGGCCAGCAGATAGTCGCCAACGCGGTGCGGCGCGAACAGGTCTTCCTGGCGCAAAGCCTGTAGTTGGCGCGCCCGTTGGAACAGAAAATACAGTTGTGCTGGCAACGCTCCGGTGCGCGGGTCCCGGTAGAAGCGCTCGAGGAATGGGTTTTCGTCCGCTTGCTCCAGCACCAGTTCGGCGCCGGTAGCAGCAGCGATGCGGCGAGCAAGCGCAGTTTTGCCAACCCCGATAGGGCCTTCAACGACCACGAAGCGCTGCGGCAAGGGTTGGCGTGAGCCCGTCGCTTCGCTGTTCACGCCGCCACTCCCTTAGGGTTCGAGTCGCTCCAAGCCAGCGCCGTCCGCCGCAGCCGCCAAGGCGGCCACCCGCCCCTGCCCAGGGACCGAGAGCGTGGGCGCCACTTCAGCCAAAGGATACAGGACGAAGGCGCGCCGGGACATTTCAGGATGGGGCACCGTGAGCCCCGGTTCATCAACCTGTCCGGCCCCATAGACCAACAGGTCCAAATCCAGCGTGCGGGGGCCCCAGCGTACCTCGCGCTGCCGACCCTGCACCCGTTCAGCGGCGAGTAATGCGTCGAGCAACTCGCGTGGCGACAACTGCGTCAGGAGCCCTGCCACGGCGTTCACAAAGGGCGGTTGCTCGACCGGACCGACCGGCGGGGTGTGCCACAAGGAAGAACGCGCCACCAACTGCGTCTGCGGCAGGCCAGCGAGCTGCTCGAAAGCGCGGAGCACACGGTCCACCGGGCCATCGAGGTTGCTGCCCAAGCCGATATAAGCCGGCTGCCAGACAGTTCCCTCAGCCATCGGCCGGGCCGCCACCCGCACCACGCGGCCGGCGCGTTCGACGGCGACGACGACGCTTTGCCGGAGTACCGTCAGGGCCCGGTTCGTCGCCAGCCTCGCCGTCCACTTCCTCTTCAGCGCCGGCAGACTCGGCCGAGTGCGCGGCGCCGTTTGCATGAGGCGTCGTGCCAAGCGCCAGCGCCATCTCGATTCGCTGGTCGTGGTCGGTCAACTGCACGTCCGTCCAGAACTTCGCCAATTCCATGTCGGCCAGCCCGCACTCGGCGCGCAGCAAGAACAGATCGTATGCAGCACGGAAACGCGGGTGGTTCAACAACGTGAGCATGCGCTTGCCATCGCGACGCTCGAACTTCGGCTGCATGACCAGCAGTTCGCGCAGGGGCAAGGTAAAGCGCTTCGGGATGGCAATACGCTTCACTTGCGCCGAGGCAATCTCGTCGCAAGCGGCGCCCAGCGCTTGCCCGAAAGCAGACGAGGTGTGCGCCAAACCCGGGTGACGTCGCTGCGCCAACGCATCGATGGCCGGGTACAGCAAAGTGGCAAACAAGAATGTCGGTGTCACGGGACGGTCGGCAGCCACGCGCTCATCGCCGCCAGCCAGCCCCGCATTGACGAAATTCCGCCAACGCCCAGACGCATCGCCATGCAGGGCTGCGTGCAGCGAGGGGAACATGGGTGCCAGCAGGTGATAACGCTCCAACACTTCCAAGGTGTTGCGAGCGTGGCCAGCGAGGAAGAGCTTCAAGGTCTCATCGAACAAACGCGCCGGTGGCACGCTGGCCAGTAGCGGGGCCAGTTCGCGCATGGGCGCTTCAGTATCCGGGTGAATGTTGAAGCCCAACTTTCCCGCGAACCGGACGGCACGCAGCAAACGCACCGGGTCTTCGCGGTAGCGCTGCTCCGGGTCGCCAATGAGACGCAACACGCGGTCGCGCACGTCTTGCACTCCGCCTACGTAGTCCCATACGGAGAAGTCGGCGATGTTGTAGTAGAGCGCGTTGCAGGTGAAGTCGCGGCGCCAGACGTCATCGTCGATGGAGCCATAAACGTTGTCGCGCAGCAGGCGGCCGGCATCGTCCGTAATGCGCACCTCCGCTGAAGGGCGCCGCAGTTCCGCGTGGAGGTCTTCCGCCGGGTGCTCGTCGTCCGTTTCTTCGGGCGCTGCCGCTGCACGGAAGGTGGCGACTTCAATAATCTCGCCGTTCCAATGCACGTGCGCCAACCGGAAACGTCGACCAATGAGCCGGCAGTTGCGGAACACGCGGCGGAGATCTTCCGGGTGCGCGTTAGTGGCGATGTCGAAGTCTTTCGGCTCGAGGCCCAGGAGCAAATCGCGTACCCCACCCCCGACCAGAAAGGCCTGATAACCAGCGTCTTTCAGACGGTAGAGCGTCTTCAGGGCAGCGTTGGAGATGGATGCCCGGGAGATGGAGTGTTCTGACCGGGAGACGATCGTGGGGGTTGAGGTAGCCTGCATAAATGTTATGATAGCAGGCTACCGTGAAGCTCCCATCGTCTAGAGGCCTAGGACACAGCCCTCTCACGGCTGGTACGAGGGTTCGAATCCCTCTGGGAGCGCCATTCACTTCGTTGCCTCCGGTGCGCGGCTTGTCCCGCCGGAAATCCCTCGCCAAATTGTTTCTGGGCTAAGGCCTGCTCTCAGGGCTGGTCCGGGGCGCGCTGCGCCGGTTCGAACTCTGAGGCCTGCGCATAGCAAGCCGCTGCCCAAGTCATGGGGGCAAACCCGCGCCCCACCCCAAAACCCCACCCTGTGGCGTCGGAAAACTTTACGAGCGCCGCACCAAATTTTTTGCGAAGAAAATTAACCTACTGATTTATATACAAAATAATAATTGGCGCGGTTTTTGCTTCAGTGGCTTATAGGTAATAACCCGTAAGGGTAAACACCCCGGTTCAACGCTCTGGAGTCAAGGAAAACACTCATGAACGCGCATCGTCGACTCGGCATCACGGCTCTGGCCGCCGCCCTGCTAGCCGCCCCTCTTGCTGGCATTGCCTGCACAGTGGATTCCGCCAAGCCCTTCACCTCAGGTCCACTGGATGCCGAAGGTTTGTTCTCCGAGTATGTCGTAGACGTCAACGGCGTCGCGCTGCAGATTTGCACCGACAGTTACACCAATGACGGCGCTCCGGCGCCCTGCTTCTACGACGTAGTGGAAGTGGGTGTCCCTCTGTCGGAGCGTCTTGGCCGCGGCGGTGAGGCTTTCATGTACCTCGCCAACAGCGCCTTCACCTCGCCCGGCGCGGCGCCTATCACCGCGGTCATTGTCATGGGCGTGGAAACTGCCTTTCTGGGACCCATCGAAAAGGGCTTCCAAACCCAATTCCAGCGTCTCCGTACCCGCGTAAACGTCGACCGCGTCGGCCAGTACAAGGTGGAAACGCCTTGGGGTAGCAAGACGTATACCGTTACCTCCCTGCTGCGTGCTGGCAACGGTCAAAACCGCATGGAAATCAGCGACCCGATCGACATCGCCTTCCAGGCGGACAGCATCGTCAATGGCCTCGTATCGCCGTTCCTCATTGCCGACCAAGCACCCTTACTGCGCGCGGAAGATCGTACCCGCTACGTCGGCGACGGTGCCACGCTGACGACCGTGTCCGGCAGCCCCTGCGGCGACAACTTCGTGCGTATCACGGCCGTCGGCTTGGATGGCGTGACGCCAATCCCTATCAACACCGCCAACAACGCCGACGGCGACCCGATCAACGTCTACACCAGCCGTTTGTTCACGGTGATGGGCAAGAAAGCCCCACTGGCTGAAGTGCCGCTTGCTATCACGGGCGCTTATTATTCCCGCGCCGCGGGCACCAACAGCGTCACTGTCATGGCTGAAGGCAGCACCAGCGCCACGCAGGCCTCTCATGCCACAGCCGACGTGATGGGTACCTCGGCAGCCTTGGATAAGCAAGGGAACCGCTACTACAGCACCATCCCAGTCGGTGCTTTCACTCTGCCCCAACAAGTGTCGGTGACGGCCATGGACCCCGGCATTTTGTCGCGCCCCAACACCAAGACCGCCCACCTCACGGACCTGGTTTCGATCAGCAAGGCCGAGGCCGTTTGCACGGGCGCGGGCGCGAACAAGCAGTGCAGTTTATCCGTTATTGCTTCCTCGAGCGATGACGGCTCCGGTGCCGACGGTAAACCCGTCCTGACGCTGAAGCCGTTCGAAGTCGCCCTCAACTATGCGTCCGCCGCCGCCGCCTTCCCCGCTTCGATCACGCTGAACGGTGCGGCGCTGCCCGCATCCGTCACGGTCGTGTCGTCGAAGGGTGGCGTTGGCACCCGCCGCGTTACCGTCATCAACCAGTGACATGTAGTCAGGAATATCATCATGAAGAATAAACTCATCGCTACACTGGTTGCCGCAACGCTCCAGTTCCACGCTGCTGCCGCTCTTGCCCAACAGGCAGGTGGACAGTGCGAACTCCCTAACGGTACGGCCACTACCGCCAATGGCTCGACCCCGACCCATTCGGGTCCGCTCAACCCCGTGGACGGTTTCCCCGAGTACCTCGTGGACTCCAACGGCGTTGCCGCACAGCGTTGCCTGGACGCGGCCCTCTGCTTCTTCGACCCCATTGATCCGGCCGACCCGTTCTCGCTCCAGATTGGCTCTGGCGGCGAATCCTTCTGGTGGGGCGCAGATGCCACCGTCAGTGACGCTGCGGGCAACCCGGTACTGAAGCTCGGCATGGCTGCGGAAGCCGCCATCATGCAAACCGACGCTGCGGGAAATCTGCTGAACGGCTCGCAGGCTGCGTTCCTACGCTTGCGCTTCGTCATGGGTGTTCCAGTCGACGGCACTTACACCGTCAAGCACCCGTATGGCGTGGACGTGTTCACGGTCGTAGGTGCCACCGGCGCCCGTGACGTGTTCTCGACTATCGACAAGGGCTTCGCGCCAAACAGCGATTTCACCGGCTCAGTCGGACCCTTCCTGGTCGCGACCAACGCACCGGCTGGTTACCTCGGCAACAACGCCGGCGGCGCCACGGTCACCGGCAGCCCTTGCGGCCGGAACTTCGTGGAAGTTTCGGGCGTGGATACGCTCGGCCAGCGCGTGGACTTCGGTGGCGGTGTGTTCGTGCTGCGTGAAAACACCTTCAGCGTTCAGGGCCAACGCTATGACGGCCGCGTCCAGACGCCGCTGGCGCAAACCCGCATGACCTATTCCCGCGCCGCCGACGGCACCGGCCAGATCGAGACCTTTGCGAACTCGAGCGCCACCGCCACCGTGACGGCCAACGACGGCCCAACGACCCCGGCCGCAGCAGCGCGCTACCGCGGCGCAACACTGTTGCAGTCTGGGCCCGTCCCCGCCGGCCATGGGATCGATTCGCTAGTACTCCCGGTGGTAGATGCATCCGCCTTGCCGCCCGTAGTGCAACTACGCGCCACTGACCCGTCAGCAGCGACCGCCACCGACCCGTCCGCGCTGAATTTGTCGCTCGTTGACTTCGTTGACCTGAAGTCTGCGGTCTACGATGCGAATACGAAAACGCTGGTGGTAACGGCACGCTCTGCCGACCGTCTGGGCAATCCGAAACTCAGCCTGCGTGGTTTCGGTGACTTCGCGCCTGGTAGCGACACCTACACCATCAACAACCTGGTAGCGCCTCCGGCTTCCGTCGCAGTCGACTCCGTCGGCGGCGGTTCAGACAGCGCACCAGTACTGATCCGCTTGGTCTCGATTCTGGCGGCGCCGACGGCCATCGCGGTCGATACCACCAAGACCACCTCGCGCACCTTGGCACTGTCCTGGATAGACAACGCCAACAGTGAAACTGGCTACCGCATCTATGCCACGCCTGCTGGTGGTACGCAGCGCCTCGTCGCCAGCACCAATGCGAACATCAGTTCGGCAACGGTAACGGGCTTGGACCCCGCGACGACCTACACCATCGTTGTCGAAGCGTACGGCCCTAGCGCCGTA
>CALQLF020000134.1 GCA_943331345.2 Candidatus Planktophila lacus | reverse complement strand
TTCCGCAGCGAAGGGCTGGGCATTGCCCTCTTCGAACGGCTGGAAACGGAAGACCCGACCGCGCTGGTCGGGCTGCCGCTTATCTGGCTTTGCGGGGCCCTGCAGCGCGCCGGGCTTGACCCACTCGGCGGGCCGTAGCCGCATCCGCCGCCTTTTTGCGCTTGCGCTTCAGGTTGCCCAGCGAATCGATGAACTCGGCGAGGTCCGGCGGGAGCGGCGCACTGAAAGCGTACTGCTTGCCGCCCGGCCATTCGAACGACAGCGACTGGGCGTGCAGGAACAGGCGCGTTAGCCCGGCCTCCAGCACCAAGGCGTTGTCTTCGCGGGTGGCGTACTTGTCGTCGCCCGCCACCGGGTGCCCCGCATAGGCGGCATGCACGCGAATCTGGTGGGTGCGGCCAGTGTCCAGTTGCACCTGCATCAGCGTCGCCATGTTGCCGAAGAAGTCCACCGGAATGAACGTGGACCGCGACTCCTTGCCACGGGCGTCCACCTTCACCACCCGCTCGCCACCCGAGCGGTTCTGGGTAGCCAGCGGCGCGTCGATCAACTTCGTGCCGTGGGGCCAGTTGCCCAGCACCAAGGTCAGGTACTGCTTTTCCATCTGGCCGTCGCGGATGAGTGCGTGCGCAATGCGCAGGCTGCCACGGTCGCGCGCCACCAGCAGCAGGCCGCTGGTGTCCCGGTCGAGGCGGTGCACCAGTTCCAGCTCTTCCGTGGGTCGACTGGCCCGCAGGGCCTCGATGACGCCAAAGCTGAGCCCGCTACCGCCGTGGACCGCCAAGCCCGACGGTTTGTCGATGACCAGAAAGCGGTCGTCCTCGAAAATGATGGCGGACTCGATGGCGTCCGTGAGGCCCTTGGGCGCCTTGCGGGGGCCGGCGCCCCCTACCAGCGGTTCGCCGTCCGGCCCGACGGGCACCACTTCCGCCCGCATGGGTGGCAGACGAACTTCGTCGCCGGCGGCCAGCCGCTGGTCCGGTTTCGCACGCTTGCCGTTCACCCGAATCTCGCCTTTGCGCAAAATGCGGTAAACGGCGGACTTCGGCACACCCTTCAGTTCGCGGATGAGCCAGTTGTCGAGGCGCTGGCCGTCGGCCCCCTCGTCGACAGTGGCCTTGGCCACGCCACGACCCCCGGGGGGAACGGCGGCAGGACGGTCGGCGGTGTGACTGGTCATCAAGATTTCCTGTAAGACATTGATTTTTCGCAGGAACGCTGCTATGTTCCTGAGCCCAAGAGCCCACTGGGGCCGGCGTCGCGAAGCGGCTCCGGGCCAGCCAGGCTCAAGCGCGGTCCCCGGTGTTTTCGCCCGGCCACCCACCCGCCCCGAGGGGCGGAAGGTGCCCGGAAGGCTTCCGGGTCCCGCATCTTAGTGGGTTGCGGCGCACCCGGCCAAAGGTTTTGGTCACCGCCAAGGCAACCCTCGCTCGGCCCGTGGGCAGTTCCGTCCGCCAATGCCAGCGTACTTGTCACCCGTCAGGGGTACAGGGCGCACCGGCAAGGCACAGGAACCCCGGGCGTGAGACCGGACTCCAGGACGCACCAGGCTTGCTGGCGGCGCCCGTCGAAACAGTGCAGCCACCCTTCACCGGGTGGCCCATTACCGACGAGCGATGCCATTGCGGACATGACATAACAACATGCTGTTCCACCGCCCTGCCTTCCGCCGGCTAACCCCGGCCCACGCGTGCTCCCTCGCGCTACCGTTTTCTCGCGCCTATTGCCCATCGGCCCCCTCGTTATCCCAAGCAGGGGCCCATGAAGAGAATGCTAATCAATGCGACGCAGCAGGAAGAACTGCGCGTCGCCCTCGTTGACGGCCAGAAGCTTTACGACCTTTCCATCGAAATTCCCTCCCGGGAACAGAAGAAAGCGAATATCTACAAGGGCCGCGTTACCCGCGTCGAGCCCAGCTTAGAAGCCGCCTTTGTCGACTACGGCGCCGAGCGTCACGGCTTCCTGCCGCTGAAGGAGCTGTCACGCGACTGCTTCCGTCAGCCCGTGCAGGGCAACAAGTTCGTCATCCGCGACGTGCTCACCGAAGGCCAGGAAATTCTGGTGCAGGTGGAAAAAGAAGAGCGTGGTAACAAGGGCGCGGCCCTCACCACGTTCATCAGCCTCGCTGGCCGCTTCCTCGTTTTAATGCCGAACAACCCGCGCGCTGGTGGCGTGTCGCGTCGCATTGAAGGCGAAGACCGCGAAGTAACGCGCGAAGCCATGGACGCGCTGCAAATTCCCGACGGCATGGGCGCCATCGTGCGTACCGCCGGCGTGGGCCGCAGCACCGAGGAACTCCAGTGGGACCTCGACAACATGCGCGCCAACTGGGACGCCATCGCCTCCGCCGCGAAGGACCGCCCTGCCCCGTTCCTCATCTACCAGGAAAGCGACGCGGTCACCCGTGCCCTGCGCGACTACCTGGCCGATGACGTCAGCGAAGTGATGGTGGACGACGCCGCCACCTTCGAACGCAGCCGCGAATACATGCAGCGCTTCATGCCGCCGGAATACCTGCGCAAGCTGAAGCCCTACCAAGACGACGTGCCGCTGTTCACGCGCTACCAAATCGAAAACCAGATCGAAAGCGCCTACGGCCACAAGGTGAACCTGCCCTCGGGCGGTAGCCTCGTCATCGACCACACCGAAGCGCTGGTGGCTATCGACATCAACTCGGCCCGCGCCACCAAGGGCTCGGACATCGAGGCCACGGCCACCAACACCAATCTGGAAGCCGCAGACGAAATTGCTCGTCAGCTGCGCCTGCGCGACCTCGGCGGCCTCATCGTCATCGACTTCATCGACATGGAGTCGCTGAAGAACCAGAAGGCCGTGGAAGACCGCCTCCGCGATGCCGTGAAGCAAGACCGCGCCCGCATCCAGATTGGCCGCATCTCGCGCTTCGGCCTGCTGGAAATGTCCCGCCAGCGCTTGCGCCCGGCGTTGGAAGAAAGCACCCACATGCAGTGCCCACGCTGCAACGGCCTCGGCACCATCCGTGGTGTGGAAAGCCTGTCGCTGTCGGTGCTGCGTCTCATCGGCGAAGAGTCCCGCAAGGACCGCACCGCCAAGGTCATCGCGCAGCTGCCGGTGGAAGTGGCGACGTTCCTCGTGAACGAAAAGCGCCACGACCTGCGGGCCGTGGAAGAGCGTTCGGGCGTTGGCATCGTGCTGGTGCCGAACCCCACCCTCGACACACCGAACTACATCCTGCGTCGCGTGCGCGACGACGAGATGGGCCTTCAGGAAAACACCCTGCGCAGCCATGAAATGGGCCGTCGCGAAGTGGTTGAACTGGAAGTGGCTACGGAGCGCGCCAAGAAGCAGCTCCTAGAACACCAGCAGCCGGCTGTTACGCCGCTCATGCCCACGGAACCGGCACCGGCGCATGCGCCGCGCCCCGAGCCCACTCCTGCTCCGGCGCCCGCGCCCGTGGTGGCGGGCCCGCGCAAGGGCATCTTCCGCCGCCTCTGGGAATGGCTCTTCGGTGAATCGGGCGCGCCTAAGGAAAAGTCCGGTGATAGCCGCGATGGCCGCGATGGCCGTGGCGACCGCCCGGATGGCCGTGGTGGACGTGACCGTTATGGCCGCGGCGGCAATGACCGTCACGCTCGCCGTGATGGTCGCGATGGCCGTGGCCGCGGAGACCGTGACCGCAACGACCAAGGTGGCGACCGCGACCAGCCGCGCCGTGATGGCCGCGACGGACGTGGTAACCGCGACGGTGCTCCGCAGCGCGATGCGCGTAACGATGGCCGCAACGAGGGTCGCAGTGACAGCAAGCGCGAGCCGCGTAACGACGCGCGTCCGGAAGGCGCACCGAAGGATGCCCCGCGCGATGGCCAACGTGATGGTCAACGCAACGAAGGCCGTGATGGCCAACGTGACGGCCAACGTGACGGTAACCGCCCCCGTGGCGAGCGCCCGCCGCGTGAACCACGTGCACAAGACGGCCGTGGTCCGCAACAGCCGCGCCCGGCCGCTCCGGTAGCCCCTGCTGCCAACGGCGAAGCCGGCAACACTGAAGAAGCCGAAGACCAACTGAATGCCGGCGCACCGGAAGGTGCCGGGCAGGACGGTGGTGATGGCAGTGGCCGTCGTCGTCGTGGTCGCCGTCGTGGCCGTGGTGGTCGCAATCGTCCGGATGACGCACCGGGCAGCGCACCCGCCGAAGGTGGCGCAGCCGCCCCGGCTGCTGCTGCTGGTGGCAGCGAGTTCGGCGCCGATGTGCCGGATATCGGTGAGTCGGGCGCCTTCCCCGTGCTGACGGACGCGGAAATCCGCCGCCGTCAGGAAGAGGAAGACCGCGCCTGGGCTTCGTACCAAGCCGAGCAGGCCCGCGAAGGCCGTCGCGACCCAGCACCGGCAGCACGGCCTGCCCCTGCGCCCGCCGCGGCTCCCGCTCCGGTAGTCGCTGCGGTTGAAGAACCGGTTGCCACTGCGGTTGCAGAACCGGCACCCGTGGTTGCTCCGGTAGTGGTAGCGGTTGCTGCCCCCGTGGTCGCTGCGGTAGTCGAAGCCGTCGTCGCTGAACCTATCGTCGTGGCTGCGCCTGCAGCCGTGGCTGCCGCCGAAGAAGATGAAGATGCCACCCTCGACATCCCCTCGCCGTTCGCCACTGTGGCCGCCACAGCGGCCCCGGCGCTGGACACGGAAGCCACCCAGCCCATCAACATCGTTGAGCTGCGCGCGGCCGTGGTGACGGAAGTGCCCGAGGCCGAGGTGACCGCCGCAGCCCCGGTAGCGCCCGTCGCAGCACCGGCTGCTGACGAGACACCGAAGGCCTAAGCGTGGCTGACCAGACCTGCAACACCCTTGCAGGTCTGGTCAAGCTGCCCTTCTTGCCCTAGCGAGCCATCGCTGTAAAACACGCTAAGCTTCGAACCAGCCAACGGAGACCACGATGGGCAGCCATTTTTCCGGGTATGTGAAGCGGTTTGGCTTGCTGCAAGGCGCGTCGCTCTACGCACGCACCAAGTTCACCAAAGGCGCCATCGAGGTGACCCTCCCAGGGCTGAAGCAGCCGCTGTGGATGCGGGGCGGCAGCTCAGACCGCAGCGCTTTCAACCAGATTTTCGTCAACGGCGAGTACGAATACCCGTACCCGGGCACCCCGAAGTTCATCATTGATGCCGGCGCCAATGTCGGGTACGCCAGCTTGCGCTTCGCGCAGATGTACCCCGGCGTGAATATCATCGCCATTGAACCAGACAGCGCCAACTGTAATTTGGCGCAGCGCAACCTCGCGGCCTACCCCGCTGTGCGGTGCTTGCAAAGCGGCGTCTGGACGCACGAGTGCCGCTTGGCCATCGAAAACCCCGAAGACAAACCCTGGGCCTTCAAGGTCCGTGAGGCGCGTGAAAACGAACCCGCATTTCCGGCCGTCTCTCTCGGCGGTCTGTTGCGTGAAAGTGCTTTCAACGTCATCGATATCCTGAAACTGGATGTGGAAGGAACGGAACGTGAACTGTTCGCCAACCCGAACTGCCACGAATGGCTAGGGCGCACGAACATGCTCTTCGTTGAGCTTCACGACCGCTTCAAGCCGGGCTGTGAAGCCGCCATGGAAGCGGCCTTGTCCCAACACGACTTCATCCGTACCCAGTTGGGAGAAAATGTCGTTCTGGTCAGAAGGCAGCTGCTTAGCTGATGGTGGACACAAACGGCATGAAGTTGCTGTTTCTACCGGTCTCCGGTCCGCGTGGTATGGGCGAATACGCGCGCGCGGTAGCCATCGCGCTTGCCGTGAAGCAACGCTGGCCCAACAGCGATATACGCTTTGCCGTTAGCCGTGAGGCCCCTTACGCCAACGACACGCCGTTTCCGGCAACGCTACTCCCCGCATCACCAACGCTGTGCCCGCGCGAAGTAAAGCAACTCATCGACGAGTACCGCCCGTCTCTGGTGCTGTTCGATAACGGCGGACGAACCCAGACCATCAGGGAGGCGGCACGCAGCGGTGCGCGGGTGGTCTTCATCAGTTCCCGCCTCCGCCCTCGCCGCAAAGGCTTTCGCCTACGCTGGATGCGTTCTCTCGACGAGCACTGGATTGCCTACCCGGAGTTCATCGCCGGAAGCCTTTCCCTGCTGGAGAAACTGAAGCTGCGTTGGCTGGGCCGCCCTGCGGTGCGCTTCCTCGACACCATCGTTCCGGCCACAGACCCACTGCTCG
>CALQLF020000133.1 GCA_943331345.2 Candidatus Planktophila lacus | reverse complement strand
TGTCAACGACAGGGCACCCTAGTGCCATGTCGTACCTTGCCGAACGCCGTGAAGAGGAAAAAGAGCGCCGTCGTCTCGAAATCATCGAGGCGGCAGAGCGCCTTTATTCCAGCAGCGGCTGGGACGGGCTGACCATGGACCAACTGGCGCGCGAAGCCCGTCTCTCGCGCGCCCTGCTCTACGTGTACTTCAAAGACCGGGCCGAACTGCACCTGGCTATCGTCGCCCGCGCCTTCGAACTGCTTCAGCAACGCTTCCGGGAAGCCGCCGGCCGCGCCGCGCTGGGCCTAGACAAAGTGCAGGCCATCGGCCGCGCCTATGTCGCCTTCTCTCATGAATTTCCTCACTATTTCGACGCTTGTGCCCGCTTCCAGGCGGCCCAGCACCAGGCCGATGGCAGTTCGGTCCTGCAGGAATGCGCCGCCGCCGGCGACGCGGCCATCGCCGAAGTAGTAGCGGCCCTCGAAACCGGTCGCGCCGATGGCTCCGTCCGGCCGGACCTGGAGCCCGCCGTGCTTACGGCGACAGCGCTATGGGGCTTCACCCACGGCATTATCCAATTGATGGCCACCAAGGGTGCCGGATTGCTACGTCACGGCGTCACTCAGGACCAGTTGGCGGACCACTCCCTGCAACTGCTGCGCCATTCGCTACGCGGCCCCAAGGCCACTTAGGACTCTGCCCATGAATGCTGCACCCCGGAACTTTTCGCGCCCCATGGGTAGACAGCCGTCTAGCCGATGGATGGCCGTTTTGGTTGGCTGCCTGGGAATGGCAGCCCTAACCTCTGGCTCGGCTCGCGCGACGGGGGCAGACACCACCACGCCGCTCGCCAAAGCCACAGCGCAGTTGGTCGCAGACGCCCTGCAGGCCAACCAAGGCCTGTTGGCGGAGCGCGCCGTCGTGGCGCGGCGCCTGGCCGAACTGGACCGGGCCCGCGCCCGCTACCTGCCCAGCCTCGACTTCCAATCCCGCTACACCCGCGCCGACGGCGGTCGCACCATCGAATTTCCGCTGGGCGACCTGCTGAACCCCGTGTACGCCGCGCTCGATGCACAGTTGGTGGCGCAAGGCCGCCCGCCGCAGTTCCCGCGCGTCGAAAACCAGCAGTTCAACTTCTTCCGTACGCGCGAACAAGAAACCACGCTCAACCTCACCCAGCCGCTTTACGACGCGCGCTTGGGTGCCGGCCGTGACGCGGCCGATGCCGAACTACTAGCCTCGCAGGCAGCAACCCGCGCCTATGAACAGCGCTTGGCCCGCGACATGAAACAAGCGTACTTCCAGTGGCTGCGCGCCCGTGCCGGCGTCGTGGTGGTCGGCGAGACGCAACAGTTGGCGGCAGAAAACCTGCGCATCAACGATAGCTTGTTCCGCGCTGGCAAGGTGACGGAAGACCGCGTCTTCCGCGCCCGCGCGGACTTGCTCGAAGTAGAACAGCAACTGCTGAGCTTGAACAATTCAGCCGGCCAACTACAGGCCTACGTGAACACGCTGCGTAGCCAGCCAGGCACCAACGCCCTGCCGGAGGCGATTCCCACGCCGGAAGATCTGGCGCTGGCAGAGAAACGCGAACTGGGCACGAGCACCTTGCAGGAGATAGCGCTCGGTGCGCGTGCTGAACTACAGCAACTCGATGCCGCCATGGCTGGCGCCCGAGCCAGCGGCCGCGCTGCACGGGCGGCGTTCAAACCGCAGGTAGGCTTGCAGGTCACCAGCGGTATTCAAGGCGCGAGCTATGGCTTCTCTGCCGACGAACGCTTCGTGCTCGCCTCGGTGGTCGTGAAGTTCAATTTGTTCTCCGGTGGCGCCGACCGCGCAGCCTTGGCGGCATCCAGCGCGCGGCTCGATGAAGCCCATGCGCGCCGCGAGGAAACGGCGTTCCTGGTGCGCTTGGAAGTGCAGCAAGCGGTAGAGGACTACCTCGTGCAACGCGCTGCGCTGCGTACCGCTGAAGAGCGTGTAGTGGCAGCACAAGGTGCCTTCCGTATCGTTGCGCGCAAGCGCGACCTCGGCTCCGCCAACCAAGCCGAATTCATCGACGCGCGCCGCACGCTCACCGAAGCGCGCCTGAATATCGACAACACCCGCCTTGCCGCACTCGCGGCACTGACCCAGCTCGACTACGCACTGGGCCTCGCAGTTTCCAAGGAAGCCACGCCATGATCGGCCAGTCCTCCCGCTTTACTCCACGCCCGCGCCACGCCGGTTGGTTGGCATTGCTCTTGCTCGCGGGTTGCCACGGCAGCAGTACGCCCGACGCTGTGCCGGTTCGCTCTGTGCGCGTCGCTGCGCTCGAAACCACCGTCCTCACCGAAGACATCCGCGCTGTTGGCTTCCTCGCGCCGCAGGATGAAGCGAAGCTGTCCTTCAAGCTGGGCGGTGTCATTGAAGCCGTGCCAGTGGAAGAAGGCCAGACCATCCGCCGCGGGCAACTGCTCGCGCGGCTACGTTCGACGGAAGTAGAAGCGGCAGTCGCTCAGGCGCGTGAAGGCGCAGCGAAAACCAAGCGCGACCTAGAGCGTGGTCAACAACTGTTCGCCGACGGCGTTGCTACCCGCGAGAACCTCGACGACCTGAACAGCGCAGCGAGCGTTGCTGCTGCGCAGTTGCGTTCGGTGGAGTTCAACGCCTCGTACGCGCGTATCACCGCACCAGCCGACGGCATGGTGTTGCAGAAACTCGCCGAACGCGACGAACTGGTGGGCCCGGGACAAACGGTAGTGGTGGTGGGCGGCACACGGCAAGGCTGGGTAGTGAAGGTGGCCGTGGCAGACCGTGAAGTGGTCCAACTGCGCCCTGGCCTCGCTGCCAAATTGCACTTCGACGCGTTTCCGGCACGCGAATTCACCGGCATCGTCCGCACGGTGGCCCGCTCCGCGGACCCGGCCACCGGCAGTTTCCAAGTGGAGATTGCCGTTCAAGACGCCGCGCCTGGCTTTGGCCGGGGCATGGTAGCTACGGCCTTGCTGCCACGCGTAGCAGACAGCGCATTGCCTCCCGCGATGGTTTTACCGAACAGCGCCCTGCTCGAAGCCAGTGGGGACCGCGCGACCGTGATGGCAGTCGTCGGCGACCGCGTCCAGCGCCACGACGTACACCTCGGGAGAATCGTGGGTGACCGAGTGGAAGTGCTGGATGGACTGAAACCTGGCGACCAGGTCGTGGTGGAAGGTGCCTCGTTCGTGACTGCGGGTGACCGCGTCACGGTCAAGCGGTAGGCCGCCGCCATGCGCGTCTGGGCTTTCGCTGTCCGCCAATGGCAGTTCACGCTGGTGCTGTTTGGCCTGCTGGTGGCCGTCGGTGTCAACAGCTACATCAACATGCCTCGCGCGGAAGACCCCTCTTTCGCGTACCCCGCAGTCACCATCACCCTCGGCTACCCGGGTGCGGACCCGGCGGAAATCGAGCGTCTCCTCATCGACCCCATCGAAGAGGCGATGAACGAACTGGACGATGTAAAGAAAGTCGCCAGCGTCGCCAATGACGGCCTCGGCTTAGTGCTCATCGAGTTCAATTATGTCGGCGACCCGGAGAAGAAGCAGGATGACGTCATCCGCGAGTTCAACCGTCTGCGGCCGCAACTACCGGCGGACCTGAACTACGTCGACCTCCGCCGCGCAGGCCCGGCCCGCGTCAACATCATGCAGTCCGCACTGGTAAGTGACACCGCGCCGTGGCGTGAGATGGAGAAGTGGGCCGGCGAACTGGAAGACCGCCTCGAGCGAGTGCCCGGCGTACGGCAATCGGAAAGCTGGGCCTACCCGAAATCGGAAGTGCGCATCGCCGTCGATCTCGACCGCCTCGGCCGTACCGCGGTAACGCTGCAACAACTGGCCACCGCAGTGCAGGCGGAAAACACCAGCATTCCCGGCGGTGCCGTGGATGCAGGCGCGCGCCGCTATAACCTGAAAACCACCGGCTCGTTCCGCTCACTGCAGCAAATAGAGGATGCCGTGGTGGGCGGCTCTCGTGGCCGTATCGTGCGCTTGCGCGATGTCGCGACCGTCTCCTGGGCTACCGGCGAGCATACCTATCTCGGGCGCTACAACGGGCATCGCGCGGTGTTCGTCACGGCCAACCAGAAAGACAACCAGAATATCTTCAAGGTCCGCGCCGGTATTGATGCGGTATTCGACTCCTTCGAGAAGGACCTGCCGCAGGGCATCCGCCTGGAGCGCGGGTTCGACCAGTCCCGCAACGTCGACCGTCGCCTGACGCGTCTAGGCCACGACTTCGCCATCGCCATCGCTCTAGTGCTAGTAACACTGCTGCCACTCGGTCTGCGCGCTGCCGGCGTCGTCATGCTGTCCATCCCGCTGTCGCTGGCCATGGGCTTGTCGGCGCTTTATTTCTCCGGGTTTTCGCTTAACCAACTGTCCATCGCCGGTTTCATTCTTGCGCTTGGTTTGCTGGTCGACGACAGCATCGTGGTAGTGGAAAACATTTCGCGCTTCATCCGCATGGGCCACAGTCGACGCGAAGCAGCAGTGCTCGCGACAGACCAGATTGCCTTGGCAGTACTCGGTTGTACCGCCACGCTGCTGCTTGCCTTCCTGCCGCTGGTATTCCTGCCAGGAGGCTCGGGCGTCTTCATCCGCTCGTTGCCGGCAGCGGTCATGTTGACCGTCATCGCCTCAATGATGGTTGCTTACACCATCATTCCGTTTCTCTCCTCGCGCCTGCTACGCGAAACCGGCGCGCCCAAGGGCGGCCGCATGGAGCGGTTCGACTTGCTGGCTGACCGCCTGCTGCACGCCACCATGAAGACCATCCACCGC
This sequence comes from Candidatus Planktophila lacus, assembly GCA_943331345.2. GTDB lineage: Bacteria > Pseudomonadota > Gammaproteobacteria > Steroidobacterales > Steroidobacteraceae > CAIOHZ01. Next base: position 1,396 of record CALQLF020000133.1, on the reverse strand, counting down.
GTGTATGGGCCGGCATTGAAATGGGCACTTAGTCGCCCAAAGCGCACGCTGACGGTAGCGGGCGTCGTGTTCTTCAGTTCCATCGCGCTCGTGCCCGTCATTGGTGTCAGCGTCTTCCCAAACGCCGACGTCCCGCAGTTTTTGATTCGCGTCAACGCCGACGATGGCGCCAGCCTGGCGGACACAGACCGTGCGCTGCGATTTGTGGAAGCGGAGCTTGGCCACCGCCCGGAGGTGAAGCAGTGGTTCACCCATGTAGGTCACAGCCAGCCTTTCATGTACTACAACACTTTCCCGCTCGGTACCGCCGCCAATCTTGGCGAAATTCTGGTGGAGCTCCACGCGTATAGCCCGCGCCAGACCCCTCAGTTGCTGGACGAACTCCGCGCGAAGTTCCGGACCTACCCCGCCGCCCGCATCACAGTCAAACAATACGAGAACGGCCCGCCCGTAGATGCTCCCGTGGCTCTACGCATCACGGGGCCGGAACTGAATACGCTGAAGCGATTGGGCGGCGAGCTTGAAGTATTGATGAAGCAGCAACCCGGCTTGCGCGACGTCAACAACCCTCTCAAGCTACGGCGCACCGACCTCAACCTTGGTATCGACCCCGCCAAGGCAGCACTGCTGGGCGTGTCCTCCGTCGAAGCAGACCGCACAGTTCGCTTGACGGTAGCCGGGCAGCCGCTCGGGCGGTTCCGCGAATCCGGCGGCGAAGAACACCCCATCGTGTTACGCCTGCCCATCGACGAGCGCCCCACGCTGGCCTTGCTGCAAAAAATTCGGGTGAACACGTTGGCCGGGCAACAAGTGCCACTCGCCGCCATTACTTCGCCGCACTTCGAGGCCGCGCCCAATGTCATCAACCGCTACAACCGCGAGCGGCAGGTGACCATTTCGGCGTTTACGAACACTGGGTACACCACGGATAAGGTGACGCGTGCGCTGTTGAAGCAAGTAGAGCAGCACTTCGTGCTGCCACCAGGCTACCGTCTCACCGTCGCCGGCGAGGTCGAGTCACGCCAAGAGGCACTCGGTGGTATCGGTACGGCCTTCCTCGTTGCTGCCTTTGGCATCATGGCCGTGCTGGTACTGGAGTTCGGGAGTTTCCGCTCCACGCTCATCGTCGCGACGGTCATACCGCTCGGTGTCACCGGCGCTTTGCTTGCGCTGTTGGTCACGGGCTATACGCTGTCGTTCACGGGCCTTATCGGCTTGCTGGCGCTACTCGGCATCGAAATCAAGAATTCCATCCTGCTCGTGGACTTCACCAACCAGCTACGGGCGGAAGGCGTCGGCCTCGACGAGGCCATCGAGCAAGCCGGTGCTATTCGGTTCTTCCCCATCCTGCTCACCTCGGCTACGGCCATCGGCGGCTTGATGCCGCTGGCGATCC
>CALQLF020000132.1 GCA_943331345.2 Candidatus Planktophila lacus | reverse complement strand
CTCTACGAATGGCCGCGGCCCGATGGCGAAACTTACCTGCGCGTGGCTTTCCGTGGGCGCGTGGAAGGCCCGCCACGAGCCGAGATTGATCCCGACATTTTGCGCACCGTGTGGCTGGACGCGGCAGCGATGGCAAGCGCCGGTGCCGAGCAACCATCGCGCCTACGCTCAGGGCTGGTGCTGCAATGTCTCGCGGACTACGAAGCCGGCCGCAGCCTACCGCTCGACACTCTGCGCACCTGGCGCGGTCGTACCTGACCTTTTGCGCGGCGCGAGCCGGGTGCCCGCTCCCGTAGAATAAGCGCATGACCGCTCCGCTCGTCCTTGTGGGCCTCTCCGGAGGCGTGGATTCCGCCGTTTCCGCTTGGCGCCTGCTGGAGGCGGGCTACCGCGTGGAAGGCTTCCACATGACGAACTGGGACGACGACGACGGTTACTGCACCGCCGCCGCCGACCTGCAAGACGCGCAGCGCGTGGCGGACGAACTACGTATCCCGCTGCACCGCGTGAACTTCACCGCCGAATACCGCGACCGAGTGTTCGTCCAGTTCATCGCGGACCATGCGGCTGGCTTCACGCCCAACCCGGATGTGCTGTGCAACCGCGAGGTGAAGTTCGGCGCCTGCTTCGACCATGCCTTGCGACTCGGCGCCGACCTCATCGCCACAGGCCATTACGCAGCCACCCGCGATGGCTTGCTGCTGCGCGCGCGCGACGCCGACAAGGACCAGACGTATTTTTTGTGCGACGTACCCGGGGAGCGCCTGCACCAAACGCTGTTTCCGCTCGGCGACCTGCACAAGCCCGAAGTTCGCGCTCTGGCCCGCCGTGCCGGCCTGCCGGTGCATGCACGCAAAGACAGCACCGGCATCTGCTTCATCGGCGAACGGCCCTTCCGTGACTTTCTCGCCCGCTACCTGCCCGGGCAACCTGGCCCCATCGAAAACGAAAACGGTACCGTGCTCGGCGAACATCGGGGAGTAGCCTTCTACACGCTCGGCCAACGCCATGGCCTTGCGCTAGGCGGACGCAAAGACGCCCCTGAAGGCGCTTGGTTCGTGGCCCGCAAGGACATCGCCCGCAACGCTCTCGTGGTGGTGCAAGGACACGAGCACCCTGCGCTCCTCGTTAACGGCTTTACTTGCGACCTGCCCCGCTGGATAGGCCCCGCGCCAGACTTGCAGGCGCCCACGACGGTGCGGATTCGCCATCGCGCAGTGGATGTGCCGTGCACCCTGATGGTCTCGCCGGCGGGTGCGGCGGTGGCGTCGACCGCTGCCGCAGCGGCAGTTCCAAGTGCTGCCACGAACGCTGCGCTTAGCGTCGTTCTGCCCGAACCGCTGCGCGCCGTCACGCCCGGCCAATGGGCCGTGTTTTACCAAGGCGAGCGCTGTCTGGGCGGCGGCGTGGTCCGGCGTCTGGGCTAAGGCGCGCCGACAACCGATTGCACTGATCGCCGCCATGGTCGTCACTATGGCCCTCGGCGACGGAGACCTCCACTGCACTGCAAAATGCCGCTATAATTCGGAGGCTTGGCTGGCTGGGGTTGGCCCCGGCGGCGAGCCTTTTGCCGCGGAGGTCTCATGTCGGAAATTTCGAACTCGCACACCACCCTTAAGGTCGGCGCGAAGGACTACAACATCCACAGCCTGCAGGCCCTGCCGGCGGACAAACTGGCACGCCTCCCCTTCTCCCTGAAGATTCTCCTCGAGAACCTCCTGCGTTTTCAGGACGGCGTTAACGTCACCAGCGGCGATGTGAACGCCCTGCTCGACTGGGATGCCAACGCAGCACCCTCGCACGAAATCGCCTTCACGCCAGCGCGCGTCATCATGCAGGACTTCACCGGCGTGCCTTGCGTCGTCGACCTCGCCGCCATGCGCGATGCCGTCGTGAAGCTCGGCGGTGATGCCACCCGCGTGAACCCGCTGGCCCCGGCCGAACTGGTCATCGACCACTCGGTGCAAGTGGACGCCTACGGCAGTGCCCACTCACTGGCCGACAACGTGAACATCGAATATGCCCGCAACGGTGAACGTTATGCGTTCCTGCGCTGGGGCCAGACCGCCTTCAACAACTTCAAGGTTGTGCCGCCGAACACCGGCATCGTTCACCAGGTGAACGTGGAGCATCTCGCCCGTGTCGTCTTCGCGGATGCCAACGGCAACGCCTACCCGGACACGCTCGTCGGCACCGACTCGCACACCACGATGGTGAACGGTCTCGGTGTGCTGGGCTGGGGCGTGGGCGGCATCGAGGCTGAAGCCGCCATGCTCGGCCAGCCCGTCACCATGCTCATCCCGCACGTCATCGGCTTCCGCCTGAAGGGCACACTGCCCGCTGGCACCACCGCCACCGACCTCGTGCTGACCATTACCGAGATGCTCCGCAAGAAGGGCGTGGTCGACAAGTTCGTCGAATTCTTCGGCGACGGCCTGAAGGGTCTGCCGCTGGCCGACCGTTCCACCATCGCCAACATGGCGCCGGAGTTCGGCAGCACTTGCGGCATCTTCCCCATCGACGAAGAAACGCTGAAGTACCTCGCGCTCACGGGCCGCAGCCAAGAACAGATTGACCTGGTGGAGGCTTACGCCAAGCATCAGGGCATGTGGCGTATCGACGGCGCTCCTGCCGCGAACTACACCGACATACTCGAGCTCGACCTCGGCACCGTGGTGCCTTCGCTGGCTGGCCCGAAGCGCCCGCAGGACCGCGTCCTGCTCACCAACGCCAAGAACGTCTACCGTTCGGCGCTGGAAAAAATGGCAGCGGAGCGCACCCAGAAGAACCCTACCGCCACGGGCAGCGGCACTGCCAATGTCGATGGCGCGAGCTTCGAAGTGAAGGACGGTGCTGTACTCATCGCCGCCATCACCAGCTGCACGAATACGTCGAACCCCACCGTGCTGGTGGCCGCTGGCCTGCTGGCCAAGAAGGCTGCCGCCAAGGGCCTGAAGGCCCAGCCTTGGGTGAAGACCAGCCTCGCTCCCGGCTCGCGCGTCGTGACGGACTACCTCACCAAGGCCGGTTTGCTCAGCGAACTCGAGAAGGTCGGCTTCTTCACCGTCGGCTACGGCTGCACCACCTGCATCGGCAATAGCGGTCCGTTGAAGCCGGAAATCTCGGACGCCGTGAAGGCCGGTGACGTCGTCGCCACTTCGGTGCTTTCGGGCAACCGCAACTTCGAAGGCCGTGTGCACGCGGAAGTGAAGATGAACTTCCTCGCCTCGCCGCCGCTCGTGGTGGCCTATGCGCTGGCGGGCACGCTCGACAAGGACATCACCACCGAGCCGCTCGGCACGGGCAGCGATGGCCAGCCGGTCTACCTGAAGGACGTCTGGCCGAGCCCCGAAGAAGTGGCCGCTGCCGTTGCTGGCTGCGTCGACTCCGCCATGTTCAAGAAGAGCTACTCGAGCGTGTTCGCCGGCGACGCCGCCTGGAACGCCATCGCCGTGGCCGAAGGCAACAGCTACGCCTGGGACGACAAGAGCACCTACGTGCGCAACCCGCCCTACTTCGATGGCATGACCATGACACCGAAGGCGGTCGCGGAAATCCAGGGCGCGCGCGCGCTGGCAGTGCTTGGCGACTCCGTCACCACGGACCACATCTCTCCGGCCGGCAACATCTCCAAGAACTCCCCGGCAGCGCGCTACCTCCAGTCGCTGGGTGTGGCACCGGCGGACTTCAACTCGTACGGCGCCCGTCGTGGCAACCACGAGGTGATGATGCGCGGCACCTTCGCCAATATCCGTCTGCGCAACCTGTTGGTGCCGGGTACGGAAGGTGGCGTGTCGGTGCACATCCCCTCGGGCGAGCAGATGTCCATCTTCGACGCCGCCGAGAAGTATCAGGCAGACGGCACGCCGCTCGTCATCCTGGCCGGCAAGGAATACGGCACGGGTTCTTCCCGTGACTGGGCCGCCAAGGGCACGATGCTGCTGGGCGTGAAGGCTGTCGTGGCCGAGAGCTTCGAGCGCATTCACCGCTCGAACCTCATCGGCATGGGCGTGCTGCCACTGCAGTTCGTCGATGGCCAGAACGCGCAGTCGCTGGGCCTCACGGGCCGCGAAGTGTTCGACATCGTGGGTCTGCACCAGGGCGCGGCCAAGACCGTACAGGTCGTGGCCAAGGGCGAAGACGGCAAGGTGACCGAGTTCACCGCGCGCGTGCGCATTGATACGCCGAAGGAACTGGAATACTTCCAGCACGGCGGCATCCTGCACTACGTGCTGCGCCAGATCGCCAAGGCGGCCTGACCTTCATGACCGGCTCCCAGGAGTCCGTGGAACCTGCGGGCTCCCGGGCAGCCGGTGCTTCTCCTGCCGTCGCGGTATTCGACCTCGACGGCACGCTCACCTACCGCGATACCTTCGTTCCCTGGCTACTGGGGTTCGTGGCGCACCATCCGGCGCGCTGGTGGCGTTTGCTCACGTTCGTGCCTATTGGCATCGCCATCGTTTGCGGCGTACATGACCGTGGCCGCTTGAAGTCTTGGCTGTTGCGCGCCTTTGCCGGCGGTGTGGACAGTGCCGTGCTGGACCGTTGGTCCGCCACCCATGTGCAAAAAGTGGTTGAGTCGCAATTACGCGCCGGGGCCGTAGCCACGTTGCGCGCACACCAAGCCGCGGGTGACCACGTCATCCTGTTGTCCGCCAGTGTGGACGCCTACGTGCCGCGTATCGGTTCGCTACTCGGTATCACGGAAGTCATTTGCACGGGCGTTCGCTGGCACGAAGATGGACGGCTGGATGGGCGCCTGACCACGGCGAACCGCCAAGGCGAAGAAAAAGCTGTGGTGTTGCGCGCCTTGCGGGAAAGGTTCCCCGGCCGCGTGTTCGCCGCCTATGGCAACACCACCGGCGACTTGCCGCACTTGCGACTGGTGGAACGGCCCTTGCTCGTGAATGGCAATGCCAGCGCCAAGCGCCAGGCCACGACACTCGGCATTGCCACCGACGAATGGCCTTGATAAAACCCTGTTGCTACGCCTACGCTGAACTTAGCGACGGCTACGGTCTTTTCACTGCAACCCGGTAAAGTCCAACTGCCCCGGTTGGACACCCCGTGTGGAGCCTCCCATGCGCATTCACCGCCCCACGAATATTCTTCCGAGCGAAATCACCCCCCGCACCGTCCATGACGAGCGGCGTGCGGTGCTGAAAGCGCTTGGCCTCGGCGCCGGTCAGTTGGCCATCGGCGGTAGCGCCTTCGGGCTGCTGAACACGGCCAATGCCGCTACCAGCGCAACCGCCCCGGCAGCAGGCGCCGGTCGCGCCAAGCTGGTCACTCGCCCTTCGCCTTACAGCACCCGCGAAGCCCCCAACAGTTACGCGGACATTACCGGCTACAACAACTTCTACGAGTTCGGACTGGACAAAACCGACCCTGCGGCCAACGCCCACACCCTGAAGCCGCGGCCATGGAAGGTGACCATCGATGGCGAGTGTGACAAGCCCGGCACCTACGACCTCGACACGCTCATCCAGCCTCACGCGCTGGAAGACCGCATCTATCGCTTTCGTTGCGTCGAGGCTTGGTCCATGGTTATTCCGTGGGTGGGCTTTCCGCTTGGCGATTTGCTGAAGCGCTTTGCGCCCAATTCACGTGCCAAATTCGTGGAGTTCACCACGCTCATGGACCCCGCGCAGATGCCAGGCCAGCGCCGCGCTGTGCTGGACTGGCCGTACCGCGAAGGCCTGCGCATGGACGAAGCCATGCACCCACTGGCCATCCTCGCCGTGGGCCTTTACGGCGAAGTGCTGCCGAACCAGAACGGCGCGCCGTTGCGGTTGGTGGTGCCCTGGAAGTACGGGTTCAAGAACATCAAGAGCATCGTGCGCATTCGGTTCACGGAAAAAGCACCCGCTACTGCTTGGAATGTGGCCGCTCCGGATGAATATGGGTTCTTCGCCAACGTGAACCCGGAAGTCGACCATCCGCGTTGGAGCCAAGCGCGCGAGCGTCGCATCGGCAGCGGCGGCGGCCTGTTCGCTCCGAAGATCGACACCCAACCTTTCAACGGCTACGCCGCGCAGGTAGCCAGCCTCTACCGCGGCTTGGACCTCAAGAAGTGGTTCTGACGCAGAGTCGGGAGCAAGCTCCCTCCCACAGAAATGCAAGCTTGCTGGTGGGAGCCCCAAGTCGGGAGCAAGCTCCCTCCTACAAAATCTTGAGTTTAATTGTGGGAGCGAGCTTGCTCGCGACG
>CALQLF020000131.1 GCA_943331345.2 Candidatus Planktophila lacus | reverse complement strand
GAAATGTCCCGGCGCGCCTTCGTCCTGTATCCTTTGGCTGAAGTGGCGCCCACGCTCTCGGTCCCGGGCCAGGGGCGGGTGGCCGCCTTGGCGGCTGCGGCGGACGGCGCTGGCTTGGAGCGACTCGAACCCTAAGGGAGTGGCGGCGTGAACAGCGAAGCGACGGGCTCACGCCAACCCTTGCCGCAGCGCTTCGTGGTCGTTGAAGGGCCTATCGGGGTTGGTAAAACTGCGCTTGCTCGCCGTATCGCTGCTGCCACGGGCGCCGAACTGGTGCTGGAGCAGGCGGATGAAAATCCGTTCCTCGAGCGCTTCTATCGCGACCCGCGCACCGGTGCCTTGCCGGCGCAGCTGTATTTCCTGTTTCAACGAGCGCGGCAGTTGCAGGCCTTGCGCCAGGAAGACCTGTTCGCGCCGCACCGTGTCGGCGACTATCTGCTGGCCAAGGACCGCTTGTTTGCCCGCGTGACACTCGATGACGAGGAGTTCGCGTTGTACGAGCAGGTGTACGCCAAGATGGCCGTGGAGGCGCCGCGGCCCGACCTCGTGGTGTATTTGCAGGCGCCGGTGGAGGTGCTGCTGGAGCGGATAGTGCGGCGAGGCATTGGCTATGAGCAGGGCATGGACCGCGCCTACCTCGAACGCTTGCTAGACGCCTACACGGGCTATTTCCACCGCTACGATGGCTCACCCTTGCTTATCGTCAACGCCGCTGAAATCAATCCCGCCGAAGACGCTGGCGATTTCGAAGACCTCTATGCTGTCATTCAGCGCACCGTGCGCGGCCGGCACTATTACCACCCGTTACGTTCCGGAGACCCGCTCAAGTCGCTGCGTGGCGGCTGAGTGCCCAGTCGATATGTTCCTGTAGTAACGGCGTTGCATTCGCGCGCCGGGTTTCCAGAGCTGCTATCACAGCGGCTGAACGCGGCGCATTTCCCAAGGCCACGGCGATATTGCGCAGCCAGCGCTCGTGGCCAATGCGCCGGATGGCGCTGCCGGCCAGACGTTCCAGAAACTGCTCTTCGGTCCACGCGAACAAGTCCACCAAGCGCGCTGCATCCAGCCCATGCCTAGGTTCAAACGCGGCCTCGCGGGTGAAGCGCGCGTACTTGTTCCAAGGGCAAACGAGTTGGCAGTCGTCGCAGCCGTAGATGCGGTTGCCCAGTGCCGTCCGAAATTCTTCCGGAATGGGGCCTTCGTTTTCAATCGTCAGGTAAGACAGACAGCGTCGCGCATCAAGTTGGTAGGGCGCGATGATGGCGCCCGTGGGGCAAGCTTGCAGGCAAGCGGTGCAACTACCGCAGTGGTCTTCAGGTGCGCTGTCCACAGGCAGCGGCAGGGCGACGAACAGTTCGCCGAGGAAAAACCAACTGCCGGCTTCGCGTGATAGCAGGTTGGTGTGTTTGCCTATCCACCCAAGGCCCGCATTGCGAGCGAGCGGCTTTTCCATGACGGGCCCGGAATCCACAAACACGCGGTGCCCGAAGGCCCCGAGTTTGGCAGTGAGCGCGTCGGCCAAGTCCTGCAAGCGGTTGCGCATGAGGCGGTGGTAGTCGCGGCCGAGAGCGTAGCGCGACACATAGCCCAGCGTGGCGTCTTCCAGGACTTCGCCCGGGTCGGTGGCGGTGGAAGGGTAGTAGTCGAGGCGCACACTGACCACTCGTAGTGTTCCGGGCTTCAGTTCGGCCGGTCGGGCGCGTTGCGCGCCGAAGCGCTCCATGTAATGCAGCGAACCATGCAGCCCGGCTTCCAGCCACGCGAGCAGTCTTGCCTCGTCTTCCGGCAGGTCGACTCCGGAAATACCCACGTCAGTGAAACCCAGCTCGCGGGCTATCGTTTTCACTTCCCGCGCCAAAGCCACCAGTGCTGCTTCGTCTGGCAAGTCGCTGTTGTTGGCGGAGGCGGCTGTTGGAGTTTCGTCGAGGTTCACGGCGGCGTCGGTGAAGTGGGGGTGTGTGCGGCTTGCGCCACTGCTGGGCGGCGGCTGTCGACCTATACTGCCACCATGGAGTCTTCGTTGCCTTTGGTTCCGGTGCATTCGGCCGCTGCGGTACGCGCCGCGGACTTGGTCGCCCAGCGCGACCACGGTTTGCCCGGTCGGGAACTGATGCGGGCTGCCGCCACTGCGGCGCTGGCGGATTTGCAAGGGCGTTGGCCGAAGGCGCGGCATCTGCTGGTGGTTTGCGGCGCAGGCAATAACGGCGGCGATGGCTACGACGTGGCGACGCTAGCCCGTGCCGCAGGCCGGTTCGTAGAGTTGGTCGCCTTGGCTGCGCCCGACAGTCTGTCGGGCGACGCTTTGCTGGCCGCACGCGACTGGCAGGCGGCCGGTGGCGAGGTGCTGCCCACGGCGAAGTTGCCGGAGGCCTTGGCCGCCGCGGAGGTGGTCGTGGATGCGTTGTTGGGCACAGGGTTGGCCCGCCCCGTGTTGGGCGCTTGGGCGGATGTTGTCCATGCCATCAACGCGGCCGGCAAGCCTGTGCTCGCCATCGATGTGCCGTCGGGCATGGACGCCGATTCCGGCGAAGTGTTGGGCGCGGCGGTTCGGGCTGAATTCACCAGCACTTTCGTGGGCTGGAAGGCTGGGCTGTTATTGAATCCGGGATTGGCCGGCCAGGTGCGTCTGCACACGCTGGGCGTCCCGCCAGCGGCGTTCGCCAAAGCAGCACAGCCTCTCCTGTGGCAGTTGCCGCGGCAGGCGCTGGCGCATTTGCCGCGGCGCGCGCGCGATGCCCACAAGGGCCGCCACGGGCACGTGGTGGTAGTTGCTGGCGACCTTGGCATGCCAGGCGCGGCTCGCTTGGCGGGCGAGTCAGCGCTGCGCAGTGGGGCGGGGCGGGTAACGGTCTTGACCCGCGCCGACCATGCCGCTGCCGTGGCTGCTGGCTGCCCGGAATTGATGGCGCGGGCCGCGGGTAAGGGCGCGGAGTTCGTGCAGCAGTTGGCGGCGGCGGACGCTATCGTCTGCGGGCCGGGGTTGGGGCGGCACGCTTGGGGTAGCGCCTTGTTGGCGGATGTTATTGGCGCCGCGTCCGGGCGTCCGGTGGTGCTCGACGCGGACGCCTTGGTTTTACTGGCCGCCCTGGCCGCCACTGGGTCCGACAAAGGGCCGCAGCACTTGGGTCCTCATTTCATTCTCACGCCGCATCCGGGTGAGGCCGCAACGTTGCTTGGCGTCGCGGTGGCCGCCGTGCAGGCGGACCGCGTGGGGGCGGTACGTGCCTTGGTGAAGCGGTTCGGTGCCACGGTGGTGCTGAAAGGGGCAGCGACGCTGACGCTGGGGGCTGAACTCGTGGTACCGATAGCCTGTGAACTCGGTAACCCCGGGATGGGGACGGCTGGTATGGGCGATGTGCTGGCGGGGGTCTGTGCCGCCTTGGCCGCGCAGGACGTCTGCGACCCCGCTTGGGGCTATGCGCGCCGCGGCGGGGCCGGTTGGGCAGGACTGGCTGCCTTGGCGGTAGTGACCCACGCGGCCGCTGGTGACTGGGCGGCGGCACAGCATGGCGAGCGCGGTCTTTTGGCCTCGGACCTGTTTCCTTTCCTGCGCGCGGTGCTTAACGGACGGGAGCCGGGATGAGCTCTGCGCTGCGACTCGATTTGCCTGACGAGGCGGCGACCCAGGCGCTGGGCGCGGCGCTGGCAAAGGTTTTGCCGCTGGCGGCTGGGCCAGTGTTCGTTGCGCTGGATGGCGACCTAGGGGCGGGCAAGACCACCTTGGCCCGTGCGCTGCTCCGCGCCTTGGGGGTTGCTGGTGCCGTGCGCAGCCCGACTTATACGTTGGTGGAGAGTTACCAGACGAGTCTCGGCGAGGTCCACCACTTGGACTGGTACCGGTTGGCCGGGGCGGAAGAAGTCGAGTCGCTGGATTTTCGCGGCCTGCGGGCTGCGCCATTGGTATTGGTGGAATGGCCGGGACGGGTGCCGGCCGTGGCGGCGACGGCGGATGTGGTCATTGAACTGGTCGCGGTGAGCCATGGCCGTGGCGCGAGTGTTCGCGCATTAACCGATACCGGCCAAGGCATTGTGGATGGTTTGGCAAAGTTTTTCGAAGTCCACCCCATAACCCCATCATTTTCTTGATATTTATGCTCGTGGTGGTTAAAGTTCCCGCCATGGACATGCGCCAAGGGCAACGCTCGGCTACCGGTTTCAGGCGGCTTCAAGCCGCTGCGGCGGCGTGCGTGCTGGGTTGGCTGGCCGTACCCGGCGCCTTCGCGGCGGTTCCGCAGGTCCAATCGGTGGCGGTTCAGGCCCCCACGGAACACACGGCGGCCCGGTTGGTTCTCGGCTTGTCCGCTGCCACGAAACATAAGGCGTTCACCCTCGAGGGGCCCGCGCGCTTGGTGGTCGATTTGGCGGCTGCCGAGGCTGCGCCGACGCTGGAGTTGCCCGCGCCGCCTGCTTTGGCATCGCCCATCCTCGGGGTGCGGGTGGCCAAGCGTGGCGCGGGTTTGCGTTTGGTGGTGGACCTCTCGGCGGCCGCCCCTTACAGCACGCGTCTGGTACCTGCCGCCAAGGGGCAGTCGGCACGCTTGGAAGTGGAGGTGGGGGCGCCGCTGCCGAAAGTGGCTGCTGTGGAGCCGCCCAAGCCCGTGACGGCGCCGGTGAGCGCAGCGCCCAAGCCGGTAGTTGCTGAAACGCCGAAAACCGCCGCTATGGAACCGCCCAAGCCGGCGGTGGCCGAAATGCCGAAGATGGTCGCTGTGGAACCGCCGAAGCCGGTGGTGACAGTGCCGTCGAAGGCTGAGCTTCCTCCAGTGAAAAGCGTGCCAACCCGCGAACCTCGCGCGGGCAGGGATCTGGTGATCGCCGTCGACGCGGGGCACGGTGGCAAGGATCCGGGCGCCCATGGTTTGAATGGTACGCAGGAAAAGGATGTGACGCTGGCGGTGGCGCGGCGCCTAGCGGCTGCCTTGCAGCGCGAACCTGGCATGCGGGCCTATCTGGTTCGTGACGGCGACTACTTCGTGGAACTGCGCCAGCGCATGGTGCGCGCGCGCAAGGCCGGCGCCGATTTGTTCGTGTCCATTCATGCGGACGCGGCTTACAACCGGGCCGCCGCAGGTTCTTCTGTTTATATTCTGTCCACGCGCGGCGCCAGCAGCGAAGCCGCGCGCTGGTTGGCAGACCGTGAAAACTCGGCCGACCTCGCCGGTGGTGTGCAACTGGACAAGGTGGATCCCACCGTCGCTTCGGTGCTCATGGATCTGTCGCAGGGGGACACCATCACCTCCAGCGACCGTGCGGCACGGTTGGTGCTCGGCGAACTGGACCGGATTGGCAATGTGCACAAGCGCGAGGTGCAATCGGCCGGTTTCATGGTGCTGAAGTCGCCAGACATCCCGTCCATGCTGGTCGAAACGGCGTTCATCAGTCATCCGGCGGAAGAAGAGCGGCTGGCTGACCCTGAACATCAGCAGCGCTTGGCTGAGGCCATCCAGAATGGTCTGCGCGCCTACTTCTACAACAACCCGCCGTCCGGCACGCGCGTGGCGCAGTTGGCGGCAGCCCGTCGCAACGCAGCCCGCATCGCAGCCAGTATCGTATCCACTGGCCCCTGAGCCGAGTTTCCCCCACTACAATGGGGGATGCCGATTCGTGTCCTGCCTTCCACTCTCGTTGACCAAATCGCCGCCGGCGAGGTGGTCGAGCGTCCGGCTTCCGTCGCCAAAGAACTGATCGAGAATAGTCTCGATGCTGGCGCGCGCGCCATCGAGGTGGAAGTGGAGCGGGGCGGTCTGTCACTCATTCGCATTCGTGACGATGGCTGCGGCATTCCGGTGGACGAACTGCCGTTGGCGTTGTCGCGGCATGCCACCTCGAAGCTGGCTTCGCTCGATGATCTGGCGGCGATCAGTTCCCTCGGTTTTCGCGGCGAGGCCCTGCCGTCCATTGCCTCGGTATCGCGGTTCCAGATTATTTCGCGCACGGCGGCCGACACACACGGTTGGCGTGTCGCGGTGGAGGGTGGAGAGATTCAGCCACCCATTCCTTCGCCGCATCCAGTGGGCACTACCATCGAAGTCCGAGACCTGTTTCATCAGGTTCCGGCGCGGCGCAAGTTCATGCGCAGTGAAGCCACGGAATTCCAGCACCTCTACGGCATGGTGGAGCGCTTGGCATTGGCGCGGCCGGAAGTGGCTATCACGCTAAGCCACAACGGTCGACGGGTGCTGGCAGTCAGTGCTGCGACCACTCGCGAGGCCGAAGCGCGGCGCGTTGCCGCCGTGCTCGATGAGGATTTCGTCGCTCATTCCTTGCATCTTGAACACGCCGCG
>CALQLF020000130.1 GCA_943331345.2 Candidatus Planktophila lacus | reverse complement strand
GTGCGCCTGCAGCGCACCGCGTGGCCCGCCTCGGCGCGGCCTGGATAGCTGGCGTAGTGGCCACCATGGGCACCATCCTCGGCTTCGAATCCGTGGGCCGCGCGCTGTACCCGCCGCCGCCGGGGCTCGACCCTGCCCGCGCCGCGGACGCGGTGGCTATCGCTATTGCCATGCCGCCCGCGGCCTTTGCGGTGGTGGTGCTGGGCTGGGTGCTTGGCGCGTTTTGCGGCAGCCTGCTGGCCGTGCGCTTGGCGCGCGGCGCGGGCCTGCTGCTCGCTGGCGGCATTGCTGCGCTGGTGTTGGCGGGCATCCATTCGGTGCTGGGCACCTTGCCGCACCCGGCTTGGTGCGGTTGGGTGGCGGTGCCGGGCACCGTGCTGGCGGCGCTGCTCGCTGCGCGGTTGGGAAGAAGATGGGCTTATGGTGTCGGCGCATGAGCACGATCACCATTCAGCTAGAAGAAAACTTAAACCGTCGGCTGATCGCGGCCGCCGAGCGGTTAGGGAAGTCGCCGGACGCTCTGATTCTCGAGTCCATTGCGCAAATGGTTGAGGAGATGGAGTTGGACGACGAGTTCCACCGCGTGGCTGATGAGCGTTGGGCAAAAATTCTGGTTACCGGAGAGAGCATTTCCTGGGATGACGCGCGTGCCTACCTGAAGGTGCGTGCCCGCGGCGAGACGGCAACGCCACCGCCGCCGAGAAAAACAACGGCTTCCTAGTCGAACAGCACCACCTGCCGCGTCGTGTGTCCTGTGGCCAAACGGTCGAAGCCTTCGTTCAAGTCGTCGAGCCGTAGCCGTTCGGCCAGCAGCGCGTCCACAGGCAGGCGCCCTTCGCGGTACCACTGGATGAACTTCGGAATATCGCGCTGGGGCACGCAGCTGCCGATGTAGCTGCCCTTCAGGGTGCGTTCTTCGGCCACCAGCTTCACCGGCGACAGCGTGAACTGCGCCGTGGGCGGCGCCAGGCCGGCAGTGACGGTGGTGCCGCCGCGCCGCGTGATGTTCCACGCCAAGTCCAGCGCGCGCACGCTGCCGGCCATTTCGAAGGCGAAGTCGACGCCACCGCCGGTGGCCGCACGCAGCGCTTCGGCGCAGTCCGGGTCGCTGGCGTTGAAGGTGCGGGTGGCTCCAAGGCGCGCGGCAAGGTCCAGCTTGTCCTGGTGCAGGTCCACGGCGAGGATCTCGCGCGCACCCACGGCACGGGCGCCCAGCAGGGCCGCCAGGCCCACGCCGCCCAGACCCACCACGGCCACGCTGTGCTGCGCCTGCACCTGCGCGGTGTTCACCACGGCACCTACGCCCGTGAGCACGGCGCAGCCGAACACGGCCGCGATTTCCCAAGGCAGGTCGGGGGCAATGCGCACCAGGCTTTCCGCTGCCATGACGGCGTGGTCCGCGAAGCCGGAAATGCCCAGATGGTGGTGCAGGGCCGTGGCACCATCGCTCCAGCGCCGTTCGCCGGAAAGCAGGGTGCCGGCGCTGTTCACGGCGAACCCGGGCTCGCAGAGCGCCGGGCGGTGCGCCACGCAGGGCCCGCAATGGCCGCAGGAAGGCACGAACGCGGTGACCACGTGGTCGCCCACGGCAAGGCCTTCCACGCCCGCGCCCAGCGCCACGACGATGCCAGCCGACTCGTGGCCCAGCACCATGGGTACCGGGCGGGGGCGGTCACCGTTCATCACGGACAGGTCGGAATGGCACAGGCCAGTGGCTTTCAGGCGCACCAGCACCTCGCCACGGCCGGGCGGAGCGAGCTCCACTTCGGTGATGTCCAGCGGGCGGCTGGTCGCATAGGGCTGGGGCGCACCGACGGTGCGCAGGACGGCTGCTTTGACACGCATGGCGGGAGTCTACCGTGCGTCTGCTAGCCTTGGTGGCGGTATTCGGAGCGGGTAGTGAACATGATGACGAACGGTGAGCAGCAGGCGGGTGGGCAGCCAACGGGCGGAGCGGGCAATGCGACAGGCGCTGGTGGCGGTACGCCGGACGACTGGCGCACGCGCGCGGACTTCCGCGTGTTCCGGCCGCTGCAAACGCGCTGGATGGACAACGACTCGTACGGGCACGTGAACAACGTCGTGTACTACTCGTACTTCGACACCGCCGTGAATGGCTGGCTGATGGAGGCCACGGGGCAGGACACCCGCCTGTTGCCCGCCATCGGCGTGGTGGCGGAAACCAGTTGCCGCTTTTTCAGCGAGATTTCCTTTCCGGACGCCCTCGACGCCGGGCTGCGCATTGAACGGCTCGGCAAGAGCAGCATCGTTTACCGCTTGGGGCTGTTCCGGGGCGCGGCTGAAGATGCCTGCGCCGCCGGCAGGTTTGTGCACGTGTACGTGGATGCGGTGACCCGCAAGCCGGTGCCCATTCCGGAAGCCATTCGCGCCGCAGCGGCGACGCTGGTCTAAGGCGTACGCCGCGTTTGTCGCCGCGCCGTCGGCATGTCGCGCCGTGGCGCGGCCTGACGGGCTCAGCGGCTGCCGATGCCCAAGCTGCCGCTGCGCACCACTTCCAGTACTTCGCCGTACTGGCTGGCTGCCGTGATGAACCGCGTCACCAGCGCTTCGCTGCTGGTCAGTTCCACCACGAAAGCTTCGGGGGCGTCGGCGAGCACGCGGGCGCCTGCGGCCGCAACTGCGGCGTTGAGCGCCGTCAGTTGGCTGGCTGGCGCGCGCAGCTTCAACAGCAGCAGTTCGCGTTCATGGTGGATGCCCTGGGTAAGGTCTTCCACCCGAACCACGTCCACCAGCTTGCCCAGCTGGTGAATGATTTGGGCGATCACCGAGTCGTTGCCGGTCGTCACCAAGGTGAGACGGGAGACGATGGGGTCGTCCGTGGGGGCTACCGAGAGCGACTCGATGTTGTAGCCGCGGGAGGAGAACAGCCCGGCAACGCGCGTGAGCGCACCGGCTTCGTTCTGCAGATGGATGGCGATGATGTGACGCATGACAAGACAAGACTAGCCCAATTTTTTTGCAGTGCATAGACGAACCCGCAAGCGTGCGCTAGTCTCAAGGGTTCCTGTCTCTCTCGGAACTTTGTCGTGACGTTTGTTCGCCCAGCTTTGCCCCCGCCCCCGTCCACCCCCCATGCCCTGGCCGGCACCGAAATGACCGGTGCGGAGATGGTTGTTCAGGTGCTGGACGACGAGGGCGTACCGGTGCTGTTCGGGTATAGCGGCGGGGCCATCCTGCCCACCTACGACGCGGTGTTCCAGCACAACCAGCGCTGCGAGGCCGCGGGCCGCCGCGGCATGCCGCTCATCGTGCCGGCCAACGAGCAGGGCGCCGGGTTCATGGCGGCGGGCTACGCCCGTGCCAGCGGCCAAGTGGGCGTCGCCATCGTCACGTCGGGCCCGGGTGCCACCAACATGGTCACGCCGGTGCGCGACAGCCTCGCGGACTCCATCCCCATGGTGGTGCTGTGTGGCCAAGTGCCCACCGCCGCCATTGGTTCGGACGCCTTTCAGGAAGCCCCCATCTCGCAGGTGATGGGCGCCGTGGCCAAGCACGTATTCCTGGTGACGGACCCGGACAAGCTCGAAGCCACCATGCGCACGGCCTTCGAGATTGCGCGCACTGGCCGTCCAGGCCCGGTGGTGGTGGACTTGCCCAAGGACATTCAGAACTGGCGCGGCACCTTCAAGGGTGAAGGCAAGCTGGCCATTCCGGGCTACCGTACGCGCCTTGAGCGCCTAAGTGGCTTGCGTCCTTCGGAAGGCGCCTGCACCGAGTTCTTCGCGCAGCTAGGCCAGGCGGAGCGCCCGCTGCTCTACGTGGGCGGTGGCGTGGTGAATGGCAGTGCGGCCGGCGAACTGCGGCGCTTTGCAGAAGCCTTCGGCATTCCGGTGGTGACCACGCTGATGGGCATTGGTGCGGTGGATACCACCAGCCCGCTGTCCATGCACATGCTCGGTATGCACGGCGCTGCGTTTGCCAACTACGCCGTCGAAGACTGCGACGCCCTCATCGCTGTGGGTGCGCGCTTCGACGACCGCGTGGCCGGTGTGCCCGCGAAGTTTGCGCGGGGTGCGCGTTTCATTGCGCACCTCGACATCGACCCCAGCGAAATCAACAAAGTGAAGCGGGTGGGCTGGAGCCATGTCGGTGAAGTGGCCGTCGCTTTGCAAATGCTGCGCGAGCACGGCGAGGCCGCCGGGTTCCGCCCGGACTACAGCAAGTGGCATGCGCATTGCGCCGAACTGAAGCGCGTGCACGCTTTCAACTACGACCGTGCTTCCACCATGATCCAGCCGTACGCCGTCATCGAGGCGATCAATCGCCTGACGAAGGGCGACGCCATCATTTCCACGGGCGTGGGCCAGCACCAGATGTGGGCCGCGCAATACTTTGACTTCCGCGAGCCGCGCTTGTGGCTGACTAGCGGCAGCATGGGCACCATGGGCTTCGGCTTGCCGGCGGCCATTGGCGCGCAGTTTGCGCACCCAGGCAAGCTGGTTATCGACATTGACGGTGACGCCAGCATTCGCATGAATTTGGGCGAACTGGAAACTGCCACCACCTACGACACCCCGGTGAAGGTGGTGGTGCTGAATAACTTCGGCGACGGCATGGTGCGCCAGTGGCAGAAGCTGTTCTTCGAAGGCCGTATGTCGGGTAGCGACAAGAGCCTGCACAAGAAAGACTTCATCAAGGCGGCACAGGCGGACGGCTACGGCTTCGCGGTGCGGCTGGACAAGGTCGAAGAGATTGACGCCACTGTGAAGGCGTTCATCGAATATCCGGGTCCGGCGTTCCTTGAAGTGATTATCGACCCGGATGCTGGCGTGTACCCCATGGTGGGCCCGGGCCAGAGCTACGAGCAAATGATTACCGGCGAGCACATTGCCAGCCGTGGCAGCACGCCTATCGTGGCCCCTTCCAGCAGCCAGATGTTCTGAAGTTGCGCTGGCCGCGGCCCTTGCCGCAGCCAGGCAATGCTTCAGGGCTTGGCTGCCGCGGCGAGCAACGGGTCGATGCGCTTGCGGAAGGTTTCCGGCAGGCCAGCGCCGACGACGAGCGTTCCTTCTATCTTCCCGTTCACCACGTGCCCGACCAGGAACGACGGCGTGCCGCGCACGCCAATGGCCTGACCGGCCTCGGTTTCTGCGCGGATGGTTTGGGTGGTGGCGGCCGCGTCGCTGTCACAGCGGGCGCGCAGTTCCGGGGCGAGCCCCACGGCCTTGGCAGCTTGGTCGAGGCCATCTGCCGCCAGCGAACCCTGCACGCCAAACACGGCCTCGCGCAATTCCCAGAACTTGCCTTCGCGCGCCGCGCACCGCGCCAGCAGCGCGGCGGCCAGCGCCTGCGCATGGAATTCCAGCGGGTAGTCGCGGCTTTCGAAGCGCACCTTCCCCGTGTCGATGTATTCCTTGCGCAGCCACGGCAACGTTTGCTGGTGGAAACGCCGGCAATAGGGGCACTGCAGGTCGGAAAATTCGACGATGACCACGGGCGCCTCCGCGCTGCCAAGACGCCGGGTAGGGTCGGTGGAATCCGGTAATGCCACAACGGCGGGCTCGGCTGGGGCCGCGCTGCGGCTGGCCAGCTGTTTTACGGCGGCTTCCAGTTGCACCACCCGCTGCTGCAGCGTTGCTACTTCGGTCTTCAGCGCTTCGCCTTCGGTGCGCGTGAGCGTGCCTGCCGGGGTACAGGCGGCGAGGAAAAGGGTGGCTGCGGCAGCCAGCAGGATGCCCGTGTGTCGGCTCAAAGCACGGGCCAAAGCATGGGCCAAAGCATGGTGATGGGAAAATCGGGCGGGAGGGGCGGAGTAAGACATGCAGTTCGCCAACCACTGGAGATTGCGTGCAGTGTATCCTCAAGGGCGCCGGACGTGCCGTGCGCGGGTTGGCGAACCATGCGCTAGGCTGCCGGCATGAGCATGAAAATGTCCCTGTGGTTGGCGGCTGGCTTGTTCCTGGCCATGTTGGTGCTGACCGCGCCGCTCGCGCCGACCCTGCCGGTGTTGCAGCTCACCTTCAACCGCGAGGCCTTTGTGGCCATTTACGCGGCGTGGGTGGCACAGGGTGAGGCGTGGCGCTTCGCGCAGCACTTCTGGCTGGATGTGCCGTTCCTGCTGGCTTATGCGTGGGCGGGCTGGTGCTGGCGGCAGCAGCAGCCGCTGGCGGGTTTGCTGCTGGTGGGCGCGGCGCTGGCGGATGGCCTGGAAGACGGCTTGCACCTGTGCTTTTTGCGCTGGCCCGAAAGCGCGTCCGCCGAGCTTTATCTGGTGGCCGGCTGGGCCGCGATGGTGAAGTTCAAGCTGTGGGCAGTGGCCTTTCTCGTGGCCGG
>CALQLF020000129.1 GCA_943331345.2 Candidatus Planktophila lacus | reverse complement strand
GGGGGCGGCGCAGCCGCCGGCCAAGGCGGCGAGGAGCGCGGTGGCCAAAACCTTGGCCGGAGCGGTAACCGACATGTGGCGCGAGGAAAACAGCATAGAGGCCATGAAAATGCTCACAATTTTGGCGCGGCAAAAGCCACGCGAAGCTTACCATAATCTGGGGTGCAGGCCTGGGTTGTGCCCCAGGTAGATCGAATTGCAGCCACGCTACCGCCCTACGCTGTCAGCCTGGCGGCGGGGCGTATGGGGGCGGTGTCTGTGTGCGGGTTCACAAAACGCTGACAATTTTCGCACACTACGTCACAAGGTTACCTTAACGATTAAGGCAATACGAAGATGACGAGCGTTATTGAATGGCGACAGTTGGGGAGCGTGGCTGGGGGGCTTTGGGGAGGGGCGGGAGGGGCGGAAGAGTCGGGAGCAAGCTCGCTCCTACAAGCAGCCGGATCCTCTGTGGGAGGGAGCTTGCTCCCGACTTCTGCATTTCTGTGCAAACGCGCCACGAATGGGGGATGGTTCCCGGAGCGCTCTCCAGCGACAATTTCCATGTGCCGCGAGGAAGGAGCCACGCGGTGCGAAGGTTGCAGAGCGGCACTTGCGTCCGTACCGGCGCAGCCATAAAATGCAATGGCGAGGCAGGTAAAGCCTGGATCGGTCGGGAGGCCAACGCAGGCGTCCTAAGCGCGCTGTAAGCGCGTCTGCCCCAGGGTCTGCCACTTTTTTCGTCCAATGGCTCCATCAGGAGCCATTGTTTTTTTGTGGCCACGGAAGCCCACATCTACCTCGACGAAAGCGGCGACACCGGCTGGTCGTTCGAGTTGCCCTACCAACGTGGCGGTTCGAGTCGCTATTTAGTCATCACGGCCTGCGTTCTCGTTCCGTCTCAATTCGGCAAACCGGAACGGCTTGTTCGCTCGCTCTACAAGCATCACGGTTGGAATCCCGCCGGCGAGGTCAAATGGCCACGGATGGCTCCCGCGGCACGAACAGCGTTTGCGATTTCAGCGAGCAAGCTGTCCAAAGCCAATGCCGGTATTAGTCTAGAGGCGATTGTCGTCGACAAACGCCGAGTTGGCACCCATATCCGACGCGACTCAAACAAGCTCTACAACTATCTCGTAAAACGCCTCTTGCTGGCGGAGATGGCCAGACATGACAGGGTGCTATTTCGACCAGACGAGCGCGCGATACCATCCAGCAGCAGTAGCAGCCTGCACGACTATCTGCAGACAGAGCTCTGGTTCGGTGTCGGTGCTCGAACGCGTCTAGAAACACGGCCTATCGACAGCCGCCACAGCAGCAACCTTCAGTTCGTCGATATGGTCTCCGGCGTCGTCCACGCCCACTTCGAGTTCGGCGAGACGCGCAATTGGGCATTGCTGGAGCCCCACGTCCGGCTCGAGAAACTGAACTTCGAGTAATGACGGTTCGGGTATTCATGTGCAACGCCCAGCACGGGTGCCGACATAGAAATGGCAGCGGCGGAAGGCTTGCTCGCCCCGTGGCAGGCCCGGTAAAACGCAACCGCGAGGCAGGTAAGGCCTGGAACCGGTCGGGACGCCAACGCAGGGGTCCTAAGCGCGCTGTAAGCGCGTCTACCCCAGGGTCTGCCACTTAATCGAACAATGGCTCCGCAAGGGGCCATTGTTTTTTGTGGCAGAAGAGTCGCGAACCCTGTGGGAGGCAGCTTGCTGCCGACTGTCGCGAGCAAGCTCGCTCCCACAAAAAATTTGCTCCCACAACAAATTTGCCCCCACAACTCATTATCTTCTACAACGGGCCACCTCCCACAAACGCAATTCCGCATGGTCGGAACCATTAGCCGCGGCCTCGACACGCGGGCATCGAGAAATGGTGCAAACGCGGCGCGAATGGGGGGCGCGATGGTGACCGGCCTGGGCTTAAAGTCCAGCACCCTCCTCTACATGCTGGGTGGCGTGTGAAGTACTAACGACGTATATACTTCGTTTGTACTAGCGCGGAGGCTCCCATGGCAAAAGAAGCAATCTTCACGATGAAACTCGAACCCGAACTCCGCGCGGCCTTCGTGGCCGAAGCGGCCGCCATAGACCGGCCTGCCTCTCAGGTGCTCCGCGAACTGATGCGGGATTTCATTGCGCGACAACAATCCGCGCGCGAATACGACGATTTCCTGCGGGCCCGTGTCGCTCTGGGCCGCGAACAAGTCGCCAACGGGGAAGTTGCACCGGCCGCCGAAGTCGAGGCACGCGCCGCCGCACGGCGGGCCGCGGCCGGTTCCTGATACGCACGCTAGCGCGAGGGCACATGGACGTGTTCTGGACCACCGGCGCCGAGCGCGACCGCGAAGCTATTTTCGAATACGTGACGAAAGAGAACCCTGCTGCAGCGACGCGACTGGACGAGATATTCGCGGAAGTAGTAACAACACTGGCCGACCATCCTCACCTTGGCCGCGCCGGCCAGGTACCCGGCACCCGCGAACTGTTTCCGCACGAAAGCTATCGTCTGGTCTATGAAGTGGTCGAGCAACGGGTATGGGTGCTCGCCTTGGTGCACACGTCCCGGCAATGGCCGAATTCAGGGACGTGAAATGCGAAGTTCGGCGCGAGTGGCGGCTTGAAGAGTCGCGAACCCTGCGGGAGGCAGCTTGCTGCCGACTCTTGCCGTAGGAGGCAGCTTGCTGCCGACACACGCATTTCGGTGCAAACGCGGCGCGAATGCACAGTCAATTCGGCGTCCCAAAGGCTTGGTTTTCCTGCTGGGTCGTCGTTGACGAAAACAACAGAAGTGTTAAGATGAATTCCACCCAAATGAAGCGGTGGCTGGAGCAAAAGGGCGCAACCTTCAAGCAAGGCCGAGGCTCGCACCTGAAGGTGTACTTGAACGGTCGCCAGTCCACGCTACCGATGCACGGCACGACAGAATTGGGTAAGGGCTTGGAAGCCGCCATCAAGCGCCAACTCGGACTGAAATGAAAGGACTCCCCATGTTCGACTTTCCCGTAACCCTCACGCCCGACGGCGATACCGTGCTGGTGACGTTCGCGGATGTGCCTGAGGCCATCACCTTTGGTGCCGACGAGGACGAGGCGCTGCTCCAGGCGGTCGACGCGCTAGAAACCGGACTTTCGCTCTATGTGGACGCCCGCAAGCCCCTGCCAGTGCCCAGCAAGGTCAAGCGCGGCCAGCGGACCGTGCGGCCATCCGCGCTGGAGTGCGCCAAGCTGGGCCTCTACCAGGCCATGACCGAGCAAGGTGTGAAGAAGGCAGAACTGGCGCGCCGGCTCGGCTGGCACATGCCACAAGTGGACCGCCTCTTCGACCTGAAGCATTCCTCGCGCCTCGACCAAATCGAAGCCGCCGCGCGTGTACTCGGGAGGCAGCTAGAAGTCCGCGTCGCCTGAAAGCGGCGGAAAGAATCGCGAACCCTATAGGAGGCAGCTTGCTGCCGACTCTTGCTGTAGGAGGCAGCTTGCTGCCGACTCTTACTGTAGGAGGCAGCTTGCTGCCGACAGTCGCGAGCAAGCTCGCTCCCACAAGAAACTTGCTGCCACATGAAGCTTGGCGCTACGCGAAGCCTGCGCGTTGATGCGGCTCTATCCCTAGTGCAACGCTTTGGTCCTATAAAATAGCTTGCAGTCCTTTGTCAGCAATAACGTTCAGCAGCTTCAGTGCTGGTCCGGTCGGGTGGGTCTCGCCTTGCTCCCACTTTCGCACCGTGGAAGCGGTGGTGTGCAGGTGGTGCGCGAATACGGGCTGACTGAACTGAAGCGTTTCTCGCAAACGCTTGATATCCGTGGCGCTAAAAGGGCGAACGGCACGAGGGCAGGCAGCGTCGAAATTCCGTAGCGTGGTCTTGCGAATGGCACCCGCCTCGTGCAACGCCACCAAGTCGGCGCGCAGCGAACTAATGATTTTGCTCTTCACAACGAACCTCCACCAAGACGCCACTGTCATGTTCACCCACCGTGAAATTGTACCCGAAACGGGTAGCTTTCAAAACGCCCGGCATGCAATCCGAGCGCAGCGAACGATAGAGAGAGGACGCATGACGTGCACGCAGAAAATTGATTTTTAAATGATTTTTATCAAAATTCGCTTCGCGTACTTCTACTGTTGACAGTAGGGAGCATGAAGAGTCGCGAGCAAGCTCGCTCCTACAAACAGCTAGCTCCTCTGTAGGAGGCAGCTTGCTGCCGACAGTCGCGAGCAAGCTCGCCCCTGCATACACCGAGCAGCAGTTACGAATTCTTGCGCAGCGTCACGTAGGGCACAGCGGCGCGTACCTGCTGGCCCAGCAAGTCGAGCAGCACGGCGGCGCGGTCGGCGCCTTCCTTCAGCTGGAAGATGGCCTCCAGCCCGGCAAACGGGCCTTCGGCAATGGTCACCACCTCGCCCGCCGCAAACATTGCCTGTGGAGCAGCAGGACCCCGTTCGGTACGCAGTTGCAGGGCGTCCAAAAAGGCGTCGTCCACCGTACACGGCCCCGCCCCAAACGCCACCAACTTCACCACACCGCGTGTGCTGCGCAGGCTGTCCCAGCTGGCCGTAGCAAGTTCATCCGCACAGCGTATGAACAGGTAGCGCGGGAACAACGGCTCCGTGACCGGCACCACCTTCCCGCGACGGCGCTTTTCCAGCGAAAGTTCAGGTAAGTAGCATTGGTGACCCTGGCGCTCGAGGTTCTCGCGGGCGCGGGCCTCCTCGCGTGGCTTGGTGTACACCACATACCAATGGCGGGCGGCGGTTGCTTCCTGCATACCCGGATACTACGGGAACAGCGCCGCGCGCAAGTCTGCTTCTTCCTCGACGCGCGCGTCGAAACCGGCCAACCGGATATGCAAATGCACATGGGTGGCGGCGCGCGATTGGGTAACCACTTCGGCCAGCGTCTCGGCTTGGCCCACCTCCACCGGTTCCCAGCCGGAGCCCGCTTGGCGGCAGAACAAATAAACGCCGGGCTGCAGAGTGGGCTTCGCCAGCGGCAAGGCATGCACCTGAAAACAGTAGCGGCGCCCGGTGGCACCTTTCCATTCGTGAATCTTAGTCATCGGGCTGCTCGGCTATGGAATCAGGGGGCTTATAAGCCTGCGTACATGCCCTTTGGGGCAGGTGAAGCCTAGCAGAGAAATGTGGCGGAAGTAATACACACCGGAAACGATAGCCAAATAAATATCTATTAAATTCAATGAGTTCGAACCGAAAACTGCAAGGTTTTGACAGCCTTTTACAGGAGGCTGTGCTTTTACGGTCACAGTACCCTGATACACATCAGCGCTTTAATCCGCCTCGCCCTGACATGGATCGAAGGCCTCACAGCCGGGAAAATCGCGGAGGTTCCGTGTAACGACTACGCAACGATTAGCCGCAGCCACGGCCGCGATTATGGCGTCGCTGCGGTCACGTGGGCGGCCATCTCGTTCAGCCGCCGCCATCAGCTCGCCCCAGGCCAACGCAGCAGCGCTGTCGAAGGCCAGCACTCTGCCGGCAAACAATTGCCGTGGGCTGACGGGCCCGGCGAACCAATCTTCAAGCCCCTGACGCTTGGTGCCAATAGGCAAACGACAGATGCCGCGCCAAAGCTCCGCCAACGTCCACGTGGAGATGTACAGCGAATCATCAGCTTGCTGGCGCAGCCAGCCGACCACCTCAGACGAGGGTCTGGGCTTGGTCAGTTCACTCAGAATATTGGTATCCAGCAAGTAGCGTGGCACAGGGGTCTCCAAAACTTCCCGCTAACGCGGACGGCTAGAACTCGAAGGACCGGTCCAGGTCCACGTCGTGGCGACGGGAAAGGTCCAGCTCCGCGCCGAAGAGCGGCGACGCCAACAACGCCCCCGCAATACCCCCAGCCGCCGCGGGCGGTCCGGCTAGCGCCGCGCGCAGCGTTTGCCGCGTGGCATCCCCCAACGGACCATCGAAACGCTCCACCAAGGCGCGTAGCAACTCACGGTCCTCCGGGGTGACAGAAAACTCCACTCGAACCCGTCCTTCGGCGGCTAAACGCTCGCGGTAACGCGCAAGAGCTTGGCGCTGTGCTTTGCTAACGGCCATCTGCGTCTCCGGAAATATCTCCGGAGACATCATACTGCGAATTCCTGAGTACGGATAAGGGGGCTCAGGTTTGCTTCGGCGTTGGTTACTCATGTACCGGGGTGGTCCACAAAAAAACTGGTTTGCAGCCTACAAACCCAGCGTCGCGCGTAAAAGCGGAAACTGCATTTTCCGCGAAGGAGACGCAAAACACCCTCCTCGGTCCGCACCCGCACAGTCAGCCTGCCGGCAAGACATTAGGGTGTTTCCTCATGTCAGCCCTCCTCTCGTTCGGCTTTGCCCTGAAGCTAGGTCTCAGTTGCGC
>CALQLF020000128.1 GCA_943331345.2 Candidatus Planktophila lacus | reverse complement strand
TAGGCTCCCCAGCGCATCCCGGAGCCCACCATGGCCAAGGCCATCGACCCATTGGACCTGTTCGACGTCCAGAGCCTGCTCACCGCCGATGAACGCATGGTGCGCGAGAGCGTGGCGCGCTTGGTCGATGAACGCGTGCTGCCCACCATTCGCGGGCACTTCGACAACCACACCTTCCCGCGCGAGATCATCCCCGAGCTGGCCGCACTGGGCCTGTTCGGTTCCTCGCTGGAAGGCTATGGCTGCGCGGGCCTGAACTCCGTGTCGTACGGCGTCATCTGCCAGGAACTGGAGCGCGGGGATTCGGGCCTGCGCAGTTTCGTGTCGGTGCAGAGCAGTTTGTGCATGTACCCCATTTACGCCTACGGCAACGAAGAGCAGCGCCAGAAGTACTTGCCTGGCATGGCGGCGGGCGAACTCATCGGCTGCTTCTGCCTCACCGAACCGCACGGCGGTTCGGACCCAGCCAACATGAAGACTACGGCGCGCCGCCGCGGTGACGACTGGGTCATCAACGGCAGCAAGATGTGGATTACCAACTCCCCCATCGCGGACCTCGCCGTGGTCTGGGCGATGACGGAAGAAGGCATGCGCGGGTTCATCGTGGAGAAGGGCACGCCCGGCTTCACCGTGCAGGAAATCCAGCACAAGTTCTCGCTGCGCGCGTCCCTGACGGGCGCGGTGTTCTTCGACGACGTGGTGGTCCCCGCCGCCAACCTGCTCCCCGGCACCACAGTGGGCCTCAAGGCACCGCTGGGCTGCCTCACGCAAGCCCGCTTCGGCATCACTTGGGGCGTCATCGGCGCGGCTCAGGCTTGCCTCGAGGAAGCTATTCGTTATACCGCCGACCGTGTGCTGTTCAACCGCCCGCTCGCCGCCAACCAGCTGGTGCAGGTGCGGTTGGCGGAGATGGCGCGGAAGATCACTACCGCGCAGTTGCTGTCGCTGCAACTGGGCCGCCTGAAAGATGCCGGCGACATGAACCCGACGCAGGTATCGCTGGCGAAGTGGAACAACGTGCGCATGGCTATCGACATTGCCCGCGACGCCCGCGACCTGTTGGGCGGCTCCGGCATCAGCGCGGAATATGTGCCCATCCGGCACGCCCTGAACCTGGAAAGTGTCATTACCTACGAAGGTACCGAATCGGTCCATCAGTTAACGGTCGGCCGCGCCCTCACCGGCATTAATGCCTTCTGATAACCGTCGGTATTTTTTTCAGTCATAGTCCAGTACAGCGACCACCCCACCCCTCAGGGGTGAAACCCTACTGTTTCGTAAGGGATTTTTCGCCGCGGCACGCCCCGTGCATTTGATGAAGAAAAGACCCAATAAACAGACTGAACACAGGGGTTGGTGCGATGAAACGGATGGGAAACTGGATGATGGGGCTGGCGGCCACCGCCGCCGCGGGCACAGCCCAAGCGGAAACTGCCGTAGGGTCGGTGTTCGGTAGGGAGCTACTGCAAGAGAACCCGCAGAGCGGCGTCCTCGCGGTAGTAGGCGTCGGGCTGCTGGTACTCAGCGCGTTCGCCAAGCGCCGCCGCGACCCCTGAGACTGCTGCCTGTGGGAGGCAGCTTGCTGCCGACTCTTGATGTGGGAGGCAGCTTGCTGCCGACCCTCCGGGTCAGGCGACGCCGACCCCGAGATGGTTCAGGATGCCCTTGGCCGCCTCACGGCCTTCGAACACGGCTGTGACCACGAGGTCCGACCCACGCACCATGTCGCCGCCGGCGAACACCTTCGGGTTGGTAGTCTGGAACGACCGGTCCGCCGCTGAAGACACGCGCACGCGCCCATTCGGGTGCGTCTCGATACCCGCTTCCACCATCCAGGCCGGTGGACTGGGCTGGAAACCGAAAGCGACGATAACCGCATCCGCCGGAATGATTTCTTCCGTGCCCGGAACTTCTTCCGCCACTCGCCTGCCGCGCGGACCCGGCGCGCCGAGACGCGTCTGCACCACCTTCACGCCTTCCACCTTGCCGTTGCCGACAATCTCGATGGGCTGGCGATTGAAGAGGAACGTGACGCCCTCTTCCTTGCTGTTCTTGTAGTCGCGCCGGCTGCCAGGCATGTTGCCTTCGTCGCGACGATAAGTGCAGGTAACACTCGCCGCACCCTGCCGAATGGCGGAGCGGTTGCAGTCCATACCGGTGTCACCACCGCCGAGCACCACCACGCGCTTGCCAGCAAGGCTCACGTGCGCCTCTTGGCGCTCCAGTCCGAGCTGCTGGTAGTTGTTACCCACGAGGTACGGCAACGCGTCATGCACGCCAGGCAAGTCTTCGCCCGGGAAGCCACCCTTTACGTATTTGTAGGTGCCGGTGCCAATGAACACGGCATCGAACTCGCCGAGCAACTGGCTGAAGGTGAGGTCCTTGCCAATCTCGACGCCCAAGCGGAACTGCACACCCATGCCTTCCATCAGTTCGCGACGCTTCTCGACGATTTCTTTTTCCAGCTTGAACGCCGGAATGCCGAAAGTGAGCAAGCCACCAATCTGCGGGTAGCGATCGAATACCACTGGTGTAACGCCATTGCGCACGAGGATATCCGCGCAGCCCAAGCCCGCGGGGCCCGCGCCGATCACAGCGACGCGCTTGCCCGTGGGCTGCACATGCGAGAGGTCCGGCTTCCAGCCCTGCTTCAGCGCTTCGTCGGTGATGTACTTTTCGATGGAGCCGATGGTGACAGCACCTAGCCCATCGTTCAGCGTGCAAGCACCTTCGCACAGGCGGTCCTGTGGGCAGATGCGACCACACATCTCGGGCAGGCTGTTCGTCTGATGCGACAGTTCTGCCGCCTCGAACAACTTGCCGTCATTCAACAACTTCAACCAGTTCGGAATGTAGTTGTGCACCGGGCACTTCCACTCGCAGAAGGGGTTGCCGCAAGACAGGCAACGGCCTGCCTGCTGCGCAGCCGCCTTCGGCTCGAACGGCGTGTAGATTTCCTTGAACTCGCGGATACGTACCTCGACCGGCGTCTTGGCCGGGTCGGTCCGCGGGATGTCGAGGAACTGCAGGTTATTGTCTGCCATGGCGTAGGTCCTGGTGGCGTCGCGTGGCTCAGGCCGCGCGGCGCAGGTTCTCGATGAGGGTGTCGATGGCGGCAGCCTTCGGCTTCACCAGCCAGAAACGGCCGATGAACGAACGGAGGTCGTTGAGGATGGTGGCGCCCCATTCGCTGCCCGTCTCGCGCACATGCGTTTCGATGAGCGTACGCAAATGGTGCTGGTGCAGCTCCATGCCCTCGGAAGTAATGCGGTGGATATCGACCAACTCGTGGTTGTAGCGGTCGACGAAGTCGCGACCTTCATCCAACACGTAAGCGAAGCCGCCCGTGAAGCCGGCACCGAAGTTCACCCCAGTGCGACCCAACACCACCACCACGCCACCAGTCATGTATTCGCAGCAGTGGTCGCCGGCGCCTTCCACCACGGCGATGGCGCCAGAGTTACGCACAGCGAAGCGCTCACCCGCACGGCCGGCAGCGTACATCTCGCCGCCCGTTGCACCATAGAGGCAGGTGTTGCCCATGATGGGCGTCTCGCGTGCCACGAACGTTGCCGCACGCGGCGGACGCAACACCAACTTGCCGCCTGCCATGCCCTTGCCGACGTAATCGTTCGCGTCGCCTTCAAGGGAAAGGTTCAAGCCGCCAGCGTTCCACACGCCAAAGCTCTGGCCCACATTGCCTTCCAGATTCACGGTAATGGGCGCATCCGCCATGCCTTGGTTGCCATAGCGCCGCGCAATCTCACCGGACAAACGCGCACCGATAGAACGGTTGCGGTTTTCCACTGGGAAGTGGAACTCGCCACCACTGCGCGATTCGATGGCCGGCAGTATCTCCACTACCATGCGTTCGGCCAACAAGCCCTTGTCGAACGGCGCATTGCGCTCGTCGAGGCAGAACTGTGCAGTCTCATCACCAAGCCCGGCATTCGACAAGATCGGCGTGAGGTCCAACTTGCGCTGCTTCACCGTCTCACCCGGAGCAATGGTGAGGTACTCGGTGCGCCCGATTAGTTCCGCCATGGTGCGTACGCCGAGCTGCGCCATGAGGCGGCGGCATTCTTCGGCCACGAAGGTGAAGTAGTTCATCACCATTTCCGGCAAGCCGACGAAGTACTTCGCGCGCAGCGTGTCGTTCTGCGTGGCTATGCCAGTGGCGCAGTTGTTCAAATGGCAAATGCGCAGATACTTGCAGCCCAGCGCCACCATGGGCGCTGTGCCGAAGCCGAAGCTTTCCGCGCCGATGATGGCCGCCTTGATGACATCGAGACCGGTCTTGAGACCACCGTCCGCCTGCAAACGTACGCGGTGGCGCATATCGTTCAGCCGCAGCGTCTGATGGGCTTCCGCCAACCCGAGTTCAAACGGCGTACCGGCGTACTTGATGGACGAGATAGGGCTGGCACCCGTGCCACCGTCGTGCCCCGAGATGGTGATGAGGTCCGCATAGGCCTTTGCCACACCGGCCGCTACCGTGCCCACGCCGGGCTCGGCCACGAGCTTCACCGACACCAGTGCCTGCGGGTTCACCTGCTTGAGGTCGAAAATGAGCTGTGCGAGGTCTTCGATGGAATAGATGTCGTGATGCGGCGGCGGCGAGATAAGACCCACGCCCGGGCGCGCATAGCGCAGCGTGGCGATCATCTCGTTCACCTTGTG
The DNA here is from genome assembly GCA_943331345.2 of Candidatus Planktophila lacus. GTDB lineage: Bacteria > Pseudomonadota > Gammaproteobacteria > Steroidobacterales > Steroidobacteraceae > CAIOHZ01. The sequence continues at coordinate 1,705 of CALQLF020000128.1, read as the reverse complement.
GCCGGGCAACTGGCCGCCTTCGCCGGGCTTCGCACCCTGCGCCACCTTGATCTGCAGCACTTCCGCACTGACGAGATATTCCGGCGTGACGCCGAAACGACCCGAGGCGACCTGCTTGATTTTGCTGTTGCGCTCGGTGCCGTAGCGCGCCACGGCTTCGCCACCTTCGCCACTGTTCGAACGCGCGCCGAGGCGGTTCATGGCGATGGCCATCGCTTCGTGTGCTTCCGGCGACAGGGCGCCCAGCGACATGCCGGCGCTGTCGAAGCGCTTGAGGATGGACGACACCGACTCGACTTCTTCAAGCGGCACTGGCGTGACGGTCGTGCTGAGCTTGAACAGGTCGCGCAGCGTGCTGACCGGGCGCTCGTTCACGAGACGCGCAAACTCTTCCCAACGCGAATAATCGCCAGTAACCACCGCCGCCTGCAGCGTGGCGACCACATCGGGGTTGTACATGTGGTATTCGCCGCCGTGCACATACTTGTGCAGACCGCCCTGGTCCAGCGTCGACAGCGGGTTCCACGCACGCGCGGCCAACTGCTTCTGGTCCGCCTCGAGGTCGCTGAAATCGGCACCCTTCAGGCGGCTCACCGTGCCCTTGAAGCACAGGTCCACCACTTCGGGCGCGAGCCCCACGATCTCGAACAACTGCGCCGAACGATAGCTGCCAATGGTGGAGATGCCCATCTTGGACATCACCTTGTACAGGCCCTTCTTCACGCCGCGGCGATAGCTGCGGCCCAACTCTTGGCGCATCTCCGCGTCCATCTTTACCTTGCCCTTCTTGAGCAGGTCGAAGAGGGTTTGGTAGGCCATGTACGGGTAAACGGCCGTAGCGCCGTAGCCGATGAGGCAGGCGAAGTGGTGCGAATCGCGCGCCGTGCCCGTCTCCACCAGCAAGTTGCACTTGCAGCGCAGGCCCGCCTCCACCAAGCGGTGATGTACTGCGCCGGTAGCCAGCAAGGCATGTACCGGCACCTTGCCTTGGACTAGATAGCGATCCGACAGCAGGACGACACCGACACCGCGACGCACAGCCGCCTCGGCTTGGTCGCACAAACGCAGCAAAGCCTGCTGCAGCGGCTCGCTGTCCGCGTGCTGCAGGTCGAGGAACTCGTGCGTTACGCTCTGCTCTTTCAGACCCGGGTTGGCGCCATCCTTCAGCCCGAGAATCTGACGGAGTTTGCGCTGCGACAAGATGGGCGAATTCAGCACCACTTGCTTGGCATGCTGCTGCGAAGGCACGAACACGTTGCACTCGGGGCCAATTTGCGTAGAGAGCGACATGACAATGCTCTCGCGCAACGGGTCGATAGGCGGGTTCGTCACCTGCGCAAACTGCTGGCGGAAATAATCGTAGAGCGCGCGCACCTTGTGCGACAGCACCGGCATAGGCGTGTCGTCACCCATGGAGCCCACGGCTTCGCTCTCGTCTTCAGCGAGTACGCGGATAATTTCGTCGCGTTCCTCAGCCGTGATGTTGAACATCTTCTGGTAGAGCGCGAGCGTTTCGCGATCGAACGGCTCAGCCGCCAGACGCGGGTCGATGAGGTCGCTCTCGAGATAGCGCACGCCCTTCTTCAACCACGTCTTGTACGGGTGGCGGTTCTTCAGCAGGTCATCGACCCGCGAGTTGTCCATCAACTCGCCCGTCTGCAAGTCCAGCACCAGCATCTCGCCAGGCCCGAGCTTGCCCTTGCGC
>CALQLF020000127.1 GCA_943331345.2 Candidatus Planktophila lacus | reverse complement strand
CCCATCGCCCGCTCGCTGGCACACCGCAAACTGTTTCCGCCCATGCTCATCCACCTTATCGCCAGCGGCGAAACCAGCGGCGAACTCGACACCATGCTAGAGCGTGCCGCCACGAACCAGGAACGCGAGATGAACGACCTCATCACCACGGCCGTGGGCATTCTCGGCCCGGTGATGATTCTGTTCATGGGCGCGTTCGTGTTGTTCATCGTCATCGCGTTGCTGCTGCCCATCTTCCAGCTGAACACGCTGGTGCATTGAGCCCACCCGTCAAGGCGTGGCTCCAGCCCGGCTCACCCAACCGGCTCCCTCAACCGGCTCCTTGGCCCTACCGGAAATCGCCATGAACCCGAACCCTGCTCGGCCCATCGACCTGCGCAGCGATACCGTCACGCGCCCTACCGCCGCCATGCAAGCCGCCATGTTCGCCGCCCCAGTGGGCGATGACGTCTTCGGCGACGACCCTTCCGTGAACGCGCTGCAAACCGCGTTGGCAGAGCGTCTCGGGTTCGAGGCGGCGCTGTTCATGCCCAGCGGCACGCAGAGCAACTTCTGCGCCCTGCTGGCCCACTGTGGCCGCGGCGATGAATACTTGGTGGGCGAATATGCCCATACCTACCGCTGGGAAGCCGGCGGCGCGGCTGTCATGGGTTCCATTCAGCCGCAGCCCTTGCGTCACCAGCCGGATGGCTCGCTGGCCTTGGCGGACATCGAAGCGAACATCAAGCCCGACGACCCGCACTACGCACGTACTCGCTTGCTGGCTTTGGAAAATACTATCGGCGGCAAGGTACTGCCCGTGGCGTACCTGGAAGCTGCTACTGCCTTGGCCCGCCAGCATGGTTTGTCGACCCATCTCGATGGCGCGCGTCTGTTCAACGCCGCCGTGGCCTTGGCCGCGGACGCCACGCAAGGCTTCAACGACGACCCCTACGCGGCGGCACACGCCATTTGCGCGCCGTTCGATAGCGTCTCGGTATGCTTTTCGAAGGGACTGGGGGCGCCAGTCGGTTCCGTGCTGTGCGGTTCACGTGAACTCATCCAGCGGGCCTTGCGCGTTCGCAAGATGGCAGGCGGTGGCATGCGCCAAGCCGGGTTTTTGGCTGCGGCGGCCCACCACGCACTCAACCATCATGTGGTCCGCCTGGCCGAGGACCATACCCTCGCCAAGCGACTTGCTGCAGGCCTGACGGGCCTGCCAGGAGTGGTGGTGGAACCGCCGCAGAGCAATATCGTCTTCGTGGACGTTCCGCGTGACCGTGCGGTGGGCCTCATGGACCGACTAAAAGCAGCAGGCGTGCTCGCCACCGGTCTGTACCACCTGCGTTTCGTCACGCATCTGGATGTGGATGCGGCTGGCATCGACCACGCCGTTGCCGTGCTGCAAAAAGAACTGGGCTGAGGTCCGTCTGTGCGCTAGCCCCTTGCCAGCGGCGCCGGTCTTGCCTTATAAAGCGCGAAAATGAGTCCGGCGTTGCGCCCCGGGTGCACTGCCGGAAAAGCCCACAGCTTTTTTCGCGGTGAACACCATGGCGGAAAAGACCGAAGCCGACGATTTCGACGAGAACGACGATGACGCTCTGGACCGCAGCGAGGAAGAAGACCTCGATGCCGTCTTCAAGGACATGGACCGACAGCGCAAGCGCGGCGGCAACAAGGCTGCTGGCGAACCCGCTTGGCGCAAGTTGGAAAAGTACTTGGAAGACAAGCGCACAGCGCAGTTGCTCGCGGATTTCGACGACGACTTCGATGACATGGAGCAGGAACGCCCCACGCGTTCACGCAGCCGGTCGCGTCATAGCCCGATGTAAGCGCGGCTTAATGGAAATCGCGGGAGCGGGCTAGCAGCTCGCCGAGGCGCAACGATTCATCTTTCAGGCGGCGCACCACCACATGCACCACGTCGCCTTCGCGCTGCACTTCGCCTTCCGCCCACAGCAAGCGCGAACCCAATAGCGCGCGGCGGTCGCGTTGGGCAATGCGCTTCCACACCACCAAGTTCACCACACCCGTCTCGTCTTCCAAGGTGACGAACGTGACGCCGCTGGCCGTTCCAGGTCGCTGCCGTACCAACACCAACCCCGCCACACGCACACGCGTGCCATGGGCCAGCGCTAGCGTGTCTTCCGCAGTGCAAGTCCCCAATGTCTGCAGCCCGTCACGGATCAAAGCCACGGGGTGCGGGCCCAACGTCAGGCCCAGTTGGCGATAGTCCGCCACCACGTTCTCACCAGGCGTGGGTGCACGCAGCAACGGCGTGGCCTCGTTGATGCGCACTTCATCGAACAGCGGCAAGCCCTCTTCCACGCCTGCCACTTCCCAAGCGGCGCGGTGCCGGTGGCCTGCCAACCCTTCCAGCGCTCCGGCTGCCGCCAACGCGGCCAACTCTCGGCGTATCAACTGCGCGCGTTCTGCCAACTCCTGCACGCTGGTGAACGGCCCGCCTGCCTGCCGCGCGGCAGCCACGCGTTGTGCTGCGGGCTCGCCTAGCCCAGCCACGCGCGCCATACCTAACCGCACCGCCGGTTGACCATCGTCCGCACGTTCCAACCGACAACCCCAAGCGCTGTGCTGCACGTTCACCGCACGCACTTCCACGCCATGCATTCGTGCATCGCGTACCAGTTGCGCTGGCGCATAGAAGCCCATCGGCTGGCTGTCGAGCAAGGCAGCCAAAAATGCTGCCGGTGCATGACACTTCAGCCAGCAAGACACATACACCAGCAAGGCGAAGCTAGCCGCATGCGACTCCGGAAAGCCGTAATCGCCGAAGCCGCGAATCTGCCGGAACAACTGCTGCGCGAACTGCGTCGGATAGCCGCGCAAGCGCATGCCTTCGAGCAGCCGCTCTTCAAAAGGCCCAAGACCACCGCGACGCTTCCACGCCGCCATGGCGCGCCGCAGTTGGTCTGCTTCACCGGGCGTGAACCCCGCCGCGACGATGGCCACCTGCATCACCTGTTCCTGGAAGATGGGCACGCCCAGCGTGCGTTCCAGCACGCCCTTCACCTCGGGGCTCGGGTAAGTGGCAGGCTCTTCGCCGTTACGCCGACGCAAGTAAGGGTGGACCATGTCGCCCTGAATGGGCCCGGGCCGGACAATGGCCACTTCGATGACCAAGTCGTAGTAATGCCTTGGCCGCAGCCGCGGCAGCATGGCCATCTGCGCGCGCGATTCAATCTGGAACACACCCACCGTGTCTGCGCGGCAGATCATGGCGTAAGTGGCCGGGTCCTCCGCTGGCACGTCGGACATAGTGAACGGACGCCCTTCCCAAGCGGCTATGTAATCGAGTGCGCGACGGATAGCGGTGAGCATACCCAGCGCCAACACGTCCACCTTCAGCAGGCCCAGTTCGTCGAGGTCGTCTTTGTCCCACTGAATAACCGTACGCCCCGGCATGCTGGCGTTTTCCACGGGGACCAGTTCTTCCAGCAAACCGCGCGCAATAACGAAGCCGCCTACATGCTGCGATAAGTGCCGCGGGAACCCATCCAACGCTGCCACCAGCCCAAGCAAACGCTGCACTTGCGGGTTCGCAGGCTCAAAGCCCGCTTCGCGTACGCGGGCTTCGTCCACTTCCTTTCCATCCCACCACTGCAGCGAACGCGCGAGACGGTCTACCTGCAGTCCGTCGAAGCCCAAGGCCTTGCCTACATCGCGGATAGCGCTGCGCGGGTGATAAGTGATGACGGTCGCCGCGAGTGCGGCGCGGTCGCGCCCGTATTTTTCATAGAGGTATTGAATGACCTCCTCGCGGCGCTCGTGCTCGAAGTCGATGTCGATATCCGGCGGTTCGTTGCGTTCGCGCGAGATGAAACGTTCCACCAGCAGTTGCAAGCGCGCCGGGTCTACTTCCGTTACCCCGAGCGCATAGCAAACAGCCGAGTTCGCAGCAGACCCGCGGCCTTGGCACAAAATACGGCGGCTGCGCGCGAAGGCCACCAAGTCCTGCACGGTCAAGAAATACGGCTCGTAGCGTAGCTCTGCGATGAGTGCGAGTTCGTGTTCCACCTGCGCGCACACCTTGGCGGGTACGCCGCCCGGGTAGCGCCGCTGCAAGCCGGCTTCCGTCAGGTGGCGCAGCCAACTGGTGGCGGTCTCGCCTTCCGGCACCAGTTCCGCCGGATATTCGTAGCGCAGTTCGTCTAGCGAAAACTGGCAACGCTCCGCCACTTCCAGCGTGGCCCGCAACAATGGCGCGGGGTAAAGCTTGGCCAGCCTTTCCACTGAACGCAGATGGCGTTCGCCATTCGGATAAAGCGCGTGGCCTGCGGCCTGCAAAGGGGTCCGCAAGCGAATAGCGGTGAGGGTGTCTTGCAAGGCACGGCGCGCCGGCACATGCAGATGCACATCGCCGGAAGCGAGGCTGGGCAAGCCATGGCGGTTGGCAAAGGCCACGCGTTCGCGCAGCAGTTGACGGTCGTTGCCGCCACCGAGCAGCTCTACCGCCAACCACAAGCGGCCTTCGAAGCGCTCGCGCAGGAAGCGCGCGTGTTCCACTGGCTCCGTGGCCGCACCGGGCGTGGATGGCAGCCACAGCAACACGCAGCCATCGAGCGGACGTTCAAAGTCCGCTAGCGTGAGGTGATAACCCCCCTTCGGCGCAGCACGACGGCCCGCGGTGATGAGCCGCGATAACTGCCCATAGCCTTGACGCTGCGTGGCCAGCAGCACGCAACGCAAACCTTCTGCCAGGCGGAACTCGCTGCCCACGATGAACGGCAAGCCGCATTCCTTCGCAGCGGTATGCGCACGCACCACACCAGCCACGGAGCATTCATCCGTGAGCGCCAGTGCCGCGTAACCCAGCGCCTGCGCCTGTGCTACCAGTTCACGTGGGTGCGAAGCGCCCCGCAGGAAGCTGAAATTCGAAAGGGCGTGGAGTTCGGCGTAAGACATGAGCAGTGATTTAAGAAAACCGTGAACAAAACGAACCAGAGCAACCAGACCAACCAAACCAAGCACGCCAACGAACCGGCCAACGAACCGGCCAACAGCCGCACGGCAAGCGGCAGTTAACCGAACACGCCATGCAGCCACCAACTGCCCGGCTCCACCGCGCCGCGTTCGCGGTAGACCCATAGCCGCACGCCATCCGCACGACGCACGGTGTAGTAGTCGCGCTGCACTTCGGCGCCATCCCACCAGCCGCTTTCGATGCGTTCCGGGCCTTGTTCGGACACCAGTGGCCCGTCGTGCCAAGGCAGCCCTTCGCGCACACGCAAGCGTTGCGGGGCTGGCAACAGCCACAGTGGGCGTTGCATGGCAGGCGGTGGCGAGCCGGGTTCAGCTACTGAAACAGCCTTGTCCGGTGCTTTGCTCGGCAATTTTCCCGCCGCTGACGATGCCTTGCCGCCCACGACCTTCGGCGGTGCGCGGCGCCACGCCGCCTCGGGACGGTGTTCCGGCACCAGCCTTAGACCATGAACGGCGCTCTCGCCCAACCGTGCCCGCAACCGGTCCAGCAACACTTCAGCCGCACCCGCCTCCACCGCGTCTTCGGTGCCGGGCAAGGCGCGGGTGTCGGGCGGCAGCGGCACCACCACACCCGAGCGCAACCGCAGCGCACACACGGGCGACAGCAGTTCCAACCGGTCGAGCCGTTCGCGCAACAACGCACCGAGCCGCTGCGCCGCGGCGCCGGGAGCCGCCAAGCCCAGGCTGACCGTGGTGAGACGCGGCGCGCTACCAGCGTCCTTCGCCAAGCGACTGGGGCGATGGCGTAACTGCAACACCACGCCATGGACGCCAGCATTGCGGCCCCGCAGGAAGGTTTCCAGAGCAGCCAGCAGGTGGTCCACTGCGGGCAGCAAGGCCGGCACCGTGGTGGCCTCCGCTTCCAACTCGACCCCTTCCAGGAAACGTTCGGGGAGCGTGGTGCGCGCGCGCGGCGTAGGCCGGTGGCCTAGCGCCTGCTCCAGTTGTTCTGCCACCACCGGGCCGTAGCGCCGGGCCAAGCCTTCCCGTGGCAGGCGGAGCACCTCGCCCACCTGCCGCGCACCCGCCTCCGCCAAGCGGTCCAAAACAGCAGCCGGCCAACGGGTGACCGTGAGGGGCAAAGGCGCCAATGCCGCCGCCAAAGGCCCCCAGCCACTCACCGCTCGCACCGCCGCTCCCGGTGTGCCAGCGCGAGCGGACCACAACGCGGACAGCGGCGTGGGGGTAAGCGCCAGCGAGGCGGTGAAACCTTCGCGCGCCAAGTCGCGCCGCCAACGGGCCAACAAAGCACGGGTGCCCCCCAGCAGCCGCAAACTGCCGCGGACTTCCAGCAAGAGGGCGTCGGGAGATTCCAGACTGACCCACGGCGTGTACTGCGTTGCCAGCCGGGCCAGCCGTTCCAGCGCCAACTGTTCGCGCTGCGGCTGGCGCGGCAGCACGCCCAACTGTGGCGCCAAAGCATAGGCCGCGTTCAGCCCGTGGCCCGGGCGAATGCCCAGTGCCAGCGCCGTGGCATCCGCCGCTACTACCTCACATTGCGCGCCTTCACCGGAGACTATTACCTTAGGTAATTCAGTATCTTGCAATGTATTAATGAATAATTTTTCAAGTTTAAGGCACTCGATGGCCAGCGCCGGCAAGTGCACCGCCAGCCACAAATGGCGGGCGGCGGCGCGGACGGCAGGTGCTGGTGGCAGGGCTGGCCTGCTGCCTTGGTGGGAGGCAACTGGCTGTGAGCTTGCTTTGTGGGAGGCAGCTTGCTGCCGACTGTCGCGAGCAAGCTCGCTCCTACAGGCAAGATCACCCCCAGCGGCAGCCCTCTCT
>CALQLF020000126.1 GCA_943331345.2 Candidatus Planktophila lacus | reverse complement strand
GGCATGAAGTTGCTGTTTCTACCGGTCTCCGGTCCGCGTGGTATGGGCGAATACGCGCGCGCGGTAGCCATCGCGCTTGCCGTGAAGCAACGCTGGCCAAACAGCGAGATACGCTTTGCCGTTAGCCGTGAGGCCCCTTACGCCAACGACACGCCGTTTCCGGCAACGCTGCTCCCCGCATCACCGACGCTGTGCCCGCGCGAAGTAAAGCAACTCATCGACGAGTACCGCCCGTCTCTGGTGCTGTTCGATAACGGCGGACGAACCCAGACCATCAGGGAGGCGGCCCGCAGCGGTGCGCGGGTCGTCTTCATCAGTTCGCGTCTACGCCCTCGCCGCAAAGGCTTTCGCCTACGCTGGATGCGTTCTCTCGACGAGCACTGGATTGCCTACCCGGAATTCATCGCCGGAAGCCTTTCCCTGCTGGAGAAACTGAAGCTGCGTTGGCTGGGCCGCCCTGCGGTGCGCTTCCTCGACACCATCGTTCCGGCCACAGACCCACTGCTCGCAGCGCAGACTTTGGCGAACTTTGGACTAAGCAAGAATGGCTACGTGCTGGTAGTCCCGGGCGGTGGAACAGCTCATCGTGGTGCCATGAATGCTCCAGACATTGTGGCAGCTGCAGCAAACGGCATTGCCGAAAGCTACCCCACCTTGCTGGTGGGTGTGGACACACCCGCGCAAGCGAACAGCCGCTTGCAATGTACGCCGCGCCTTCCCATGGCGACACTCCTTGAACTAATACGCAATGCCCGGCTGGTGGTGTCCAACGGCGGTGACACCTTGCTGCAAGTCATCGCTTGCCAACGTCCTTGCGTCGCCATTCCAATAGCGCAGGATCAACCGCACCGAGTGGATGCCTGCGTACGGCAAGGCTTGGCGGTGCGCGCGGAACTGGAGACGGCAAGCATCCTCCGCACGGCCTTATCGCTACTCGCGAGCGAAACGCTGCAGCGCAACCTGCAGGCGAAGATGCAAGAAAGCGGGATTAACGACGGGCTGAAAACAGCCGTGGATGCCATCGCAAACCTGCTCGGAGTTTCCACCGCGAAGGAAGCGGAATAGGCGCACCCTGGCCCCGCACGGTCAGGTTGAACGTTCCCGCCCTGCGCGAACCACATCGACCCATTCGGGAGAGCGCACAGCTACCTCGACGCCTTTGACATCCAAGGGCGATGCCTCGGGATTGGGTGCGGGCTGAATACGGAATACAGCACCATCGCGGCGGCGAATTTCTACAGCGCCGTATCGTTCTGCCTCTTCTAGGACGGCCGCAAACTTTTCGCGAGCCTCGGAATACGTATAGGCCTTCATACGGCGATCTCCGGTGTCTCGATGCCCAGTGTTTTCGCGTGTGCAGCCAAACCGCGATCCAGGGTGGAGATAGTAGCGCCCGCGAAAAATCGCGCAACCACCCAAATAGCTGCAGTTACACCGCCTACCCCCGTTTGCTCAAGGCCCCCGTTCATGACCACTGATATCGGCGCCACTCGCTGTACGTAAACATTTGAGTGAATCGATGGCGAATCTCATGTCAAATTCAAGTTTCGTTCTTGCACTCGCCGAGCATTTGCCAACTGACGCCGGCAGTCAGACCAGATTGCCGATAATGCGGCGCAGACTCTTGGCAATAGCAAATATCGGTTAAAGCCGCCGCTTTTCGACTGCACGGGTAAATCACCCGCCGGCAAGAATCCGTTCCACCGCCAGCGCATCGGCTTCGGTGTCGACGCCAGGCCCGGGCGCTTCCAACGCCACGGCGACCGCAATCGCCAGTCCGTTTTCCATGGCGCGCAGTTGCTCCAAACGCTCGGCCAATTCCAGCGGTGAAGGCGCCCATGCCGCCAACTGCCGCAACGCACCTACTCGGTAGGCGTACAGGCCCACATGCCGCAAGGCAGCGCCGAAACTGGTCTGGCTACCAAGGCCACTAGATGCGGTATCGCGCGGCCACGGAATGGGCGCGCGGCTGAAATACAGCGCACGGCCATTGGCGGCGGCCACTACCTTCACCGCGTTCGGGTCCATGAATTCGTGCAGGTTGCGGATGGGCGTACCGAGCGTCGCAATGGCCGCACCGGCGTCCGCGAGCAGCAAGCGGGCTGCTTGCGCCACATTCGCCGAAGGCAGCAGCGGCTCGTCGCCCTGCACGTTCACCACGATCTGGTCGTCGTGCCAGCCGCACAGCGCCACCACTTCCGCGAGACGGTCCGTGCCGGAAGGATGGTTCGGATCGGTCAGCAACACGGGCGCGCCAAAGGCGCGGCAAGCTTGCACCACGCGGTCATCGTCCGTAGCCACAATCACTTCAGCGGCGCCCGAAGCACAAGCGCGCTCGTACACATGCTGCACCATCGGCTTGCCAGCCAACAGGCGCAGCGGCTTGCCCGGCAAACGCGTGGACGGATAGCGAGCGGGGATGACGACGCGGAAGGTCATGGCGGTGTTCGGTCCTTCAGATCGAGGCTGCAGATCTAGCCTGCAGATGTGGCCTTCAACTCAAGCTTTGAGCCACGGGTCGTCGCTGGCCAGCACCTTGGCCTCTTCTTCCAGCATGACGGGAATGCCGTCGCGGATGGGAAAAGCCAGGCGGTCCGCACGGCACACCAGCACCGCGGGTTCACGCAGAAAATGCAACGGGCCCTTGCAGGCCGGGCATGCCAGAACATCGAGCAGCTTGGTATCCATGGTTCCTCTCCATCAACGCCGGGCCGAAAACAGACCCAGCTCAACTTCTCACTTCGAGCTCACCCAGCGTAGCCAGCACCACTTGGAGCAGGCGTTCACCCTCCCCCGGTGCGAACTCCACGTTGACTTCTACGCGCCACCAATTCGGCGCAGCGAACGCCGCACACTTTACGGCATCTTTCGCGGTCATTAGCACCGGCAGACTGGCGAAGGGCGCCAGGTCCGCTGCGGTGTAAGCGTGATGGTCCGGAAAGCCGCAGGTTTGGCTTAGCCCAGCTCCCGCTGCCTGCAGTGCGCGGAAAAACCGCTCCGGATGCCCGATGCCAGCTACTGCCGCAGCAGCTGTGAACGACGCGAGGGTCCGGGATTCACCGCTGACCAAGTTAACGGCCATCTGCGGCTGCACAGCGAAATGCAGCGCCGTGGCGGTACTGGCCCACGCGGGCACAGGTGCCGTAGCCAACTGTTCAGCAGGCGCTGCGCCATGGTTGAACAACACCATCTGCCCCGGACCCACGAAGTTCGGCAGTTCACGCAGCGGCCCCGCGGGCAGACAACGGCCGTTGCCCAAAGGCTCGGCACGGGTGGCGTCCACCACAATTATTTCCAGGCACCGCGGCAAGGCATGGTGCTGCAGGCCGTCGTCTGCGAGCACCACGTCTACGTCACCAGCGAGCAACCGCAGCGCCGCCACGCGGTCCTGCCCCACGGCGACCGGGCAACCGGTAGTGGCCGCAAGCCACGCAGGTTCATCGCCTACCAGCGCGGCGCTATCGCCAGGCGCCACACGAAGCGCGGCACCGGCACTGCGGCCATAGCCGCGCGACACCACGCCCACGCGCTTGCCCTGCGCGCGCAGCTGCGCCGCCAGCCAAGCCACGACCGGCGTTTTGCCAGTGCCACCCACGGTGAGGTTGCCCACGACGATGACGAGCGGCAACGCGGTTGTACCGAGCGCCAGATGCCCTGCTGCAGGAGCCTCGCGGTTAGCTAACTGGGTCGCCAACACCTGCGCCCGTTGCCGTCGGCGTTGCGCCACCAACGCCACCAACCACCCCAGCGGCGCCAGCGCGGCAGTCAAACACCGCTGCGCCAAAGTGCGCGTAGCGCCGTCGTACCAGGCGCCCAGCACCCACGTTTCCAGCGCGCGCTTGGTGGGCAACAGGCTCACGCGTCGAAGCGCATCCGGTGCAGCGCCGCATAAGCGCCACCGAGTGCAAGCAGTTCCGCATGCGTGCCTTGCTCCAGGCAACGGCCTTCGTCCACCACCACAATCAGGTCCGCGTGTTCAATGGTGGACAAGCGGTGCGCAATGACCAGCGTGGTGCGGCCACGCTTCAGTTGTTCCAGCGCTTCCTGAATGATGTGCTCGGACTCGGTGTCCAGCGCACTGGTGGCTTCATCCAAGATAAGCACGGGCGCGTTCTTCAACAGCGCGCGCGCGATGGCAATGCGCTGCTTCTGCCCGCCGGACAGCAAAGCACCACGGTCTCCCACCGGCGAGTCCAGCCCCTGCGGCAGCGCTTCGGCGAACTCCAGCACATGCGCGGCACGGGCCGCAGCACGCACCTGCTCTTCGGTGGCATCGGTGGTGCTGTAAATGATGTTTTCGCGAATGGAGCCGTTCACCAGAATGACGTCCTGGCTGACGAGACTGACGTTGTTGCGCAGTGCCACGCGCGAATACTCGCGCACATCATGGCCATCCAGCAGCACGGCACCCGGCTCCGGGTCATGGAAGCGTGGCAGCATTCCCACGAGCGTGGTCTTGCCACCACCCGAACGACCAACGATGGCGACTGTCTGCCCGGCATGCGCTTGGAACGAAACGCCCTTCAACACCTCGCCCTTGTCGGCGTCGTAGGTGAAGCGCACATCGCGGAACTCCACTTCGCCCACAGCACGCGCCAAGGGCCTTGTGCCACCTTGGTCTTCGATGGGCGTGTCGAGCATCTCGAATACGCTGGCGCCAGCGGCAATGCCCTGCTGCAGCGGCCCGAACACCTGCACCAAACGGCGCAGCGGCGCGGTCACCATCATCAGGCCGGTGAGAAACGACATGAAGGCGCCCACCGTCATTTCGTTCCGCAGCACGCCGCGGATAGCGACATACAGCACGCCCGACAAAGCGATGGCGGTGATGAACTGCACGGTGGGGTTGCTGAACGAACGCGCCTGAATGAGCTTCATGTTCTGGAAGCGGTTGCGCTCGTTCACCTCGGCGAACTGCGCGGCTTGGTGTTCCTGCGCGTTGAACACCTTCACCAAGCGATGGCCGTCGATGGCCTCCTTGGCCACACGCGTGACATCGCCCATGGAGCCCTGAATGCGCGTGCTGTAACGACGGAACGCGCGGTTCACGATGCGGATGAGCGTAGCGATAACCGGCGAAATAAGGAACGCGAAAGCGGCCAACCGCCAGTTCAGCCAGAAGATATAGCAAAGCAAGCCGATGATGGTGAGCGTGTCACGGATGAAGACCGTGACGGCATTCGTGGCGGCTTCCGCGACCAACTCCGTGTTGAACGTCAGCCGCGAGAGCAGCGAACCGCCGGTCTCACGGTCGTAATAAGCCGTGGGCAGGTCCAGGTAGTGGCGGAATAAATCGCCACGCAGCTTCTGGATGACCTTGCGCCCGACATAGCCGGGCGCATAGCTCGAAAGATAGTCGCCGATGCCACGCACCGCGAACAAAACGATGAGCCCGCCGGGCACGATGAGCAAGGTCTTGGGGTCCTGCTCAACGAAAGCGCCGTCGAGGAACTTCTTTACCCACCAAGCCATGGCGGTGTCCACACTCGCGAACAGCGCCATGCCGAACACGCCCAGCGCGAACATGGCCCAATGCGGGCGCGCATAGCCGAGCAAGCGCTTCCACACCACCATCGGGTTGTCCGCCAACGCGAAGTTGGTGACCGGAATGGGAATTTCGCCGGGGCGCGCCATGATTTAGTTCTCCCCGTCGTTATCGTTATTGACGGTGGCAATGTTCACCTGCGTGAACCCCGCCTTGCCGGCCACATCCATCGCCATGACCACGGATTGGTGCGTGGCACGGCCATCGGCGCGCACGGTCACTTGGCGTTTGCCGGCACCACCGCTGGACTTCAGCAAGCGATCGAGCGCGATACGCAGCGTGGCCGGCGTGGCATTGGCCAGCACGCGGTCGTTCACGCTGTAGGTGCCATCTGCCGTAATGGCGATGACGACCGCATCCGTTGCCTGCCTGTCCGGTGCTGCACTGGAGCCCGGCAACTGCAGGCGCAGCCGGCCGTCCACCGTGAAACTGGTGCTGACCATGAAGAAGATGACGAGCAGCAACACCACGTCGATGAGCGAGGTGAGATTGATGTCAGGCTCTTCGGTGCGCCGCGGCTGGAAGCGCATGGGCTAGTCCGGGGCGCGCGAGGCGGACGCAGGAGCCGACGCAGCAGCGGAACTGCCGGACCCAAGCGACCCGGTGGGCGTCAGGCCGGGGCCAAACCGCCCCGTGTTGCCACTGGCGATGAACGCCTGCTCGGCACGCGCCTGGATGTCCAGCGCCTGCACCAGACGCAGCGCCTCCTGCTCCATACCGACCACGAGCGAATCCACGCGGCCGCGCAGATAGCGGTAGCCCATGAGCGAAGGAATGGCCACGAGCAAACCCGCAGCCGTCGTGATGAGTGCCTCGCCAATGCCACCCGCCAGGGCGCGCGGGTCGCCGACGCCTTGCGCAGTGATGGCGTTGAACGCGGCGATGATGCCCGTGACCGTGCCGAGCAAACCCAGCAGCGGCGACACCGCAGCGATGGTGCCCAATGCATTCAGGTAACGCTCGAGTTCGTGGGCCACATGCCGGCCGGTGTCCTCGATGGATTCCTTGATGATTTCCCGCGAACGATGGCGGTTCGAGAGGCCGGCGGCCAGCACGCGGCCCAGCGGCGAGTTCTGTGCCAGCGAGGTGACGTGCTTGTCCGCCAACTGCTTCGCCTCGATGAGCTTCCAGACCTTGTTGGCCAGCTCTGGCGGCAGCACGCGGTGTTGTTGCAGGCTCCAGAAGCGCTCCGCCATGATGGCCACAGCCACGACGGAGCACAGCAGGATGGGCCACATGACGGGGCCGCCGGTCTTGAAGATTTCCCACATGAGGCGGGGGCGCTCCTGCGCTGGGGTTCAGACAAGCCGCATTGTACCGCG
>CALQLF020000125.1 GCA_943331345.2 Candidatus Planktophila lacus | reverse complement strand
TTGGTCTGGTGGTGTCATCACGGTGGCTGGCAAGAACATCATCCTGCCACGCAACCTCTTGCTGGACCTCCCAGCGAACCGGTTGACCCTGAAGCAGCTGTACGAACAGGCGCCTGCCGCTTGCGTCAGCGCTGGTGAAACGGGCCTCGCCAAGAGCGACACCTGCAACCACACGGGCTTTGGTGGCATCGCGAGTATTTCCGCGAACAAGTCCACTGCGGGCAATCTCATCGCCGGTGACGTCCTCATCGCCAAGGGCGAAGAGATGGTCACGGGTCGCGTCAGTTACATCAACTACGCTGAAGGCTACATGCGCCTGAACGGCGTGATGAACGACGCTGCCACGGGCGTCATGGTGCGCATGAACGACCCCACGAAGCGCCACACCATTCAGAGTGGCCTTGGTTGCGAGGCGGGCGCTGACAACTGCAGCCCGGACCCGCGCTTCGCGTTGGACACGGACAACTACACCAACGCTTCCAGCACCGGCTTCCCCATCTGCATTCCTAGCACGACTTCCCGCACCTGGGCGGGTCTGCCGGCGCAGAACATTGTCGGTGGTCGCAATACGGACTCCTCGCCAGCCGTAGCCGGTGGCAGCACTGCCGCCGCTGCTGACGGTACCGGTGACGCGCTGTGCCCGACCACGAACCGCACTGCCAACACGGTGGTAGCGGACTCGCGTCGCTTCGCGCCTGTCATGCTCGGCGACAACCTCCAAGTGGAAGGCAACTTCGAAGAAGTGGGCGGGGTGAAGTTCATCTCGTACCACACGTCCACCTTGATGGTTGCCTTGGCGACCACCACGGCGCTGACGCAGCCGGACTACCTGATGCCGGAAGAAGTGTTCATCGAAACCTCGGGTTTCCAGAACTTCCGCATCCGTTCGCTGTTCATTGGTTTCTCGACGCTGGTGCCGGACATCCTGGCGCACACGCTGCACTACGAGCCGAAGAACAACACGCGCATTGAAAAGCCGCTGGCCACCACGGCTGGTTGCGATGCTGTGACCGCTCCGGGCACCTGCTCGGCAGCGGGTTTGCTTGGCGCGCCGAACCTCGGTGCTGCCGGCGGCAACATCTTCCGCATTCGCCACGACGTGGACTTCGTCATTGGCGCCGATGCGGGTCTCGACCCCTGCGCCCAGGCGCGCGCCGATGCGCGCTTCGGCGTGACGGTTTGCCCGGGCTGGGGCCCAACTGGCAACAAGTTGGCTTATAACGTGCAGGCCATTGCTGAAATGTTCGCCATGCTCAGCCCCACGCCGCACGAAGTGCAGTTCCGCACGGGTCACCTCCTGGCGGCCAAGGCTGCCGGCTTCACGCCGACCACGGTGGACATCACGGGCGCTGCCGCCACGAACGGCCAGTACCTGTACCCGCTCGGCATGAACTTGGGCGGCATTGAAGTGCCGGAATGGTCGGAAATCAACCTGAACGCCTTCCAGACGCCGATCCCGTTCTCGGGCATCCCCTGGAATCTCGATCGTCGCCTCAGCCCCAACGGCTGCGAGCGTGACGGCAACGGCAACGCTGTGTGCGAAAGCACGCCGATGCCGCTGAACCCGTTCCCGTTCGAGGCGATGGACCCGCGCACCCAGACCAACGGCTGTGCAGCTCTGGCCGGTGGCCAGTGCGAACTGCCGAACGTGGGCTACAACGACCCGGCGTACACCGCCTCGGCGCTGACCACGGTTCGTGACCGCGTTATCTCGTACGTGACCGACATTCCGGCCACGCCGACGGTGCCGGCCCACAAGGACTTCAACGGTAACGCCAGTCGTCTGGACTGGGCGGCTCTCGCTGAGCCGGCCTTGATCAGCCTGGCGCCTGCACCGGCGCTGACCTTCTGTGCTTCAAACCTGGCCACGGGTTGCGTGGATCCGAACGCCAACGTCACTTATTCGGCACCGACGGCTAATGCGTCTGGCCCGACGGTGGCGGTGGCCGCGGGTTCCACCGTGAACCTGTCGGCTGCCGGCAGCACGGACACGAATACGCCCGCTCTGGCACTGAACTACGCCTGGACCCAGACCTCGGGCCCGACGGTGGTTATCAGCGGTGCGGCGACGGCGAACCCGAGCTTCACGGCGCCTATCGGTGCTACCGACTCGACCGTGACGTTCGAACTGCTAGTCAGCAATGGCCACGTGAACGCTGCTGCTTCGGTTAGCGTGAACGTGCTGCAGGTATCGGCCCCGACGGCGGTGGCGAAGGCCTCTACGCTGGGTCTGGCAGCTGCCAGCGCCACCGTGACTGCCAATGCGGGTGCATCGATCAGCCTGTCGGCTAACGGCAGCGCAGACACCAACTCGCCTGCGGTACTGGCTTTGACGTACAGCTGGACCCGCGTCAGCGGCCCGACGTTCAACATCACGAACGCCACCAGTGCCAATGCCAGCTTCACGGCTCCTGCAGTTGCTGCTCAGTCGACGGCAGTGGTTCGCCTCACCGTGAACAACGGCTACAAGACGGCTACCCAGGACGTGACGGTAACCATCAACCCGGTCAACCCGACCGTGACGGTGGCCAACAAGACCACTTCGGGTCGCTCGTTCACCACCGTGACGGCTTCCGGTTCGGGTGTGGGCACGTTGACCTACAGCTGGACGCAGCTGACCCCGAGCGTCGCGACGGTGGCTCTGTCCGGTACTACGACCTCGACCATCTCGTTCACGGCTCCCGGCACGCCGGGCACCCTAACCTTCCGGGTGACGGTGAAGGACAGCGTGGGCCTGACGGGCACCGCCGATGTGACGGTGACGGTGAATGCCGACGCGCTGCGCGCTGCGGCGTTCTACTACACCAGCCAGAAGAAGGCGACGGTGTGGATGAACTCCAACGCGGTGGCCTTCGTCAGCCTGACGGCAACGTTTGACGATGGTGGCAAGCCCTGGACGCAGACCAAGACGGAAGTGCTGAACCTTGGTACCACGCTCATTCCGTCCGCCAACTGCAACCCGGGCCTGAGCTCGCCGAACGTCACCAAGTGCGGTATCGCGCTCCTGGTAGGCACCTCGGCAGTCCCGACGGCGGGTACTGGCACGGCGGCGGCGCCGGTCGGCACCTGGGTGACGGTCACCTCTCCGGGTGGCGGCAGCATCCTCGTCCCGATGCAGATCAAGCCGTAACACCACGCATGGCCGGCGGCGCAAGCCGCCGGCTACTACCGAACAAGTATCCAATGCAAGTTTTCAAGGGGTTTCAAATGAAGTCCGTAACGACAACCAAGAGCGCCGCGACCACGCAGCTGGCGGCCGTACTGGCCGCAGTGCTGGTCGGTGGCCTCGCTGCCGGGACGGCGCACGCCGCGCCCGCACAGACCGACCTCGCTGGCGAGATCGAGCGCATTACGCTCGACAACCCGGCCGACTACTGGACCGGTGGCAAGATTGTGGTGGGTGGCCAGACGGTCATCCTGCCGAAGAATCTGCTGCTGGACCTGCCTGCCAACCGCCTCACGCTGTGGCAGCTCGTGGACCAGGCTCCGGAGCCGTGCAAGTCGCGCGGTGAAACGGGCCTCGCCAAGGGCGATACCTGCAACCTTTCCGGCACGGGTGGCATCGTCACGTTGTCCGCCAACCGCACCAATGGCAACAACATCATTGCCGGCGACGTGTTCATTGAAAAGGGTCAGGAAGCCGTCACCGGCAAGATCACTTACATCAACCACACGGATGGCTACATCCGTATTGATGGACAGGTCGGTGCAGACGTTGGCGGTACGCTGGCCCGCATGAACGACCCGACCTCGCGCCACACCATCCAGATGGGCTTGGGTTGCGCGGCCGGTACGGACAACTGCAGCGCCGACGTCCGCTTCGGTCTCGACACGGACAACTACGTGGAGACCGCTACTACGGGTTACCCGATGTGTATTCCCAGCACGGCGGCGCGCGCGGCGTGGTCGGGTTTGCCGCAGCAGGGTACGACGAACACTTTCAACTTCTCGCCGGCGGTTTCCGGCGCAGCGTTCCAGGGTAACGCCGACGGTACGGGCGATGTCCTGTGCCCCAGCACCAACCGCACCCCGGACCTCGTTGTGGCGGACTCGCGCCGCTTTGCCCCCATCCAGGTGGGCGATAACATTGACGTCGAGGGCAACTGGGAGACAGTGGTGGATGCGAGCGGTGCGCGCGTGCGCTTCCTGTCGTACCACACCTCGATGGTGCATGTTGCACTGGGTACCAAGGGCAATCTGACGCAGCCGGACTACTTCATTCCCGCCGAAGTGTTCGTGGAAGGTCCGTCCTTCCAGAACTTCCGTGCGCGTTCGTTGATGATCGGTTTCTCGACGCTGCCGCCGGATATTCTCTGGTGGACGCTCCACTACGACCCCATCACGGGCACCAAGCATGAGAAGCCTTTCGCTTCGACGGCTGGCTGCGATGCCGTGGCTGGTGCGGGCACTTGCTCGCTCGCCGGTCTGCTGGGTGCGCCGAACCTCGGTGCTGCCGGTGGCAACATCTTCCGCATCCGCTACGACGTGGACTTTGTCATTGGCGCGAAGCCGGACCTCGATCCTTGCGCGCAGTTGCGTGCAGAGCCGCGTTTCGGTGCGGCTTCCACGTTCTGCCCGAACTGGGTGACCACCGGCAAGCCGGCGCTGTACAACGCGCAGGCTATCGCCGAACTGTTCGCTGTTCTCAGCCCCATCCCGCATGAGCTGCAGGCACGTACGGGCCATGGTCTGGCAGCAGCCAAGGCCGGTTTCGATTTGAAGACGGTTGACATCAATGGCCAGCCGGCCACGAATGGTCAGTATCTCTATCCGCTCGGTATCAACCTGGGTGGAGTGGAACTGGCCGAAATGACCGAAATCAACATCAACAATCTGCAGATGGCCAAGCCGTTCTCGGGTATTCCCTGGAACCTCGACCGTCGCTTGAGCCCGAACGGGTGCAAGCGTGACGCGAATGACGTGCCGGTGTGCGAAGGCACTCCGCAGCCGCTCATTCCGTTCCCGTACGAGGGTTACGACCCGCGCGAGCAGACGACCGGTTGCGGTGCGCTCGCGGCTGGTAACTGCGAGATCCCGATTGCCGGTTATAACGACCCCAACTTCACGGCCGGCCCGCTTACCCGCGTTCGTGACCGTGTGTTGTCGTACATGACCCGCATTGGTACGACCACGCCGGCTCGCTACGACTTCGCTGGTAACGCCAGCCTGTTGGCCTGGCCGCCGGTGGACCCGGCTGGCACGGCTATCCTGGCGACGCCGACGGTGGAGTACTGCGTGTCCGAGGCCGGTAACTGCCTCATCCCGCCGCCGGCTCCGGCCTGCGGTACGGGCCAGGTGGTGCTGAACGGTTCGTGCGTGTCACCGGTGCCGAATTGCACGGCTGGCCAAGTGCTGGAAAACAACGTTTGCGTGAACCCCACGCTCACTTGCGGCACGGGCCAGACGGCGTCCAACGGCTTCTGCATTGCGACGGTGCCGACTTGCACGGCCACGCAGGTGCTGCAGAACAACGTGTGCGTGAGAACCGCGGCCACTTGTGCGACGAACCAGATAGTGGTGAACAACGCATGCGTCACGCCGGACACGCTGACGGTGCCGACCATTACGTGGGCCGCCGCTGGCGGCGCTCGTGGTCTGGCGCTGGTGGCGAAGAGCTCCACGGCTGCGGCGGTGCTGACCTTGTCCGCCTTCACGGGTACTACGCAGGTGATCCCGAATACGGTGCTCACTCGTGTGGTTGTCAACCAGGGCACCATCACCTGCACGGCGCTGTCGCCATGCTGGGTACTGGCTGCGACGCGGACCACCGGTAACGTGAAGCCCACTTCGGTCGTCATTAACTCTGACCGCTTTGGAACTATCACCCGCACCAGCCCCGCCAACTTCTAATCGAAGTTTGCAGGTATAGAGAAAGGGAACGGGGGCTTCGGCCCCCGTTTTCTTTTGGGGACTATCGAATTGTTGCGGCCCGGCTTCAGCGCCGAGGCCGCTTTGCCCGCCAAACTGCCGCAGCAGTTGGGGTATCGAGGTCCTCGGCCGCAGCGGGGCAGGGCACCAGTACCAAGCCCCCGGAGCGCTGCTTGCGCAGCCACGGACCGAGCCCCCGGTCCCCGTGGAGATGAGTCACTATTTCGCTTAGGCGGGTGCGTGGTAGAACCACCGGTGCCATGGGGCTGCCGCCAGGCTCAGTAATTGTGGCGATCACTTTTCCTTGTAGTTGCCTTTGCTCTCGTCCTTGCCTTGGCCCTTGCCCGGGACCCCGGTGTGTGCTGGCCGCCAGTCGGCGCAAATCTTTGCCAGTCACGCCGGTTTGGTCGACGAGCAGCACCAGTACGCGTTGCCAGTCGCTGGGCAGAGCGCGTAGGCCATCGCGTAGCGAACCGCCCATGCCTTCGCGCCAGGCACTGGCATGACAAACACGCAGTTCGCGGAAGCCCAGTTGGCGTACCAGTGTCGGTGTCAGTAGCTTGGCCAGCCGCGGCGCCCCAGCCCCCAGCACGACCAGTGCCCGGTCTATGCCGGCGGCCCGTGCTTTCTGCAATTGCTGCACCAGCAGCGGCACGCCGTTCGCCACCAAGCCGCCTTTGGGCCGGCCGAGCCGTCGGCTGCGTCCGGCCGCCAGCAGCAGCAGGCAGGGCAGGGGGCCGGACGTCGGCGTGGGCCTGAACATTGGCCCGGGCATGGATATTTGCTCTGGCGGGGAGCGGTGAAGTGGGTTGGCGTGCACTGTCATGGGCGTATCATCGCGCATATGCCGAACCATCCACAGGCCGCCTTGCGGCGACGCCCCTTGTTCACGCCCATCGGCCTGGCGGGCCTTGGCGCTTTGCTGTTCGCTTTGTTGGTTGGCTTGGCTTGGAACCGCGCCGCCATGACCACCGTGTTTGTGGTGCGTCATGCCGAGAAGGTAGTGGACGG
>CALQLF020000124.1 GCA_943331345.2 Candidatus Planktophila lacus | reverse complement strand
GCGCGGTTGATCTGCTCGACGCCGCTGGCTTGTTCGCCAGAGGCCGAGGAAATATCGCCCACCAGCGTGGAAACCTTGGTGGCGCTCTCGCCGACGTCCGTGAAGACGCCCTTGGCACGCGTGACGATTTTGGAGCCGTCCTCCACTTTCTTCACAGTGCCTTCAATGAGCGTCGCGGTGTTTCTGGCGGCTTCCGCGGCCCGCATGGCGAGGTTGCGCACTTCGTCCGCCACCACGGCAAAGCCGGCACCGACTTCGCCGGCTTGCGCGGCTTCGACGGCCGCGTTCAAGGCGAGCAGTTTCGTCTGGAAGGCAATTTCGTCGATGGTCTTGATGATCTTGGCTGTCGCTTCGCTGGCCTTGGAAATTTCCGACATGGACGCCATGAGTTGCTGCATGGATTCGTCGTATTGCTTCACCACCACATTGGTTTCCCTGGAAAGGGAGTGCGCCTGCTCGGCGTTGTCGGCGTTCTGCCGCGTCATGGTGGCCATTTCTTCGAGGGCGGAAGCAGTTTCCTCGAGCGCAGCCGCCTGCTGGCTAGTATCGGCAGCCAAGGCATGGCTGGCAGATGAAATCTGCAGCGAAGCCGCTGCGACTTGCCCGGCGCTGGCGTTGAGGTTTTCGACGATACGATTGATGGGCAGGGTAATGCTCCGGGTGAGGAAAACACCCAGACCAACCGAAAGAACCAGCGCAACCACAATCAAGCCGAGCATGATGCGGCGCGCCGAGAAGTACGCGGTATCGCTGTCGTCGTAGGCTTTCTTGCCTAAAACGTCGTTGATATCGACGATTTTGGAGAGTGTGTCGTCGTAGGCTTGGAACGCTGTGGTGGCCTCGCCTTGCATGACGGCCATGGCCTCAACGTTCTTGCCCTCGTACGAAAACGCCATCACTTTCCTGGCCGCGGCAAGGTAGGCGGGCCATTGGTTGTTGGCCTGCTGCAGTGCCTGCTTCTCGGGGTCTGTCAGTTGGGTCTTGCCGTATTTTGCGAGCAGTTCCTGCATCTTGGCTTCGTGCTCGTCCATGGTTTTGGCAATGCGGTCCATCCCCGCCTTGTCTGTCTCGATGATGTAATCGTAGAGACCCCGGTTATGGTAAATGGACTGCATGTTGGCGTTGGCCACATCCTTGATGGGTATCAGGTTGTTCTCGTACAGGTTGTTCAGCATGCCGTTGACGCTGCCGGCATTGGAAATGCCCAAAACGCCAACCACTAGCGTGAAAAACGCGGTCACCAGAAAGCCGCTGATGAACTTGCGGCTAAGGTTCATGTGCTTGAACATCGTGCTTTCCCCGGTGTTTTCTGCAGACGGGCTGTTTTGGCGTATAGCTACGCCCCGATTCGCTGCATGACAATGACCGTAGGTTAACCCGCCTGACGGGCGTTTTGTGATGCCATGTCTTTTTGGCGCTGCAACTGGCACGGTTTGTCCAGCGCGACGGGCCCAGCCAGGCAGATAATTGGAAGAAATTGCGGGCTGACTAGCGCCTCCAAGGTGGCATCATCAGCCGTTCACTATCGGAGCCGTGTATGAAGCGACTTGCTCAAACCTTTGCACTCCTCTTCGCTGCCGTTCCGGTTGCCGCGTCATTGGCAGCACCCACGGTCGCCACAGCCACTCCCTTCACCGTCGGCACGCTCCATGCGGGCATGGGGGAGGCGGTGTCCGGCTATCTCGAAGTGCCTGCCGCGGCCGGTGATTCCGGCACGCGTATTCCTGTCAGCATCGTTCGCGGTGCGAAGCCGGGGCCAGTGCTGGTGCTTATTGCAGGCGTTCACGGCTATGAATACCCCGGCGTTACGGCTTTGCAGGAACTGCGGCAGACGGTGACGCCTGCCAGCCTTGCCGGCACGCTGGTGCTGGTACACATCGCGAACCCGCCGTCGTTCTACGGGCGCACCATCTACACCAGCCCCGTGGATGGCAAGAACCTAAACCGCGTGTTCCCGGGCAAGGCAGCCGGCACGCTAAGCGAACGCATGGCGTATGCGCTGACGCGGGAAGTCATCGAGAAGGCGAACTTTCTCATCGACCTGCATGCTGGCGACGGCAACGAAGCGCTGCGGCCCTATGTGTACATGCCGGTGGTGGGCAAGCCCGAACTTGATGCTGCCAGTCGTGGGTTGGCGCTGGCCTTCGGGCTGGACCACATCGTCTACGATGACGCGCCGCTGCTGCCGCCGGAAGCCTCGCTTTACACGGACCAGACGGCTCTGTCGCGCGGCATCCCGGCCATCACGACGGAAACCGGGCAGCTGGGCCTGAACGGCCGCGAATGGGTGGACCTGGCCGTGAACGGCATTCACAACGTGCTGCGGCATTTGCAGATGACGGCGGGCACCGAAAAGCCCAACACGGGCGTAGTGTGGCTGACCGGCTATGAGGTGGTGCCTAGCCCGGCTCAGGGCATCTTCCGCGCCGCAGTGCGCGACGGCTATGCCATTGCGGCCAACGGCGTTCTCGGCGTGCTGGTGAACCCCTTCGGCGAGACCCTCACCGAAATTCGTTCGCCCTTTGCGGGCGTGGTGAACTACGTGGTTGGCACGCCGCCGGTGAACGCCGGCGACCCGGTCGCCATGGTCAGTCGTCTCAAAGCAGACTGACTGTGCGTATCATGCGGTGGAACACCCGGAAGCCCACCCGTAGAGGTTGCCCATGACCGATTCCCGCAACGCCAGTCGAATGGTCCTGCTTGTGACCACGGCGGTGTTCATCAACTACGTGGACCGCGGCAACCTTTCCACGGCAGCCTCGCTGGTGCAGGGTGAGCTGGGGTTGAACGAAGCCCAACTCGGCATCCTCTTCTCCGCGTTCTATTTCGGCTACGTGCCGTTCATGCCGCTCATGGGGGTGTTGGCGGAACGCTTCGGAGCGAAGTCCGTCTTCGCCTTGGGGCTGGCGTTGTGGTCCGTGGCCACGCTGCTCACCGGTTTCGCGGGTGGGTTCCTCTCTTTGCTGCTGCTGCGCATCGTGCTCGGCATCGGCGAAAGCGGTGCGTTCCCTTGCGCCTCGAAGGTACTGGCCGCTAGCGTGCCGCCGGAACGGCTAGGCGTAGCGAACGGCGTACTCAGCTTCGGCTATCTCATCGGCCCGGCGGTCGGCACGTTCCTCGGCGGCCTGCTCATGGCTAAGCTCGGCTGGCGGCCGGTGTTCATTGTGTTCGGGTTGGTCTCGCTGCTGTGGCTCATTCCCTGGCTGCGGGCGAAGGTGCCAGCACCCGCGAAGACGGAAGCCGGCATTGCCGGGCCTTCGCTCGCTACGTTGCTGCGTGAGCGTTCGCTGTGGGGTGCTTCGCTCGGCCACTTCGCTTCGAACTATGGCTATTACTTCATCGTCTCCTGGCTGCCGTTTTACCTGGTGAAAGACCGCGGCTATTCGCTGGAGACGATGTCACTGCTGGCGTCCATGGGCTATCTACTGAACGCGGGCGCCGCTTTCGGCATGGGCTTTCTGGCGGACCGTTGGCTGCGCAACGGGCACAGCGCCACGAAGGTCTACAAGTCGATTATGGGCGTTAGCCACGCCGGCACGGTGCTGTGCATGGTGGGCATGATGACGCTCGGGGAGACGGGCTCCGTGGCTTGCCTGTTCGCATTCCTTATCATCGCCGGTGCTTCGTACCCGGGGCTGTTCGCCATTCCGCAAATTCTCGCGGGGCCGGAAGCGGCGGGGCGTTGGGTAGGCTTGCAGAATGCCGCAGGTAACGTGGCCGGCATGGTGGCGCCTATCGTTACCGGCTTCTTGGTGTATTCCACGGGCCAGTTCGGGCTGGCGTTCGCGCTGGTGGCCGTGCTGAACGTGCTCGGGGTCATCGGCTGGGTGTGGGTACTGCCGGCCGTGGCGCCCATCGACTGGCGGACGCGGCAGCGGCAAGGGGGCTTATATGGGAAGTGAAGCAATGGTGGACCAGACCAACCAAGCTGATGAGTCCAATGCTGCCGCGGAACCTGCCGCACCCAGCCCTGCGGCCGTCGCCGCGTTCTGGGCGCGTGCGCAAAGTGCGGTTCCGGAGTTGCAGTCCGCTGCTGGCTGCCAATGGCGCTGGATAGGCCTCGATGCGCCCACCACTCGCCAAATTTTTGATCTGATCCGCGCGGGCGACAAGACCGGCACCTTTACCTTGCCGTGGCTGGTGGCACGCGGCGAACGTCCGCCACCGCAAGTAGGGGACTCCTTGGTGCTGGTGGACTACGACGGTACGCCCACCTTGTTGGTGCGTACGCGTCGCGTGCATACCGTGGCCTTTGGGGACATGACGAACGAAGACACCGCCGTGGACGGCTCGCCCGTGCGCGACATTGCCGTGTGGCGCCCGCTGCATACCGCGTACTGGGGCGCGATGCTGGAGCCCTATGGACTGGCAGTGGCCGACGACATGCCCGTCATTGTCGAAGCCTTCGAACTGCTGTTCGACGCGGAGCGTTAGGGCTTAATTGCCTGCCAATACGTAGCTGGTGCTGCGCCCACCGGCTTCGGTTTTTCGCAGCACGCCTTGCGCCACGAGTTCATTGATATCGCGTAAGGCAGTGTCCGGTGAACACTTGGCGATGGCGGCCCATTTGGTGCTGGTCAGCTTGCCGTCGAAGCCATCCAACAAGCGATTCAGCAGTTTCACTTGGCGTTCGTTCAGGGGCAAGCTGCTGCGGCGCTGCCAGAAACTAGACTTGACCAAGACGGCGTCTAGCGTTTGCTGCGCTTGGTGCATAGCGCGCAGCAGCGCGCCCAAAAACCATTCCAGCCATTCCGTGGCGTCAAGACTGCCTCGCTGCGTTCGCTCCAGCACTTCGTAGTAGGCCTTTCGTTCGCGCTGAATCTGCGCCGACAAACTATAGAAGCGCTGCGCACTGCCATCAGCGCGTGCAAGTAGCAGGTCCCCTAATGCTCGCGCCATACGGCCGTTGCCATCATCGAAGGGGTGCAGGGTCACGAACCACAGATGGCCGATACCGGCCTTTAGCAACGGGTGCAGCGGTTGCACGCCGTTTACCCAATCGAGGAAGCGGGTCATCTCGGCGTCCAGTGCTACTGCTGGCGGCGCCTCAAAGTGCACACGCGGACGACTGATGGGACCGGAAACTACTTGCATAGGGCCAGTAGCGTCGTTTCGCCACATGCCTACCCGTACTGGAGTGAGCCCGGATTGGCCCGCAGGAAACAAGGCCACGTGCCAGCCCCACAAGCGCTCTGTCGTCACAGGAGTCAGCGCGTTGCGGGTGGCATCCAAGACCATGTCGACTACACCATCTACTTGGCGGTCCGCGGGCGCCAGAGCGCCAATATCGAGGCCAAGCCGGCGCGCCACAGACGACCGTACCGAAAACGGGTCGAGTTGTTCGCCCTCGATCTCGCTGGTTTTCACCACGTCGTCGGTGAGTGCGGCAAGGCTGGCCTGCGAGCGCAGCGGCAGGCCTACGTCCACCAAGCGGCCCAGCAAGTGCCCCTGGGCAGCACTGGCCTCGGCGAGTGGTTGGGCGAGGCGAGCCAGGTCCACGCGCCACGCTGGCCACCCCGGTGCCTGCCAGACGTACTTATATTCTCCGTAATTCATGCGGAGATTATGGGTGCTATTCTCCGCAAGAGCAATATTCTCCGCATAAAATGCGGATAATAGGGTGATCAGGCCCGCAAGGAGCGTTCAATGCTTCTCTAGGCGAGGTGGATTACTTGGCCTTCGCCAGAAACGCTTCGTATTTCTCGTGCTGCAAATTGGCCACCAGTTGCGCGCGAACTTCGGCGAGCGGCGGGGCGCTCGAAGTACGGCGCTCCAGTAGGCGAATGACGTGCCAGCCGTACGGGGATTTTACGGGCTGGGTGGTGTACTGGCCTGGTGCCAATGCGGCGGCAGCCTCTGTGAAAGTCTTTGGTAGGGCACCAGGGTGCAACCACCCGATTTCGCCGCCGCGTGTTCGAGATTCGTCAGCGGATTCGGTCTTTGCCAGGGTTGCGAAGTCGGCACCGTTAGTCAGTTTTCTGATGACTCCGAGAGCCGCGGCCTCCGTAGGAACCAAAACGTGCGCCACGCGGTATTCACTAGCCGGATGCGAATTCACGAACGCTGCATAGGCTTGTTGAATTGTAGCTTCGCTCGGCTCCGCGAAGACTCCGGCTCGCTTTGCGCCTGCGTTCGCCAGCAAGTTGAGCCGCTGCAGTTCCACGGCATAACCAGTTTCACGGTCCGCTAGTTGAGCCTCGGCTTCGGCGGCACTGGTGATTTGTACCAACTCCTGCAGGAGGCGCGCACGATAGGTGGGGTCCAGTTTTTCTGGTGGGCCGTGAGCTACTTGCTGCACATAGGCGGCAAAGAGCCCCGCGGTGATGTTGTGGCTCCCGGCAGTAGCGACGACGGCCTCGGTGCCGCTAGATGAACTTCTACAAGCTGCGAGGCTGCAAGCCAGCAGCAGTGCGCCCGTAAGAGTCGTTGTCGTGCGCACCATGCGCGGCCTAGATTCAATACCTTGCGATCGATGCATGCGGAAGGATCCGTAACTTGAAACTTGGCCATTGTGGTTGCGAATCAGTGGATAAGGGAATAGCCCAATCGGGAAAATTCCAGCGTTGGTGCCTCCAACAGTAGTGCGAGGCAGTCATCTTTCTGCAATATAAAGTTCATGAAAAATAGCCCGATTGAGGGATATGAGAACTGCGGGGTTCCTTTGATACTCGCTCGAAATACCTTGGCGGAGTTGTGCCATGAATTTGCGATCGAAGTGGCTGGCGGCGTTCTTTGCGCTATTCATGGTGGCCGGTCCTGCCCACGCGCAGGTAGTGAACCCGAGCACGGGCAATGGCTCGGTGCTCGTCGCCATTTGGGACGGCGTCAAGTCGGTGGTCGTCGACCTCGGGCAGGTCACGGCAGTTGGCGATTCCGCCGCCAGTGCCATCAAGTTCACCAGCACCAACACTGGCCAGAGCTTTGACCTCTC
>CALQLF020000123.1 GCA_943331345.2 Candidatus Planktophila lacus | reverse complement strand
TGGTGCCGAATGCAAAATCCGAGGACGCCACGCTGCTCGCCTGGGCGCCCATTCAACAGCACGCGGCATAGGAACCGACATGGCCAAGTTGATTCACACGATGATCCGCGTCATGGACGAGGAACGCTCCGTCAAGTTCTACGGGGACGCCTTCGGCCTGCAAGTGGCCGCGCGCTTCGCCTTCGATACCTTCACCCTCATCTACTTGCGCAATAGCGAGAACGATTTCGAGGTGGAGTTGACCGTGAACCACGGCCAGACCGAACCCTATACGCATGGCGGCGCCTATGGGCACGTCGCGGTGTGCGTGGACGATATCGAGGCCGAACACGCCCGCGTCACTCAGCTGGGGCTGGCACCCGCACCGGTGAAGCAGATGCAGCACAACGGCAATCCGCTGGCGAAGTTCTTCTTCATCACGGACCCGGACGGCTACAAGATCGAGGTGTTGCAGCGGAACGGCCGCTACACCTGAAGCCGTAGTGGCGAAGCCGGGGTACCAAAGCGCGTATTCCCGGCGCTGCCCATTGTGAGCGACGGGCCGCCTTCAAGCGCTGGCAGCAGCCGCCACGGCGCGTTGCGCCAAGGCCGTAATGCCGGCCCAGTCCTTGGTCTTCAGCAAGTTCGCGGGCACCACCCACGAAACGCCGACGCCGCGCATGTTCGGCAGTGCCAGCACGCGGGGAATGTCTGCTTCGCGAATGCCACCGGTGGCCACGAACTTCAGCTTCGGAAACGGCGCGGCGATAGAGCGAATGTGCTCTTCGCCCAGTGCCATGGCCGGGAAAATCTTGAACCACTCATAGCCGTATTCCATACCGAGCATCAGCTCGGAAGGGCTCACCGCACCGGGCAGATAAGGAATGCCACTGGCACGCGCGGCATCGAGTAGCCACGCCGTGAGCCCTGGCGACACGGCGAAAGCCGCACCGCTATCGCGCACCGCAGCCATATCCGCCGGTGCCAGCACACTGCCGGCGCCCACCACCACGCCCGGGCAGTCCGCGGCAATCTTCTCGATGGCCTTGAGGCCTGCTTCAGTGCGCAGCGTCACTTCCAATACGTCCAGTCCACCATCGCGCAAGGCACGCGCCAACGGCAGCGCGTCGTTCAAGTCGTCGAGGGTGATGACCGGCAGCACGCGGTTGCGGGTGAGGATGGTCTCGATGCTCTGCGTAGGCATGACGTAGTCTCTTCAGAGGATGAAGGAGGCACCGCTCGCAGCGGTACCGACAGCGGCACGGGCGGTGCCGAACAATTCGCGCCCGGTGCCGAACACCGGAACCGAGGACACGGGAACCGGTTCGCGCGAGCCGAGGTCTGCCAGGACTTCGAGCGTACCGGCGCGTGCGTCCAGACGCATGAGGTCACCATCGCGAATGCAGGCGATGGGGCCGCCGTCGGCGGCCTCGGGCGTCACATGGATGGCAGCAGGCACAGTGCCACTGGCACCCGACATGCGCCCGTCGGTCACCAGCGCAATGCGGTAACCGCGTGACATGAGGCTGGTAAGGGCCGGGGTGAGGCCATGCAGCTCCGGCATACCATTGGCCTTCGGGCCTTGGCCACGCACTACTACCACGGCATCGCCATCGAGCGTGCCCGCCTTGAAAGCCGCGACCAAGTCCGCCTGGTTGGTGAAGACGCGTGCCGGTGCTTGTACCACCCAACCCGCGGGCTCCACAGCGGACACCTTGATGACGGCTCGCCCGAGGTTGCCACGCAACAAGCGCATGCCGCCATCCGCAGCGAATGGATTCGCGACGGGACGCAGCACGTCTTCGTCGAGCGACTTCAGCGGCGCTGCCCGCCATTGCAGCTTGCTGTCCACCAGGAACGGCTCGCGTGCCTGCGCACGCAGGCCACCGGCCCAAGCGGTCGGCGCGTCTTCATGCAGCAACCCCGCGTCCAGCAGCTCGCGCAGGACAAACGCCAACCCGCCGGCCGCATGGAAGTGGTTCACGTCGGCTTTGCCGTTCGGATAAACCCGCGCCAGCAATGGCGTGACGGCAGAAAGGTCTGCCATGTCTTCCCAAGTCAGTTCGAGCCCCAGCGCGCGCGCCATCGCGGGCAAGTGCAGCGTGTGGTTCGTGGAGCCACCCGTCGCCATCAAACCCACAGTGGCATTCACCAGGCTGCGTGCATCGAGTGAACGCGCCAAGGTGCGACGTTCAGCGGGCGCACGCGCAGCCTCCGCTGCCACATGTTCCAGCGCCGCGACGGTGAGCGCATGACGCAGCGGCAAAGCCGGCTGCACGAACGCCGCGCCCGGCACGTGCAGGCCGAGGAATTCCAACACCATCTGGTTGGTGTTGGCCGTGCCGTAAAACGTGCAGGTGCCCACATCATGGTAGGCGCCGAGTTCCGATGACAGCAGTTCGTCGCGCGTTGCCTTGCCTTCGGCAAAGCGACGGCGTACTTCCGCCTTCGCCTTGTTCGGCAAGCCGCTGGCCATGGGGCCGGCCGGGACGAACAACAGGGGCAAGTGCGCAAACGCTGCGGCGCCCATGAACAGGCCCGGCACAATCTTGTCGCAGACGCCCAGCAGCAAGCCCGCATCGAAGGCATCGTGCGAGAACGCCACTGCCGTGGAGAGCGCGATGACATCGCGACTGAACAGCGACAACTCCATGCCATCGCGGCCCTGCGTGACGCCATCACACATGGCAGGCACACCGCCTGCCACCTGCACCGTGGCACCGACATGGCGGCCTGCTTGCCGCAGCAGTTCCGGGTAGGCCTCGAACGGCCGATGCGCCGAGAGCATGTCGTTGTAAGCGGTGACAACCCCGACGTTCGGGCTGGCACCGAACGCCAACGTGGATTTGTCGTTGCCGCCACCCGCCGCCACATGAGCGAGGTTGGAGCATGGCAGGTCTTTGCGCGCCGGCGCTGCCAGCACCGCGGCCTCCATACGTTCGCGCCAAGCAGCATGCGTGGCGGCGCTGCGCTCGACAATGCGCTGGGTAACGGCAGCAACGACAGGATGCAGTGGGCTCATAGCAGCAAACTCATGACCGCAAGTTTCATGACTTCAGTGCTCATGCTGCTGGCTTCCTCATGGTGCCCAGAAGATTTCGAGCGGCGAGGCACTGCTCGCCCCCGGCGTCAGCAAGGCACTCACGGGACGCAACAACGGGTCCGGCTGGGCCAGTGCCTGTTCCAGCACGCGGCGCTTGTCGGCACCCGTCACCAGCAGCCACAAACGGCGGGTCCACGTCAGGCGGCCCAGCGTCAACGTCAGCCGCGGATAAGGCGCGTTGGCAGGCAACGGGCTTGGCGTCAACGACACCACCGCGGGACGCGGCGCCGGGGACAGCGCGGTAGCCAGCCCCTCAGCACCGGGAAACAACGAAGCAGTGTGGGCATCGCCGCCCATGCCTAGCAGCACGGCGTCGAAACGACGCGGCAACAAGGACAAGCGCTGGTCGGCCTGCGCCGCCAACGTGACAGGAGAATGGTCGAACAAGGTCTGTGGGGACATCAGCCCGAGCACGCGGGCTTGCGGCAGCAGTTCGCGCAGCAGGCGTTCATTGCTGTAGGGGCTCGCCACCGGCACCACCCGTTCATCCGTGGGCACTAGGCACACCTTGCGCCACGGCAAGGCACGCGTGCCAAACTCGCGCAGGGTGGCCTTTGGCGTTTCGCCGCCGGCAATGGCAAAGAACGCATCGCCGCCGGCTTGCAGCGCTTCGCGCGAAGCTTGCTCCAGCGCATCCGCCAGCATTTTGGCCAGCGCCGTGCGGTCTGCTGCTTCATGCCAGACCACTTCGCGTTGCGTCAAAGGGGAAACCGCTGCCATCACTCGTACCAGCTATGGCCGTGGCGTTCCGCCAGGGCAATGGCGGAGGTGGGGCCCCAAGAGCCCGCCAGATATTTCTGCGGCCGCTGGTTCACGGCGCGCCAGCCGGCGTGGATGCCGTCGATGTATTGCCAGGCCGCATCCACTTCGTCCACGCGCACGAACAGCGTCGGGTCGCCGCGGAGGAAGTCGAGCAGTAGGCGCTCATACGCAATGCGCGGACGCTCGACACCAAACACTTCGTGCAAAGAAAGATCCAGCGGCACGCGACGCAAGGCCGTACCGGAAAGCCCCGGCTCTTTGCTCATCAGTTCCAGCGTGATGTGTTCATTCGGCTGCATGCCAATGACGAGGCGATTAGCCTGCAGGCCACCGGAGGAATGCCCGGCGAAGAGGTCATGCGGTACCGGCTTGAACTGAATGACGATTTCCGTACGGCGAGCGGCCATGCGCTTGCCGGTACGCAAGTAGAACGGCACACCGGCCCAACGCCAGTTGTCGATATCCGCGCGCAGCGCCACGAACGTTTCCGTGCCACTGTCGGTGCGCGCACCTTGCTCTTCTAGGTATCCCGGCACGGGTGCGCCATTGGCAATACCCGCGCCGTACTGGCCACGCACCGTGTTGGCCACCACATTCGCCGCCGTGATGGGCCGCAAGCTGCGCAGCACCTTGATCTTCTCGTTGCGCACCGCCGCGGCATCAAGACTCGAGGGCGGGTCCATGGCGAGCAAGGCCAGCATCTGCAACATGTGGTTCTGCACCATGTCGCGCAGCGCGCCCGCATCGTCGTAATAGCCCCAACGGCCTTCCACGCCGACCGTCTCGCCCACCGTCAACTGGACGTGCTCCACCCACTGGCCGTTCCACAGCGGCTCGAACAGGATGTTGCCGAAGCGCAGCGCCAACAAGTTCTGCACGGTCTCCTTGCCCAGATAGTGGTCGATACGGAAGACCTGGTCTTCCTCGAACACTTCGGCTACAGCGCGATTGATGACCGCACCGCTCTCGCGGCTATGGCCGATCGGTTTTTCCAGCACCACACGCGAGTTCGCGTGCACGAGGTTCGCGCACTGCAGGCTTTCGCACACCGGACCATAGAGCGCTGGTGGCGTCGATAGGTAGTAGGCCTGAAAGGCGTCGCCGGAGCCCAGACCCGGCAGACCATGGAGTTTGTCGTAACCGCCCTTCCCCAAATCGATGGAGCGGTAGTCGATGCGCGCAATGAAAGCGCGCATCTCATCGACAGAGGTCACTTCGCCCGGGCGGAACTGCAAAGCTTCCGCCACCAGGTTCTGAAAGGCCTCGCGGGTCAGGTCACGCGAGGCCACGCCATAGAGGTGCAAGCCCGGCGGCAGCAGACCGTCTTGGTGGAGGTGCCACAAGGACGGCCAGAGCATGCGACGGGACAAGTCGCCGGTAGCGCCAAACAGCACAAAACCGGCCCGGGCGCCCGGGGCGAGAATAGGGGGCAGTGTCATGGGCGCAGTATGCCACGCAAATGACAACGCTGTCACGCGCACCCAAAAAAGAGGCGACCAGCATTTTCATCCTGGCCGCCTGGACCGTCTGGGGTCAGACATTCACAGCAACGCTGTCAGTGTGCCCCGCTAATATGTCAAATGGATGGCGCCTAAGCGGGCACCGGGCCCGTGGAGGCACGCACCACCAAGCGGTGCGGCACCCGCAGCCGTGGCGGCACCTCCCCGGTTTTCAGGAACGCCAGCAACTGGCCCGTGGCCTCGTAGGCCAAATCGAAGCTGGGCTGGTGCACCGTGGACAGCCGCGGCCACAAAGTGCCTGCAATGAAACTGTCGTCGAAGCCGGCGACGGACAGCTCGCTCGGTACCGCAATGCCAAGGTCGTGGGCCGTCAGCAGCACGCCGGCCGCCATGTCGTCGTTGCTGGCGAAGATGGCGGTGGGCCGCGGCCGCGCCGCAAGCAACTTGCGCGCCGCCGCCACGCCGCTTTCGAACGAATAGGCCCCCTGCACCACTCGCCCGGCCGGTGGCAGCAACCCATGCGCTTCCATCGCCAACCGAAAGCCCATGAAACGCTGGTGCGCAGAGACGTGCTCCGGGTGGCCGATGATGAAGGCGATGTCGCGATGGCCCAGCCCCAACAGGTGCTCGGTCATTTCGCGCGCCGCACTCACGTCGTCCATATCGGTGGTCGGCACGTTCGTGGCGCCATCGCCGGGCGCTATGCGGGCGTGGGCAATACCGCGTTCTTCCAGTGCCGCTGCCAAGTCCGGCAGCACCGACAGCGGCGGCGTGACGATGAGGCCATCGAGATGGGTTTGCGTCACAAAGCCGACGACTTCCCGGACCAGTTCCGCGCCGCGCTCCACGAAGGGCTGCACCAGCAGTCGGTTGCCCGCCTCACGGCAACGCGCCATGGCACCACGCTGCAGGTCCGTCAGGTGGTGCACGCTCGGGTCGTCGTAGATGAAGCCCAGCGTGTGGCTGCGGTTACCGGCCAAGCTGCGCGCCAGCAGGCTGGGGCGGAACTGCAGGGTGTCGATAGCCGCCAGCACGCGGGCGCGCGTATCGGGGCGCACGTTGGTCTCATCGTTCAGCACGCGCGAGACGGTCTTGATGGACACGCCCGCCGCGGCGGCGACATCGTGGATGGTCTTCCGGCTCATGGGCGCAGTGTAGCGCGGGGCGCCGCTGCCTTATCATGCAGCCTCACCACCGGGAGCTTCGTTTGGGACACCTCACCCTCGTCCGCCATGGACAGGCCAGTTTTTTCGGCCGCAATTACGACCAACTGTCGCCCATCGGCGAGGAGCAGGCGCGCGCACTGGGGCGCTGGCTGGTCCACCGCGGCGAACACTTCGACCGGGTCATCGTCGGGCCGCGCCTGCGCCACCGCCAAACCGAACAAGGCGTCCGCGAGGCCTACGCGGCCGCCCGACTGCCGTTGCCGGAGGCGCAGTTGGAAGAAGCCTTCGATGAACACGACGCCATCCGCATGTTCAATAGTTACCTGGGCCGCAGCGAAGCGGACCTGGACGCCTTCCATTCGGGCGAAATCGGCGACGGCGAACGGCAGGCGAAGATGCGCGAATTCTTCAAGCAATTCGACGGCGCCTTCCGGCTATGGGTTCGCGGCGAATTCAATCCGCCGGGCGTGGAGTCCTGGGCCACTTTCGCGGCCCGCGTCGCCACGGCGCTGGA